>JAIQFL010000047.1 GCA_020073365.1 Terriglobia bacterium | reverse complement strand
GCAACAACTGAACATCACCCGCTTTCTCGCCGCGTGCCTCCCCGGATAGATCTTTAGCCCTGGATATGGGCCACTCGCAAAAGGCTAGAACGGCCCGATGGGTCATTCTTAGAAAGCACAGGCGGGTCACTTCTGGCGAGCGCCGAAGCATGTATTCTGTTATACAAGATATTGTGCGCCTCAAGTGAGCTCGGGTCGCGACCGGGAGCGGACCTCACTCCGATCGTGCGAAGCGGCACACTTTCTTTTTCGTGCTGATTTGGGGAAACGGTTGATCAGCGCACCGGCTTTTTCAACAGCGGCCCCCGTTTCCACCCGCGGCGGGCCCGACAGGTCGCGTGGTACTTCAGCGCGCGGCAGCACGCCAGGGAGAATCTGGCGGATGTGTTGAAACGGCGCCAGCATCTTGATGTTTCCGAACCTCGCCGAAACCTCACGGATCTTCGGCTCGTACGCAGCCTTACCGAAAGGACACCGAAGGTAGGATGTCAGTTGCCACGAAGATCGTGACCGGAGTGTGGCAAGCGAATCGGGGTCCAACTGGGGTCTTGGCGGCGCCAACTCCGTCCAGGTTGGACTCTCGTGGCGTCCAAATGGGTTCCAGATCTCAAGTGCGTAAGTCGCGTGTTTCAAACAGGACCTCCCACATGCCTGAAAGACAGACTTCTGAGGATTGACGGTTCCCTAAATCGCGATCCTCAATTTGATCCCGTCGTTCGGCGCATGCACCAGATCCTGTTTGGTGCCAAGGTAGCGCTCGGTCGTTTGAACCGATGCATGGCCCAGTAGCATCTGAATCTGTTCCAGCTCGCCGCCGGCCGATCGGCACAACTTCGCACATGTCCGCCTCAGGTCATGGGGTGCGATGCCAGGTACGCCCGCCGCCGCGGCGTACTGCTGTAGAAGTTGCCAGACTACCTTTTCGGACAGCCGTTCACCCCGGACCTGACCGCCGCGGTCGACGGGCCGTAGGATATGACCTTCCACGATTCCGGCAGCGAACGTCCACGCATCGATGGCGACCTTGACCCAAGTCGGCATCGGTATCGTGCGTACCCGCCCGTGCTTCCCGACGAGGTCCACGATGCACCACCGGTTGTCCCGTTGCTGCGTGTGTTTGACCGTGAGCGCCGCGACCTCGGACCGGCGAAGCCCACAGCCCAGGAGAGTGGCAAGCATCGCTCGATCGCGCAGTCCCTTCTTGGAGGTTACGTCCGGCGTGTTCAGAAGCTTCTGGGCCTGCTGAAGGGATAGCCAGTTGCCAACCCGCACGCCTTTGGACGCGACGCCCTTGACGCGCGTGATGCCGGCGGCCAGTTCAGGCGCCAGCAGCCCGTTGTCTGCCGCCTCGACCGCGAGCTTCCTGACGGCGGTGATCCGGACGTTGATCGAGATCGACCCCAGACCGCGGGTTTCAAGAGTGATGCGCCAGGCGTTCACCGCGGCCTTCGTGAAGCCGGGGCGGGGCTCCTGGGCGTACCAGGCAATGAATTCGTCCAGGCCGAGATTGTACACTCGCCGGGTAATCGGGGAGGAGACGCTGTCCAGCACGAGCGCCTTGAGCCGACCCCATTCCGCCCCCGTGTCTGCAACAACTAAGTCGTTCATTTAGAACCTCTTAATGGTGATATCGGAAGCATGTCTTCGCCCAGCTTGGACGTGATGCGGGTAGTGGGAGATGATCTGCTGGGGACTGACGGCCCGGATCTGGTATGGTATCACCCACGGCGACTTTGGGTCAGAGCGGTAGTCAGTCCCAACAACGGCCAGGCAGAGCGGGGCGAACGACCGGGGAGTCATTTGCGCCATCCCTCTTCGACCCACTTCGGCGCGTCGGGCTCGTCCTTGCCGGGCATCCCTTTGGTCATGGACCAACGATGAATCCATGAGAGACCATACCGGCCAATGTACTCCTCGGGAAGCTTGTAAGCTGGGTCAGCCAAGGCCTGATCCAACGAGACAAACGTGTAGCCGCGGCGGCGGAACATGGCGAGCAGGTCGGGCATCATGTCGGCATTGAGCTGGCTGGCGTGAATGAGCAAGATTTGCGGAATCTCTCTGCCGACCACGTCCACCGACCGCTGCTCGAAGAAGGCAACGATGGACTCCATGTACGGGATGTACTCACGCTTGATGCGGTCCTTGGATGCCGGCTTGGTGTAGAGCGCCGCGAATTCGAAGTCGTTGTCGTCGAGGGTGACGGGCGCGACGCGGTAGCCATGCTGGTCGAGGAACTGCTGCATCGCTCGCTTGATCTCCGCAGTCGGTCCTGTATGGAGGAATGGATGGCGGTAGAATTCGAGCTTCTTGCCGTGCGCTGCGAGCGCCGCGCGCAATACCGGCTCGCCCTTCAAAATGTCGGCGGTGTACTCCGTCAGCGGCACATCATTGATGTTGAGGTGCGAGTAGGAGTGGTTGCCGAGGTCGGCACCGGAGTCCAGCCAGATGTCGAGAATCTGGCGAAGTCCTTCCGGCCCGAACCCCACAGGGCGACCCTCATTGACGAAACCGATCACGGGAATCTTTTGCTCCTGGAAGGGTTTCAGCAATTTCCCGGTCATCGCGCGGACGGCGTCAAGACTTCGGGGGCCGTGGTCGCCGCCGCGCGGCAGGTCGTCGATGGTGATCGCGACCTGTCGTCCGGCAGCCGATAGTGCTGCTGCGAATAGGAGTAGCGTTGGAAAGAGTTTCATCCGGTGGATTGAGACCAGGATAACAGCCGGCGCTAGCGTCTACTGCGACAGCTTTCCATTAGCGTTTCAGGAATTCCAGCATTTCTTTGGAGGAGAGGTAGCCGAAGCGCTTGATTTCCTTGCCCGATGAATCCAGCACAATCATCGTCGGGTACCCTTCCACATAAAATCGGCTTACCAAATCTTTTTCCAGGTCGCCGTCGAGTTTAACTCCCACGTAGCCCGCATTCAGAAGGGCTGCCACTTCGGCGTCGCTCCAGATCCATTCGTCTAACGACCTGCACGGTCCGCACCACGTGGCCCAGAAATCAACGATCAGTTTGCGCCCGGATTCTTTCGCCTGGGCCATTCCCCGTTCGAAATTGTTTTCGACCCAGGGAAAGGGCTGTGAGGCTCGAGGGCGGGCGCGCTCGACGGCAAGCGTGTCGTCGGGGGCGCGATCCTCCGCCTTCTTGACCGGGCGATCGACAATGGCGAAAAGTAGTGAGCGGCCGTCCGGACTCAGGCTGCGGAATTCGAGCACAAGTTCCTTGCCGGCTCCCTTGTTCAGAAACATAAAGCGGCTCGATGGTCGGGCTTCCTTGATGGAAAGGACGCGTTTGGAAGCGTCCTGCTCGGATGCGGACAGAATCGACCATTTATCCTTGGCGCTAAAAACGGCATCGTTGTCCGAATCCATGACTGCCACAAGAGCCTCAATGCCGTCGACCCTCACTGTGCCGCTCCGCCATGAGCCGACCGAATAGCGGATGATGTTCGGCGCTTCCTCTCCTTCCCGCACTACCCAGAAATTGACCATGTAGCGTTCGACGATGCCGGGCCCGTACGGAATGGACATTTCTGCGCCGTTAAAGGAGGACCACCATGCCTTGGTTTTTTCATTCAATGTCGGATTCGCCGTAAAGGCCGGACCGTCATCGGTGAAATTGCCGTTCCGGTTGGCGTCGATGTAGAGCCGGCATAGATCCTGCGGGTGAGCGGAATCCGCCGTAGCCAGAATTGCGATCCATGACTTCTGGTCCGGGCCGACTTGGAGAGTGCCGGTCTTGGCCGGCCGGGCGGCGCCTTCCGGAAGTTGCGCGCCCGCCGGCAAATCGGAAAGCTTGACCTGAGTCCCATAGGGACTGAAATCAGGCTTCGGCCCGTTACCGGGCGCATGATAGGCGAGATCAACACGGACAATTCGCTCCTGTTGCCCGGCCACCGGATAGGCTCCCGCAACGAGAATGCCAAACCATGCCGACGCTCGCAAAATCCTCTTGTTCATCAATCAATCAACTCCTTCGCTTACTTGATGCCCGTACGCCTACCACACATTGCACCACCTTACCGTGCATCCGGCAATTCCCGGTTTCCGGTAAGAGCCCCACCGTGGCCGCCAAAAGCGGGCCCCGGCAGGACCCCGCGCTCTGCGCCTTTGCAAGAGGAACACGTACAGATTCTCTTTGCAGACTCTGTAACGGCTCTAACTTAGAACGAGAAGGCGCAGGCCGAACTGGACCGTCCAGCACCTCGGTGATCTGCTTCTCGGCCCGCTTACGTCCCGGAGCGTTATTCGTTAATATCGGAAGCTACGGTTGTGCGCTGGCGCCCGCCGCGCGCTGCTGCAATTCTGATCGAAGCTCCCGAACGCTCAGCCCCATCGCCCGCGCAGTCGTTTCGGCAAGGCTCTCGTTTGGCTCGCGGACGATTCCCAAGGCACTCAGGCTTTCAGCGATCTGCTGTGCTCCCGATGGGACGGCAGCCTTCCGCATTGCTTCGGCCATCCAGCCAAATCGAGCCTCAAGCCGGAGAAGTCGTTTGGTCAGTGCCTTCATGGTGCTATTCGTCCACCTTTGCGATCCGCCGACCATTGTGCGCAACGGCGCCGCGTCGTCCGTGCCATGAAATCCTGGAGACGCCCCGTGAGATTTCGCGAAACCAGTTCGCGCGTAAGATGGAGTCAACGAACGGCCCGTCGCCCCTTGTCGGTAATCAAATAAAAATCGCCGCCCCGTGACTCCAAATCGCCGCTGTCCACTAGGCGCGACACGATGTCGAGAACTCGCTCGCGGGATGTGGGGTCATTTCCTCCAGCCTCGAACAGAGTGTGTAGATCAAGAGAGTCGGAGCCCATCTCGATAAATAGCTGGAGCACTCGGCGCGTCGGTTCGTCCATTCCTGATAGTTCCGGCATATTGAATGTCCCATTTTATCCCGCGAGAGCCAACTGCCCCTCATGTTTCCTGCACGGAGCAGCCGTACGTTGACGCGCGGCCGCTTCCTCCGGGCTATAACCAGCCGTCGCTTGAGTTGCGTAGTCATACGACGAATCGGCTTACGCGGCCCTCCTCGGTGTCGGCCGCGAGTAGTTGTTGGGCCATCTTCTCTCGCAGTTTTGGCGGCAAGTCTGCGAGCGAGCTGCTAAGCGTCTGACGCAGTCGGGTTAGGTCCGTGAAATCAATATGGATCGGACGGTTCGGTCCTCTGCCCCTGTGCTCCATCGACTGCCGCTCCTGCCAGAGGTCACGCTCTCGCGGTTCCAGCAGCTTCAGCGCGGATTGCCAGTCGCCAGCGGCGAGCCTCTCGACGATCGCCTCTTCCACCGAAGGAACGGGGGCCTTCGAACGAAATCGAACCTCGAGTCTGCGAATCCTTCCGGCAACCGCCTTCATCGAGTTGCTTATCATTCGTCTATCCCTGCGATACTTCCGACCAGAGAAGCGGGATCAGTCGTGAACTTCATGACCGCACGAACGGCCTCTACGCTGAACCGAACGGGCTCGGCTTGCTCGTTCGTCATGTAATCGTGGATCTGCGTGTCCCAGTACACCAGCCATTTCCGCGAGTGTGGCACGAGGCCGCTCGGGTCGGTCAGGTGCGCTTCGAGTTTGTGGAGCCGCCTTTGAAGATTCGTCATTCCACATGCCCTGAGGCTCACCGTTTCTGCGACAACTCGGCGGCACGCTCCAGTTCCGTGACGCGCGCGTCGATATCTTCCAATTCGATCGCCTTTGCCGAGTGGTCCAGCACGCTATCCGCGGCGCGCACCTTGGTCGAGGCCGGCGTATTGGGATCCACCATGACCTTGAGCAGCGTCGAGACGGCGGCGCTGGTCGCCTGCTGGAGGCGTGCGATCGACTGGCCATGAGCGGCCCGCCGGGCTTCCCGGTAAGCCTTCTGAAACTCCGGGAGCTTCATCCATTTCAACAGCGTGTTCGGTGCCACGCCTATTGTCTTGGCCGCCTCCTCTATGTTGCGCTGCGTGAGCAAGGCGGCAACCGCTTCTTCCTTCTTCCGACCGAATTTTGTCCCGTGGCCCTTCATCCTGACGCAATCTGACGCAATCTGCGGCTCTTCTTTAACTGTTCAGTCACCTTCTCAAATGTCCGCCAGATCAATCCCGCCGTACCGCTTGATGAAGACGGTTCCTCGATGCGCCCTGATCAGGAGTTCGCCGTCGACTACGGGGCTTTGCTTTGTTACGCGAGCCAGTTCATCCGCTGTCAACGGTTTGCCCATCTGCACGCGACACGCGATGGCGTTTATCTCGGGGGACGTGAGGGTAGGGTAATCGACGACGCTCACAAACATGGCAACGCCTTCCAGTCTGCCGACACGTCGCCGAATCGAAGTGATTGGCATGCCCTCTACCTCACCCAGCTACCGGGTCCACCCAGGCCGCAACCCGAGCTTGCCCAGGAGTCGAAAACCCACCACAAAGGCCAACGCCGCGCCACACAAGCCCCGTGTTGCGCCGTCCAAGCCCAAGTGGGCCAAGGAGGGCGAACCCTGCCGATAAGGCCGCCAAATCGCCCAGGAGGCCGCAACGGCGGAGGCAGGGGAGGCAGGTTGGTTCTTTTGCAGAATTGCCTTGCTTGTGTTCCCAACCGGAGTGATGAATGTGATCGCCGCGGCACTTACCGCGCAAGGAGATTAAACGAAAATGAAACACTTTACGATTGACGCAGAAAACAACATCACCGCCCACGCTTCTCGTAAGGCCGCCCGCGATACCGGCGCTGGCGTCTTCTCGACCGAAGAACAGTTCGCCGATCTCATCGGCCCCGATAGCAAGCGGCTGGTTGAAATCTGGAACAGCCTGGCCGGCGTCAAACCCGTGACAAAGTTTACCAATCGGAAAACCGCGACCGAGCGCATATGGAACGTTGTCCGGAAACTCGGGGAGCCAGCGGCTGCCGAGCCCGCCCCGGCGCCCGCAGCCGGCACGATTGAAGCTGATACAGCGCGGGCTGAGCTTCCGGCAGCAGAGCCCAGCGAATCCGCAGCCGTTCGCGTGGAAGACCAGACCAGTGTGGGCCCTGCCGAACCCTTGGCCAGCGTTCGCGCACAGGCGCCCGACGTTGCGCCGAAGGCAGCCAAGGCGAGCAAGAAGGCAACCCCAGCCAAGAACGCGCCCAAGGCCAAAGAGGCCGCCAAGGCCCAGAAAAGCGCCGGGCAGATCATGCCTTACGCTTCACACTGCACCTCGCTCGCATGATGAGAGGTATTCTCGCTTATTTGGCCCTTCCTTGGTAGTTTCGCTCCTCTGCCTACCCGGGGTGGATCAGGACCGGGGTCCTCGTAGAGATACTCGTTTTTGTCATTGCACAAATGGGCACGCAGGAGCTCCGAGGCCCGCCAAGCCTTTACCTGATCCGTGCAGATACCCAGCCGCTTCCCTATTTCCTCGAGTGTCAGCATCCCTCTTTGCCTCAATCGTTCCCAGCGCGTCTTCAGCCCATGATCTTTTGCGATGCGGGCGATCATTGGACCATGGAATGGTTTGCCATAGCCGGGCGTAAAGCCCCGCGAGTTCAGATTGTCAGCGATGGCCTGACAGGTGTGGTGATCGAGTAACCGATCGATCTCCGCAACTACGGCCGGCGGTGTCAGTTTGGGGTTTGCCGGAATCGGCAACTCAAGTGTTCTGCTGGTTCCTCCGGGAAAGCGAATGTGGACCAATATCTGATCATGCTTCTTGATCAGCGTTACGTCCTCCAGCAGAAGCCGCGCCAGCCGCTTCCGCTCCCGATCAGGAGTGTCGGGATCCCGCCACAAGCGCGGGAAATCCGTTGCCAGCATGTGCAGCCGGGTGCGCAGCTCTTCGTCGACGGCCAGCCGATCTTTCTGGCTTTCCCGCTCATATTGCTGTTGCGCTTCCTGGAGAGCGCAAAGCTTCCGATTCCAATCAGCCTCCAGCGAATCCGCCACCAGCCGATGATCGGGGTGCACACGTAAGTAGCGCTGGTGGGCCAGTTCCGCCTCATAACGAGCGCGTTCCACCTGCTGTTTGCGTAGCCGGTCGGTCTCTTCCAGACGCGCCTGCAATTCCTCCTGAACCGCCAACGTAATATCGATAGTCGCTGGCGTCATGATATCCAGCAGGAGGTCGCCCACGGCTTGATCCACGGGGACGCCTGGAACCCACTGGCAGACGGGCTGTGGACTGTCAATGCCGCGTCCTTGGCAGAAGTAGTGAGGCACCGAGCGGCCGGGGCGGAAAGCTCGGACGTGATAGGCGACGTTCATGCGCCCACCGCAGACGCCACAAACTGCCAGGCCCTGTAGCAGCGCAGGGCCTTCTCGTGGTGGGCCCTCGCGGCGCTCTGGGCCAAGTGCGTGTGCGTTTTCCCGAAGCCGGCGCTGATTCTCCTGGTATTCTTCCCACGTGATGTAACCGGAATGGGCGCCGGGGAGAAGGGTATGCCATTCCTCTTGCGGCAGTTTTCTCTGGTGGACCCATCCAGCGTCTTGCGCGTGCGAGTTTTCCCGTACGCGAAGGCTCCTGCATAGCGGGGGTTATGCAAGACGAACAGCGTTTCGTTGAAACCCAGCTTCTGCCACACCAACTCGCCCAGTTGCGGTCCACCTTTCAGCCTGCGGGGAAACAGTAGCTTCGCCTCGCGGAAGGCTCTCACTACCGCACACGCCGAACTTAGGCGGCGGAAGGATTGAAACAAAAACCGGAGGCTTTGTTGGACCTGCTGATCGGGATCCAGAACCACTTGGCCCTGCGCATCATAGACGAAGCCGACAGGAAGCGGAACGCGCAACTCCCCACGTCGAGCTTTGGCCAGTAGGGCGCCGCGCATCCGCGCTTGCATCACGTGGAGTTCCGCTTCGCTCATCGTCCCCTTGAGTCCCAGCAGAAGCCGATCATTGAAATTGGCCGCATCATAGAGACCGTCCTCATCAAGGATGAGCGTGTCGGTGAGCGCGCAGATTTCCAGCAGCCGATGCCAATCGCTCGAGTTGCGGGCCAGGCGAGAGACTTCCAGTCCGATCACGAGGCCGGCACGACCCAGACCTACCTCACTCACGAGCCTTTGGAAGCCCTCACGTTCCGGGTCCGCCGCCAAAGCGGCGGAGTGTCCCAGGTCGTTGTCGATCAGCACGATGCGATCGGCATGCCAGCCGAGTGCGGTAGCGCGCTGCCGGAGAGCGTACTGGCGCTTGGTACTCTCGGTGTTTTCCAGAACCTGCCGCGGCGTAGATTGGCGGATGTAGAGATAGGCGCTCCGTTTCAAGTGCCCGGCGTTCACCTTGTGCATGTCGCCTTGCATAGCGTCGCCTCCGTTGGGTGGTGAAGAAGAATTCCCGCCAGGATCACGGCCGCTTGGGCGCGCACGTCGCCGGGCAGGCAGCTAACGGCATTCACGGGTCGTGCAGACGCACCGGCCGGCGCTGAAACAAGGGGGACCGCGCATGCCCGCATCCAGGCGGTCATGCCTTGGCGGAGGAAGACGATGAGGCCGAAGCCGCCGCCGGTGGACTGACTCAGCACATCCTTTCGCAATTGCTCGTAACCAGCCACCCAACCCTCCCCGGCTGCGGACTGAGGCAACATTTCGTTCACCGCGGTTTTTTTTGACTGCGCGCCAAAGCGCGTTCGATGCTGCGTGAATGAACCGTGATGCCATAACGGTCCTGAATGCGCGAAGCCAGGACCGCCGGGCGCAGGGATGGATCTTGCTGACGAGCTTCGCGGATAAATGCGAGCACCTCGGCGGTGAGCTTGTGAGCTTGTTTGGGACCCCGCTTTTGCGGCATCAGCGCCGGTAGGCCGCCCTGTTGGAAACTCGTCTGCGCTTGGTAAAAAGAGGGCCGGGAGAACCCAAAGGCGGCTGCCGATCGGTTCACCGGCAGTCCGTCGGTCTCGACCCGGCGCAGCATTTCGTACTTGACCTGAACGAGGTCGCGCGCATCGAAAAACTCGCGGGTCTGAAACAGTTCGTCGGAGACCCGTTCGGGATGAGGATTCAGGCAGCCCTGTTGCCGGAGGGCCAGGGACTTGGGGTCGGGAGGCGGTTTCTTGGGCATAGGAGCGTTTGTGTGTAAATAGAATTATGCTCCATATGCGCCTTGCTGTCAACCGTAAACGCGGGCCTGCATGAGTCTTCATGCCGTCATTCGGCGATAATGTTGCCGGTCCATGGCGCATTGCGATTGGCGGATCTGGCATGTGCGGCATTATTTTCTTAACACATGCGGCATAGTTTTCTTTACACGACACATCCGCGCGCATATCGGCAACACGCTCATCTGCTCTGCCGCCGTGCCTCGCAACGTTCCGCCCCAACCAGCCAGGGGCACTGGGCATCGATGCGCCGGATGGCCTCAGCGGCGGTTTCCTCGTGCGGCCGGCTGTACTCGCGGGTAATCGACACTTGGCGGGCCTTCCGGAATCGCAGATTCCGCGCGCGGGCTCGACCGCCGAGGGCGCCAATGCGGCGCATGTCCTCAGGCTTTTTGCTAAACAAGCAGGCGTTTCCAAAGTCCATTTTTCGGGCTCCTCACGCCTGACATTCATTGATCGAGGGCCGCCCAGAAGTCCAGCTAATTCAGATGCCATGTGCGTGCTCACGTCAGTAGATCCCTGATCTGTTCTGCCAGCCGGATCAGGTCCTCCATGCGGAAGTGGGCCCTGCCCGCGGCCGCAATCACGAACGGATCGGGAGCCGCCAGGCTGGTCCAACGGGCCGCCAAATATCGCATGCGGCCATCCGGATCTCGGTAAAAGACACGATCCTCACCGAACTCTCTGTTCTGAGCCGCCAATTCGAATGTCTGACCACACAACGGGTGATATGGGTGGGTCACGCAGAAACGTATCGGCTCACCCTTCGCCTCAAGTGCATTTGCTCGTCGATTCCATGTCCGCCACGGGCTGGCAGGCGCACAGCGTCCGCGGCTTCATCTCCGGCAGCCTGGGCAAAAAGATGGGCCTCACTGTCGACTCCTTCAAGCGCGAGGACGGCGAACGAGGATACCGGATCGCCAAGTAACCCACGCCTCTCCTCCCGCCGCCGGTCACAAGCCGGCGGCGTTTCTCTTCAGCTCCTCAACCATGGTGGCGAGTCTTTCGTGGACCAATTGTTCCCGGAGTTGGCACTCCCCGGTGCGGACATAGGTGCCATTAATTCGCGTAATGATGCGATTCTCCAACTCGGCCAGTTCCTTGCGCACCTCGGCCAGCAGCGCCCGGTTCTGCAAGCCCACATACATCCCGATAAGGCCGGAGACCAACCCGGCTGCCGGGATCAGAATCTGGAAGTAGTGCTCGTTCATGTTCCTCCTGAAGAATCCTCAACTCCGTCGACCAATCGGACAGCGCTAGGCAAAGGCCGGCGACGTCGGAGTGGCCACTGCGCAGGAGCTGCTCCGCGCTGGCGATCTCCTCATGGCACTGGCCCACCTCACGCTGCCACTGGCCTTCGTTCCGCGGCAATCGCGTCGAAGCTCCTGCCGTCACCACCCAACGATGCCTCTTTGCCGGTGAACTCCCGCCACCGTCGGATGATCACGTCGCAGTACTTCGGCTCCAATTCGATGAGGCGCGCCTGACGGCTGGTCTTCTCACAGGCGATCATCGTGGAACCGGAACCGCCAAACGGATCGAGCACGGTGTCTCGACCCTTGCTGCTGTTGCCGATGGCGCGCTCTACCAGTTCCACCGGCTTCATCGTCGGGTGAAGATCGTTCACCGCCGGCTTCTTCACGAACCAGACATCGCCCTGGTCGCGGGCGCCACACCAGAAGTGATCCGTGCCTTCCTTCCATCCATAGAGAATCGGCTCGTACTGCCGCTGGTAGTCCGACCGCCCCATCGTGAAAGTGTTCTTCGCCCAGATTACGAACGTGGACCAGTGGCCTCCCGCCTCCCGGAACGCCTTTTCAAGCGTATGCAACTCCGACGAAGACATGCAGATGTAGACCGCACCCTTGGTCATCGCAAGGATGTTCACGCATGCGTCCCGCAGGAACTGTTCGAAGTCCTGGCCCAGGTCGTCGTTGGCGATCTTCCGCTTCTTTCCGCGGAGTTTGTCCTTCATCGTCGCGCCGTAGTTCACGTTGTACGGTGGATCGCAAAACACCATATCGGCCAGACCGCCGGCGAGGACCTTCTCCACGTCGGCCATCTGCGTGGCATCGCCGCACAGTAACCGGTGCTCCCCGAGGATCCAGACGTCGCCGGGAACCGTGACCGCTGTCTCGGGAGTCTCCGGCACCGCGTCATCGTCTGTGTTGCCTACGTTGGCTTCTTCGGGATCGCGAAGCAGTCCTTCGATTTCTTCATCTGTGAATCCGACCAGTTCGAGGTTGAAACCGTCCTCATCGAGCGCGGCCATCTCCACGCGAAGCATCTCCTCATCCCACCCGGCGTTGAGTGCCAGCTGGTTATCGGCCAGCACCAACGCGCGACGCTGGGATTCGGTCAGGTGATCGAGGACGATGACCGGAACTTCGGTCATGCCCAGCTTACGAGCCGCGAGCAGGCGCGCGTGGCCGGCGATAACGATTCCATCGGCGCCGGCCAGAATCGGATTCGTCCACCCAAACTCGGCGATCGACGCCGCGACTTGGGCGACCTGTTCCGCACTATGCGTGCGCGCATTCCGGGCGCAAGGAATCAGCTTCTCAACCGGCCACGTCACCACCTGCAGGTTCGTCATGCGGTTTTGGTTTGAACGGGTTTCTGGAACAGGCCCAGCGCGTTGTGCAGATCGACGATCTTGGCAATCATCGGCACGACTACCGCGACGAGTTTGTCCCAACTGAATTGGTTCGCCAGTTCCGTACTCCCGTCATAGGCAGACTTGAGCACGTCGAGCACGAGTTCTAACTTCTTGTTTCCCTGGCCGGGCAGCGGGATCGCCTGCTCGACGGCCTGAACCGCTGCCAGTACCAGGGGGAAAATCTTCAGGATGATCAGCAGAGTATTCATCGGTGTCGTGTCTCCATTGAAAGGGTGGGGGCGGCTTGAGGACCGCCCCGGTTCGGTGGGAAGCGCTACGCCGTCTTCGGTTGCGACTGGTTCACGACGTTGGCGATCGCCGTGGTCGCGGTGGTCAGGGCCTGGACGATCTGCTGCAGCGTGGCGAGCACCGGCGTAATGGTGGCGTCCACCTGCTTGGCGACGGCGGCCGCCACGGCCTGGGCATCAACACCCACGCCAGCGGCGCTCACATCGATCGCCCGGTTGGCGGGTACGCTGCCCGCGGTGATGTTCGAACCGGCGCCGCGCGTCACCGGGTTCAGTTCGTCGGTCCACAGAGCGTCCGCGGCCACATCGGCGTGGCGGATGGCCTGCTTCCCGACCATGTTGGCGGTCTCAACCGCGTTTTGCAGAGCCTGCGACGCGATCTGGTTCAGTCGCGTGGTCTCGACCAGGGATTGGCGCGCGGCCTGGATGTCCAGATCCTGGTACACATCGTAGGTGCGCTTGATGTTGGCGTACGTGACCCGCTGGTTTTCGTTGTGGGCCTCGCCGCCAGTGGCGTTGGCGTTCTTGAAAGATTCGTCCGTCCCGGTTTCGAACTCGCGTTCGCCCTGGTTCGGAGTGGCTACTTCGGGCATACTTGTTTGCTCCTTGTTGGTTTGGGTTGAACTTCGTTTACGACTTGCCTTTGGCTCCGTAGCAAGGCATGCCGTTGGGTTTGCGGCGAATGGATTTCGAGTCGCGCTGGCGCAGATCGGCGCCCTCCACCGCCGAAACACCACGGCCAGCCGCGACTTCGCTGAACTTCTCTCCGGTCTCCGCAAGGACCGGTTCTGCTTCTGCCAGATGCTCGATCCGGCGCAGGATCACGTCGCAGTAGGCCGGCGAGATCTCGCAGCCGTAGCCCACGCGGTCCAGCACGTGGGCTGCGGCCATCGTGGTTCCACTCCCGAGAAAAGGATCGAAGACCACATCACCGGGATCGGAAAACGCCTTAATAAAGAACTCAACCAGGGCGCGTGGAAACGGTGCCGAGTGCGATCCCTGGCTGCTCTCCGTCTTCACCTCGATCACGTTGCTGGGGCGCGCTACCCCGTGATGTCGTCCATCGTCGTCACGGGCCCCAGCCGTTCCGGCCGCATCTCCGCGCGCGCCGGTCCCCAGTAGCCCGCTCCCGGAGTTCGATTTCGGGTTGTCGGGCGAGTAGTCGAAGCAGTCCTCCGACTCGTGACTCACCGCCTCCGCACGGAACTTGATCTGCTGCTGGCGGCAGAAGTGGAACACCGGTTCCCATGCGTTCTTGAAGCGGTTTTGCCAACCGCCAGGGACGCCATTGTCAGTTTTCCGCCAGCAGAACTCATCCACGAACCGCCAGCCCCACTGCCGCCGGTGGGCCAGCACCAGGTCCATCACGTACAGATTCCGCTCGCCCTCGTCGGCGTGCGCCTTGATGTTCAGGAAGTAGGATCCGTCCGGCGCCAGCACCGACTCGACTGCCGCGGCCACAGCGCGGTACCACTCCACGTAATCCTCGGGCGGCACCGGCTTGAACCCGCTGGTGGGGTCGTACTCGCGCTGCGTGGCGTAGGGCGGCGACGTGATCGCCACGTTCGCATTGGCGCCGGCCATCAACCTCCCGACGACAGCGGCGTCCCGGCAGTCGCCACAGATCAGACGGTGACGTCCGATCAACCACACATCCCCGGGCGCCGTAACCGGCCGCGCGGGAGGTTCGGGAACCGCTTCTTCCTCGACGTCGGCGGCAGCCTCCGGTTCGTCGCCGGCCAGTATCGTGACGAGTTCCTCGTCGGAAAAACCCACCAGCGACAGGTTGAACCCATCCGCTCCAAGCGACTCCAATGCGACCCGTAGGAGTTCATCGTTCCACCCGGCATTCAGCGCGAGTTGGTTGTCCGCCAGGATGTACGCCCGCCGTTGAATCTCGCTGAGGTGGCCCAGCACCACCACCGGAACCTCCGCAAGACCCAACTTGCGTGCAGCCAGCAGGCGGCCGTGGCCGGCAATGATCCCGTCCGTGGAGTCGACGAGGATCGGATTCACAAAGCCAAACTCCACGATGGACGCCGCGATCTGGGCTACCTGCTCCGGAGAGTGCGTGCGCGCGTTCTTGGCATACGGCACCAAGCGGTCGGTGGGCCAGATCTCGATGCGCCGCGCCATCGCGGGCGTAATGGTTGGCGGGAGTGTTGACATCTGTTGTGGGGTCCTGCTGTCAACCGCGCCGAACGCTGGGCTGACCAGGGTGACCACCTGCCGTGACCACCTGAATAAGTGCAAGTAACTAGAGACTTTGTGCCACCAGGCCACCCCGCCGAAAAAAGTGGAAAGCCAGGTCCCAGGATTTGCGCCTGCGGCCGCCAATAGCCTGCCCTTGGCCCACGGGTGGCGCTTGTTGCGCCTGGGGGCCGCGGCTTGGCTGTCTGCGCCAGGCTACCCCGACGACGCGAACGTGGCGCGCCTCGCGGCCAAGCCTCGCTCCAGTTCGCCGACATCGCCTTCCGCGCCGCACGCGCGGCACGTGAACCATTCGCCAGCATCCCGATAGCCCGTCTGCTGGCACGGGCCGAAGTCATACTCGCGGATCGAGATATCGTCGCTGACGCACTTCGGGCACATACTTCATCAAAACCCTTGAACCGCCAGGAACGTATGCCGGCTCGCGCCTTTGCGTCGTCCAAGCCCCAGCAACACGGCAGGCGCGACCATCGGTAGGTTCGCCAATTCAGTGATCCGCGCCATTCCTGTGCACGCCGCCAGATCGTATCCCCGTCGTGTAGCGGCCACGGACTGCTCTGCGGCCTGGTGGCGGCGGTCGGAAGACACAAAGCGAATCGAGACCCCGGGTTCTACCCATTGGGCGCGGCCTTTCGCCACGAACCGCCGCGCGCGGTTTCCCGTGGTGAATCCGCAACCCGCGACGGGGTTTTCGATTTTGATGGCCTTCTTGTGTGTGCGCACAGTTCTGGTGGCGATGCCCGAATCGGGATTGCGGGTATTCCCGCAAGGACGTTGAACTGAATGTGCGCCAAGGCGCGGTCCAACTAACGCGGATGATGGCAAAAACACATCCGCGTAGTCAAATGTTTTATTTCGATTGTTTTCAGAGAGTAAAGCCACCCTCGATTCGGCTGGCTTTCAGGGAAGCCGGGAATTTGAAAGACTGGCGCGCCAGGAGGGTAGGATCACGATGGCGCAGGAGATGAGGATACTGATTCCGCCAATCAGATCCGTGCTGCGCGCTTCCGGCGGCTTGCCTGTTTGGAGATCACCTTCCCGCCACTTCCCACGATTGCGGTCTCCCAGGAGTTTCGACCGCATGGCACTTCGGTGACAAGGCGACAAACCGTCAACTTGGACTCGTGAGGCATCAAGCCAGAATCATCGCTGATGCATCGGGAATATAGACCGATCACTAGGGCTTTTGAGCGAGTAGGCGATACACAGAATTTTTGGGGTTGCCCCAGTCACCGCCTGACGGAGCCTGCTCGTAGCGGAGAATGCGCATTCCCTCAAACCACCTTAAAGGCGGATTTATTCCGGCACCACGCGCATGAAGCGACCCCTCATTGTCTTCCACGAGAACCAGACCGCCGGGTTTGAGGCTGTCGAAGATCCGCCGCATGAATTCCGGCCGGTCAAACGGGGCCCACGAATACGTCAGTACAATTAGATCCCATCGATCACGTCCGAACTCGAAATCCAGATGTGTAGATTGGATGGTATTGATTTTCAGTCCCGCCGCTACGGCTCGCTCGCGCGCCAGACGCAGGCCTTCGTTGGCAATGTCGTACCCAGTAACGGCCCAGCCCTTTCCAGCAAGAAAGACGGCATTCCGTCCATCGCCCATAGCGGCATCCAGCGCAGCGCCGGCCTTGAGGTTCGATACGATACCCACCAGAAACGCATTTGGCTGTTTGCTGTAAATAGGGGACCCCGCGACATAGGTCTTGTCGAAGTTGACAGCATCGACCTCTAGCCGCTTCTCCTTCGCAAGTCTCTCAACGATGGAGAGGTACACGTCCGCGTCACGAGTAGCCCTCCCATCAGCAATGAGATGTGATCGATAATCCGCGACGCCCACGCCTGGCGGCTGCTTTCTCAGCCAGTCCAGGAAATCGCGCCATACCTGCGATTCATCCACAGATCCCTGGCTGAATACGACCCGGCAGCTAAGTGCGAGGATCAAGAACAGCCGCCGGGAAGCCCGATCCCGGCTCACGTTGACACGCCTCCCTTCGTGATTAGGATATCGACCTCCGGGTGTCTCCGCAACTGCATCATAGACAGGCGACGCAGGTCAACCGGAATCCAGTTGGCCGCGAAACGCGCGATGCAGTGATATGGCGCCTGTGCGTGCCCACCAGCTTGACTCCTGTTCCTGAACAAGCGCAGCCAGGACGCGCCCATCTTCCTCAATGGGACCACATGGCGGGCATCCAGCCCGGTCGCCACACGCGTCGCCGGGTGCGCCACGCGCCTGGTATCCATGGGGAACTTGGTAGACGTGTATAAGGGAGGGAAAAAACTTGTCTTCGAATCGAATACAAGACGAGGCCCAAAAAAACGACTACCATGGCCACCACGGGCACCAAACCAATGATTACATGGGAGAAATACTGGTAGCTATTGGCTGGGCACAAATACCACGCCTACCAGAGACCACGTCCGGACCTCATTTTGAGATTTGGACCTCGTTTGGACCTCGTTTTTGGCGGGAATTCCGTGCAAGTCTATGAAAAGTTTGGTACGCCCGAGTGGATTCGAACCACCGACCTTTTGCTCCGGAGGCAAACGCTCTATCCAACTGAGCTACGGGCGCACGTTAAAAACGCTACGCTTATTTTACCAGATTCTACGTGAGCTTTCGGCAAGCGGGCGTGACTCGCCCCGACAGTGAGTAGTAGCGTGGGGCATGTCCCACGAAAAGACAGCTATACCCGACGATTTATTGCAACTCAGCCAGCAGTTTGAAGCGTGGCGGGGCGCTCACCCGCCGCGAGCGCGACTGCCGGAAACGATGTGGGCCGCGGCAACCTCCATGGCGCGGCAACACGGCGTGTGCCCGACAGCCAAGACGCTACGACTCGATTTCACCCGATTGAAGCAACGCCTGACGGAAGCAACACCAGCTCGGTCTGCCCCGGCACAGTTCCTGGAGTTGTTGGCCTCGCCCGCCCCGCCGCCGGCGGAGTGCGTGGTGGAGGTGGAATCCAGCCGCGGCCGAATGCGCGTGGCCATCAAGGGCGTGACGCCAGATTGGGCTACTCTGCTGCGCGCTTTCCGAGAAACTGCCGGATGATCCAGATCACACCGCAGATGCGCATCCTGGTGGCGGTGGAAGCCATCGATGGAAGAAAGGGGATCGACTCGCTGGTCCGATTATGCCGGGAGAAACTTCAGGCAGATCCGTTTTCGGGATGCCTGTTTTTCTTCCGCAGCCGGCGTGGAACGTCCATTCGCATTTTAGTCTATGACTTATGTTGAGTTCTCAGTAATGTGGAGCCGGCCCGCGCATTGCCGTTCTGGTAGTGGGTTTTGCGAGGGATCGACTGCACATTAATTCAGAGGTTCTCCAGCCATTGCAAAACGGTCTCGCTGGTCCGCCAGGCAGTCTTGCGGGAAGCCGCGATAGGTTTCACACGATTGATCGCGTCGCGCTTCATGTCGAGATCGAGAGTGGCATATCGGCTGGTGGTCGTTGGGCTGGCGTGTCCAAGCCACTGGCTAATGGTGGACAGGTCCACGCCGGACTTCAACAGGGCCACCGCGGTACTGTGACGCATGCTGTGCGGATGCAGACGCTTCCGCGCCAGGCTCGCGACGGCGGGCCTTGCGCGATCTATGTGTTTGGCCAGAATGTAGCGAACGCCGAAGCGCGTCAAGCGCGTGCCCCGGTGGTTTAGAAACACTCTCGCGTCTGAACGAAGATCGATGCTCCGTTCGTCACACATAGCCATCAACACCTGAGCGGTCTGCGGCCATAGCGGGCAGTATCGTTCTTTACGGCCTTTGCCGAATAGACGGAGTTGATACGGCCGTGTCAGTTGCAGATCGTTCGCGCGGAGATCGATCACCTCTTGCACGCGCGCTCCCGTGTTGAACATGGTTGCCAGCAAAGCATAATCCCGGCGACCATCCGCGGTTTTGCGATCAATCCCGGCGAGGACGGTTTCGATCTCTGTGCGATCGAGGTATTCGATTACTCGCTGGTCAGTGCGTTTGAAAGGAACGCCCAGAACACGCTGGGCTTGTTCGAGGTGATCGGGATGCTGGGCGCCTACGTAGCGAAAGAATGCATGGATCGCGGCGAGCCGGACATTTCGAGTCGTCGCTGAATTCCCGCGATCTTTCTCCAGGTGAGCAAGAAACGCGAGAATCCGATCCGGTTGAAGGTCAGCGAGATCCAGGTCGCAGACTTCAACCTTTCGAATCGATGCAATGAACCGAAGCAGAAGAACCACGGTGTCGCGATAGCTGTGAATGGTATGGGAACTCATTCCTCGGAGGCACGGAAGATGATTGGAAAAATAATCCCGCAATGAGGAAGCGAGTCGGTTTGGAGGAGGCTGCATTAATCATCGCCCCCCTTCTGCCGAGCCGGAACGATGGTGCCGCCATATGAATCCATGAAGCGGCTGTTGGCGGCCAACCGGAGGTCTTCGACGAAATGGAGGTAATGATAGGTGGACAGGATCGAGACGTGCCCCAGCCAGGTCGCCAGCAACGGCAGTCTGGCTTCAACATCCACACCGGCGCGATACCAACGGATCAGTGCGTTTACAGCGCAACTGTGCCGAAAATCATGAACTCTTGGCAACCGTCCGTCGGCCGTCTTGATGTCGGCGCGGGCGAACAGAATGCGCAGGTTCGCATACAGGCGTTCCCCGGTGTAACTGCGTCCTGGTCCGTATGGACTTCGAATCAAAGGTTCGGTATCGAGAGCGGATGGATAAGCCGCCCGACGGGCTTTGAGGAATCTCTCGACTTCCTTCGCGACATCGTCGGGCAAGGGCAGCAGCCGCGATTTATGAAACTTGGACGTCTGGATCAGCAACGTTTTAGCGTACGGATCGTAGTCCCGTAGCTTGAGCCGGATGAACTCTCCACGGCGAAGGCCCGCCGTGTAGAGGAGGACAATGGCCAACCGCATACACGCCCACCGCAATGGAGATCGCGCGGGATCTTCCGGCACTACATCGCAGTGACCCAGAAGTCTGGCCACTTCGGTCTCGGAGAAGATATGCGGCCGGATGACAGGGCACGCTTTCGGAAATTGGGTTGGATCAGGAACGAAACAGTCTGGAACTATCCGCCGGCGATAGATGCAGAAGTTTCTGACAGTCTGCATGCGAGCCAGCCTGGTGGTCGCCGAGAGCGGCTCCAGGCTCTGACTCCACTGCTGAAAGGTCTCCCGCGTCAGATCGGTAGACGGCATGCCAGGACCGCACAGAAACTGGTCCAGCCTGAGCAAAATGATTGAGGTCCTGGCGAAGCAGCGTCCCAATGTTTGCTTGAGAGCGATGTACCGCAGAAGGTCCCCGGCAAGCGTTGATCGAAAAGCACTCTTGGCGATCATCGTTCCTCCTGGTGCACATATAGGGGAGCCGGCACGGGCAGCGCCACTGTGCGCAGGTCTTCGGTGGCGAGACGCAGGTATACCGCAGTGCTCTCCGGTGATCGATGGCCCAAAACGTCGCCGATGGTTTTCAGCGGAACGCCCTGCCGGAGTAAGTGGAGAGCATAGGAGTGGCGAATGCAATGGACCCCTTTGAAGGAAATCTCCAGACCACTTCGGGCCGTCCATGCCTGGAAAGCTTCGATTACTGCAGTCGTTTTCAGAGGGCCGCCAGGAGCCTTGAGGCGGAGGAAAACCTGCCGGTGGAGGCCATAGCGCGGGACCTTTCTCAGATAATCCTGAATCGCGGAGCCGACCTCGTCGGTCAAGGGAAGCTCCAGCGGGTTACCAGTCTTGCTCTGCCGGATGAGAATGTGCCCGGCTCGCCACTTTATGTCGTCGAGCGTGAGCGCGACGACGTCGCAGGCGCGCATGCCGTACGTTGTCATCAGCGAGAACATGGCGTAGTCACGCTTGCCGATTGCCGAATCCCGGTTGATGGAACCGAGAAACGCTTGAACGGTGGACCAGGGTAGCGATCGCGGGAGTTGCTCCTGGCGATAGACTCGTGGCCTCTCAATCGTTGTGTCCAGCCCAATCGGAACTGAACCGTCGGCGGCCAAGAAGCGGAGAAGGTTCCGGAGGATGGCAATGGGCTTTTGCAGGCCGACGCGGCCCATCCGCTTGCTCAGGTGCCGGAAGAATCCTTCCAGATCGTTGGTCGTCAGCGAGGAGAGCCTATCCGGCACGTCCGCAAACCGCAACCATGTCAAGAACTCGGCGGCGATCTGCCCTTGACGGCGAATCGTGGAAGGAGCGTATCCGCGAACTTCCCGGAGATGAGCCAAGAAGGCATTCACGTGAATCTCCGCGCGACTGGGAGAGGGTGGAGGCGATGACGTCTCGATATAGCCACTTTCATGAAGAAAGCGCGCGAGTACGAGAACGCCGCCGGCTTCTTCGGGGAACTTCTGTCGAAACCAGCGATGGCACGCGTCCAGGTGCTGCTCGCTGAGTTCCTCAATCTCGCGAACCGCTCGCCGCTTCAAGTAATCGGCAACGCGAGCGGCCATCCGCAACTCATACCGGGTTGACCGCCACGTGTACTGCTGTTCATGCAGCCAGCCGGCATAGCGATCCATCAACGTCCCCAGCACTGGCAAGGCAAGAAAGCGCGGGAAGTCTTGGGGGAAAATCTGGGCAATCATCAGAGCCTCCTTGGTTGAGATCGACACCGATCCTTCTGGTATCGGCTCTGATATTACCCGCCCTATGCTACTACCTGATTAATGTGCAGTGAATTCTTCTTCTGGATGTGAATAGCAGGTTTCAGATGCGCGAACTCCACATTACTGAGCACTCAACATAAGTCGTAAAATGTTGAGCTCAACATTTTATGACGGCCAAGGATTCTTGGTTGGCGCAGGAGCGCTTATCGCAAGGACGGTTTGTCAGGTGGCCGAGCGGATCCTCCCCGTCGCAGGCACCGCAGGCGCACCAGGCACAGATGCTGCTGGCCGCTGGCAACCCGGACACGGAAGCTGCGCCGGTGTGGCGTGAGGTCAGTTAATTAACTCAAAACACAGCAAAGGCCTTACGTTCTGCTGAAATTTCTGGCATGCTGCGGGTATGGCGGAAACGTGGCGCTACCGCGGACAGGAGATCGACGGCGTGCAGGTGTTCCTGCGGGAGTTCATTGCGGCACATCCGACGAGCAGCCGCTGGAAACTGTCACGTCAGTTGTGCGAAGCCCTGAGCTGGAAACAGCCCAACGGGGTGTTGCGTGACGTGGTTTGCCGTGGCCTGCTGCTGATGCTGGAGCGTGCCGGTCAGATCCAGTTGCCGCCCGGCCCAGAGGGCACCCCTTTGCCACATCCGGGGACAATCCCGCAGAGAACGGTCACGACCGCAAGCCTTCCTGATCGACACCACACCTACGGTTATGCCGCTGAACGAGTTGCGGCCGATCGACATTCAACTCGTGCGGCGAACGGCCGATGAACCCCTTTTCCAAAGCCTGATGGAAGAGCATCACTATCTGGGCTACGAGCAACCGGTGGGTGAGCACCTGAAGTATCTGATCTGGGCACAGGGGAGACCGGTTGCCTGCAAGGTATGGAGTTCGTTGAGAGCCGCCATCCAGACTCTGGGACATGTGACGGAACTGGTGAGCCAGCAGGAAACCACGTTGGCGGCGTTGCGCCAATTGCTGTGTCCGGCGAGCACGGAGAAGACCGCCAAGGTGCTGGAGCAGACGGGCCTCCAGTCGAAGGAAAACTCCAGAGGCGGGCAGCGGGGGGAAACTCTGGGCGAGGTCTATCGTTATGATGACCAGGCGCGGGGGATGTCCCCGGAGGAGCGACTGCGTTTTCACCAGGAGCATAGCGGGCCGGTAATGGAAAAGCTGCATAGCTGGCTCGACGCTCAGTTCCAGGAACGAAAGGTGGAACCGAATTCGGGTCTGGGTAAGGCGATCACGTATCTGCTCAAGGACTGGGAGAAACTGACGCTGTTTCTGCGGAAGGCGGGAGCACCTCTCGACAACAACATTGTGGAACGGGCGCTGAAGAAAGCCATTCGGCATCGCAAGAACTCTCTGGTTTACAAGACCCAGAAGGGAGCAGCGATGGGCGACCTGTTCATGAGCTTGATTCACACCTGCGAGCTGAACGGCGTCAACCCGTTCGACTACCTGACCGAACTCCAGCGACGCGCCGAAGATATGAAGCAGAATCCGGCGGCTTGGATGCCCTGGAACTATCGCGACAACTTGGCGCAAACTGCTACCCGTGCGGCTTCGGGATAAGACTCCCATCCTGCCTCACAAAACAACATGGCCGGAGACCGGCTCCCGACGAATGCCGCACCGCATGTGCGCTCACAGGCCACCACTGATCGCTCCTGAAGCAAGAATTTACAATCTCCGCACGCTTACCGAAAGTTCACGCTGGAGTACCAGGTTTTCCCGATGGCAGAAGGGCACGGTGTACTAACAGTACGCTCTCCTATTCGCCGTGCAGAGTCCCCTCCAGGGCCTCCGACGGCGCACTTGGCTACCCTTGAGAGTTCGAGTCCGCTCTGGAGTGTCGTGAGCCATCGAATCGGCAAGTTCAAGGACCAGCCGGGGGAAAGTCGGCGAATCTCAAAACTGGGCTGCCTCCCCCGTAGGACTCGAAACCTTTCGGTGAGCACCGACGTGAACAGGGCCGTTCGTCCTGCAACGGGGCCGCCGATTTCCACGACAAGACGGTGCCCGTATCGGGCGGACCTCGCGCTCACCGACGATGTCCACGGCGCCACCGACGTGGTGACAGCATGATAGCCGGCGCCCGGCCTGCCTCACCTCGCGCCCCACGCTATCATGAAATCTCCGTGACCACCCTGCTGGCCCTGCTCCGCCAGAACCGCAACTACCGGTACACCTGGATGGCGCAGGTGGTCAGCGAAATCGGCGACTACTTCAACAACATCGCGGTCTTCGCCCTCGTCATGGAGAAGTCCGGCTCCGGCCTGGTCGTCTCGGGCGTCATGCTCTCGCGCGCTATCCCGGCCGTGCTCGCAGGCCCCGTGGCGGGCGTGCTCCTCGACCGCTTCGACCGCAAACGCATCATGATCTCGAGCGATCTCGTCCGCGCCGCACTCGCCTTGGCTTTCGTGCTCATCATCCACCAGCCGCGTCCCTGGCTGCTCTACCTCCTGAGCGGCGCCCTGATGTTCGCTTCGCCCTTCTTCACCAGCGGCCGCGCCGCCATCCTCCCCACCATCGCTACCGCGGACGAGCTCCACACCGCCAACTCGCTCACTCAAACCACCGGCTGGGCGACGCTCACCGCCGGCACCTTGCTCGCCGGTTACAGCGCCGCCCAATTCGGGTATCGGTGGGCCTTCATCCTCAATGCGCTTTCCTTCGTCTTCTCCGCCTGGTCCATCTGACAGATCTCGACTCCGGGTGGATTCCGCGCGGAGCCTGGTGGGACAGACGCTTCCGCCTGTCATCGGCTGAAAGCCGACCTTCGCCCGGATGACAGGCGAAATCCGGAACGGACCCGCGAACCGGGCCGCCTGTCCCACCCGGCGCTCGGCCCCTGGCACGAATATCGCGAGGGCCTTTCCTACATGCGATCCGTCCCCCTCATGATGGGAATCGCCATGATCTCGGTCGGCTGGGCCTTGGGTGGCGGCGCAGCCCAGATTCTCTTCGCCCTGTTCGGCGAGCAGGTATTCCATCGGGGCGCCGCCGGTATCGGCTCCATATGGGGCTTCGCCGGCATCGGACTCCTGCTGGGCGGAGCCACCGGCCACATCGTGGGCCGCCGTGTGGACTTTTCCGGATACAAACGCGCCGTCACCATTTCGTACATCGTTCACGGCGTCACCTACATGCTGTTCAGCCAGGTGGAGTCTTACACCGCCGCGCTGGCTTGCATGATGTTCTCGCGCGTGGGCATGGCGGTCACCTCGGTGCTCAACAATTCCCAACTCCTCCGCCACACCCCCGACCAGTTTCGCGGACGTGTCTTCGCCACCATGGAGTCGCTTCGCTGGTCGGTCATGATCGTCTCCATGGCCGCGGCGGGAATCGCCTCCCAGTACGTCAGTCCCCGGACCATCGGTCTGGTAGCCGGCGCCTTCGGCTCGTTGACCGCCCTGGCGTGGGCATGGTGCGACTGGACCGGCCGCCTCCCGGAACCGTAGTTTCTCGCCACGCCTCTACAGAATCCGCGCCACCTGGCCGATAAGACCTCTGGGGAGGAACACGTGTACCCAGTTACCAGCACAGAGGCGGGTCCGGCAGGCGCCTCGTCCGGGAGCGAACCCGCGCCCCCGGTTCGTCCGTTGAAGATCCTCGCCGCCGAAGACAACCCGGTGTTTCAGTCGATGTTGCGCACCATG
Source organism: Terriglobia bacterium (assembly GCA_020073365.1). GTDB lineage: Bacteria > Acidobacteriota > Terriglobia > Bryobacterales > Bryobacteraceae > JAIQFL01. The sequence goes on along the minus strand of JAIQFL010000047.1, from coordinate 26,675 downwards.
TTGACCAAGTGGGGCTATGACGTGGTAATGGCGCGCGACGGTACCCAAGCGTGGCAAGCCCTGCAGTCGGAGGATACGCCGCGGCTGGCAATTCTCGATTGGATGATGCCCGGAATGGACGGTGTGGAGGTTTGCCGTCGCGTGCGCGCCGCCGGCCGCGAGCCGTACATCTATATCCTCCTGTTGACCGCCCGCACGGAATCGCAAGACCTGGTGGAAGGTATGGATGCTGGCGCCGATGACTACCTCACCAAGCCTTTCAACGCCCACGAACTGCGCGTGCGCCTGCGGGCCGGCCGCCGGATTCTGGACCTGCAGGAGCAACTCCTCCAGGCCCGCGAGGCCCTTCGCGAACAAGCCACTCACGATAGCCTCACCGGCCTTCTCAACCGCGCCTCCATCCTGGAAACGCTGCACAACGAACTGTCCCGCGCCCGGCGTGAATCCCAGCCAGTGGCCCTACTGATCGTGGACCTGGATCGTTTCAAGCTGGTCAATGATACGTACGGTCATCTGGCCGGCGATTCGGTTCTCCGCGAAGCGGCGCGCCGTATGAAGTCGGCGGTCCGCCGCTATGACGCCGTCGGCCGGTACGGCGGTGAAGAGTTCCTCATCGTGCTGCCTGGCTGCGAGGGCGATACCGCTCACGTCCAGGCCGAGCGCATTCGCGAGGCTGTTGCCGCCGGCCCCTTCGTGGCGGGAACCCACCCGGTGGCGGTTACCTGCAGCATCGGCGTCTCTTGCCGTACACACCCATCCGTCTCCGAGACCGATCCCCTCATCCGCGAAGCCGACCTGGCCCTGTATCTGGCAAAAGACCGCGGACGCAACCGCGTCGAGGCTTGCCCACGGCAGCCGGATCCGCCTGCTACCGAAGTGCCCGATCTGCCGAGCCTGGCCATGGCTATCGATCACTGAACCAGCAGGTCGGGTAACCTGCACCACGGCGCACGGGCGAAGGCGCGAAGTGCGTGTCCCAGCCCGCACCCCTCGGTACCCACCGTAATCAGCGTACCGAAGCTGCCAGCCCTATGAGATCAAATCGGTTTTTCTTATTCGAATTCATTGGCATTCATACTACGTTTTCTTTTGCCACCCACGCTTCAGGTCAGCTCACGGCTGGTGCGGCGGGGCGGAATCTCACAGCGCAGGTCCGCATTTGAGAATTATGGAAAAAAAACTGATTCCCATTCGAATTGACGTGCGATATACTAACGCAGTCCCTGGGCCTCCAAAAACATGCAACTCTCAAACCGCCACCAAGCTGAAGACATACTTATGGGCTGTGTTCACGATCTGCGCCAGCCGCTCGGCAACATCGAAACCACCGTCTTTATCTTGAACCTGCTGCTGGGTGACGTGCCCGGCAAGGTGCCCGAACACCTCCGCACTATCGAAAGGCAGGTGGAGGTGGCCGCGCGCACGCTGAACGAAGCCGCGGCCGAGTTGCGCCGCCTTCGCGCTCAGCGAACCGAAGTCGAGGACCTCGACTTCACGAAGTTCGAGATTGCCACCGTCACATAGCGCGGAGGTTTCACCAGGAACTGCGGCTTCTGGTCCCACAGGCCTCGCGCAATATCCTCCCACATGGGCGCGTTGATGCCCCGGTCGATGACCACGAAGGCATCCGCCCGGTCCATGAAACGCAAGCTCGATGCTTTGAAATCCAAGCAGGAGAAATCCAGCAGCATGAGAAAGACATCCGGCTGCACCAGTTCCACGATGCTGTTGGATTCCACGATCACATTCTCGGTGGAATCTAGAATCTTCCGCAGGGTGCCCGCCGCCCGCGAAAGTTCCCCCGCCGGCGTGCGCAGCCAGAACGACCGTTCCGCGCCGGCCGCCAGAAACCGCCCGGAATCCGTCTGGTTCGGCTCGTACTCTTCGCTGAGCGCGAATGGATGGTCGGGTTCCGCCTCACAGCCGCATTCCTTGCCCTCATTGGCGCACACGCCGTGCCCGTATTGCGTGATCTTGATGGCCGTCCACTTGCGGTCCTGCAGTCGGCGGATCAGCCCCGCCACCACGGATGTCTTTCCGATATTCCGCGAATGCCCGCCAACCGCCACCAGCATCACGCTCTCCTTTCGAGTTCCGCCAGACGCCTCTTCAGTTCCACCACCTCGCGCCGCAGTTCGGGAAGACGCGCCAGGTTGGCAAGTTGTTCCAGATGCTGCTTGAGAGGACGCGCCGGCGTCCCCCATACGGTTTCGCCCGAACGGACGATCTTGGAGGTCAGCACGCCGCAGCCCGACCCCAGCACCGCGCGCGCTTCCACGCGCGCCTTGTCGCCGATCCCCACCTGCCCGCCAATCACCGCGTAGTCTTCCACCACTACCTGACCCGAAAATCCGGTTTGAGCCGCCACTACCACGTGCCGTCCGATACGGCAGTTGTGGCCCACATGCACCATGTTATCGAGTTTGGTGCCTTCGCCGATGGAGGTGACTCCCAGCGCCGCCCGGTCCACGCATGAATTGGCGCCGATCTCCACGAAGTCCCCGATCTCCACCCTCCCCACCTGCGGGAACTTGTGCCAGCGCTCCCGGTCCATCACGTAGCCGAAGCCGTCTGCGCCGATGACCGCACCCGAGTGCACAATCGTGCCGCGACCGATATCCACGTTGTCGTAGACCGTGACGTTGGGATGCAACATACAGCCTTCGCCCAGCGCCACCCGCTTGCCCACGTAGCAGCCCGCGCCGATGCTGCTGGCCACCCCGATCCGGGTGGTGTCCCCCACCACCGCGTGAGGTCCCACGTACACCAGCGCGCCCATCTCCACATCCTTGCCGATCACCGCCGTGGGGTGGATGCCCGGCTTCAGTTCCGCCGTCGGGTAGAAACGGCTCATGGCGCGCGCAAATGCCGTACGCGGCTCGGGAACCCGAATCACCGTTCGATAGCTGGGACTGGGCCATTCCGAAGGAACCAGCAGGCATCCCGCCGCCGAGCTCTCCGCCTGAGCAGCCGCTTTTCGATTCCCCACGAATGCGACGTCCAGAGCCCCGGCCGTCTCGAGCGCCGCCACACCGGTGACTTCCTTCTCGCCATCGCCTTCAAAGGTGGCGCCCAGCCACTCCGCCAATTCGCGAACTCGCATTCGTAGATTTTAGCGCTCTGGGGGTCTGGGAGTTGCGCTCCCGGTGCCAACCCCTTCAACCTCACGATACCAGCGCGCGCACCACAATCCAGGATTTCTCGAGCGGCGACAGTCGCACGCGGCGCGTGAACACGTCGTAGTTACTGCGCTCGATGCGGTCCAGCAGACCCGAGTAAATGGAAACCAGCGCCCATAGCGACGGCCGGCTGCGCGGGTGAATCAGATCCAGCAGAGGCTCCGATTCGGTGTAGTACGCGCGCCCGCGATGCCTGGAAGCGCATGAGTTCCAGGAAGGCCGCGCTGCGATTGCCGGCGCGCAGATCCTCCTCGGTCAGTGGCGAAGTCGGACCCGTCGCGCGGACACTCAACTGAGCGCGGACGTGGGAGCCGACGATGCCAGCCTGCGGTTTCGGGGCGGGTCACCGCAGATGCCATCCACATCGAGCGGGCGGGGACGTACGGCACCATGGCAATACACACCTGCCCTGAAAGACAGCGAACTGACGCCGCCGCCAGGTAAGACGTATGATCGAAGATATGGAACAGGTCCATATGACCGACGCCGAGGTGGCCGACAACTTCGCGGCGGTGCTGGAGAAACTCCAGCGCGGGTTTGAAGTGGTAGTGGAGCACGACCACCAGCCGGTGGCCGTCATCAAGCTCCCTCAATTCCGGGGGCGGTCCATCGATGAGTGCATCGCCATGCTGGAAGCGCGCGGCACTCACGCTACGTTGGACGAAGACTTCGCTCAGGACCTGGAAGCCATCATCAACAGTCACCGCGAACCGCTGAATCCGCCCTCATCGGACTAATCCTGGATTCCAGCGTAGCCATCACCGCCGAACGCCAAAGACTGCCGGTCGAAGGCATGCTGGCCGCCATCCGTGGAATTGTGGGGTCCACGGAAATCGCGCTCTCGGTGCTGAGCGTGATGGAACTGGAGCACGGTATCTGGCGAGCCAAAGATCTGGTTCGAGCAAACCGGCGGCGACAGTTCCTGGAGGACCTGATCGGCAACGTACCCGTCTATCCCATCACTACGGAGTTGGCCCGCAAGGCCGGCCGGATCGATGCCGAGCAACAAGAAAGAGGCATCTGCATCGCATTCCAGGATCTGCTGATCGGCGTGTCTGCGCTGGAACTCGGCTATGCAGTCGGAACAGCGAATCTCCGCCACTTTCGGATGATCCCCGGTCTGAATGTGGTGCCGCTCTGAAAGACTACCTCACGATACCAGCGCGCGCACCACGATCCAGGATTTCTCGAGCGACGACAAACGCACGCGGCGCGTGAACACGTCGTAGTTACTGCGCTCGATGCGGTCCAGCAGGCCCGAGTAAATGGAAACCAGCGCCCATAGCGACGGCCGGCTCCGCGGGTGAATCAGATCCAGCAGAGGCTCCGATTCGGTGTAGTACGCGTGCGCCCGCGATGCCTGGAAGCGCATGAGTTCGAGGAAGGCCTCGCTGCGATTGCCGGCGCGCAGATCCTCCTCGGTCACGCCGAAGCGGACCAGGTCTTCGAGGGGAAGGTACACACGACCGTTCGCGGCGTCCTCGCGGATGTCCCGGAGAATGTTCGTCAGTTGAAACGCCACCCCGCACTTTTCGGCCAGCGGCAAGGCGCTGCGGGTATCGAAGCCAAAGATGTGGATGATGGTGAGCCCGACCACGGAGGCCACCTGGTAGCAGTAGCGGTAAAGCTGGTCGAACGTCTCAAAGCGGCGCGGCTCCAAGTCGGAGGAGACGCCTTCGATCATTTCCCGAAAATACTGGTGCGGAATGCCGAACCGGCGGACGGTGTGATGGAAGGCCGGCCACACGGGCTGCCCGCTGAAACGGCCTTCGAATGCGTCCTCCATTTCCACGCGCCAGCGCTCAATGGCGGTCCGCGTGGCGCCGGGCTCGTCGCTCAAGTCGTCGCAGTAACGCATGAACGCATAGATGGCGCACATGGCCTTGCGCTGCTGCGCGGACAGCAGCAGGAAGGCGTAGTAGAAGTTCTTGGCCCGGGTACGCGCCACGCGGCGACAATAGTCGTACGACTTGTCGAGCGCGTTCGAAGGCAAGCGCCGCTCCGTCATGGTCGCGGCTCCGCAAAGGCTGTGCGCGCCAGCGATCCCAGCAGCAGCCGCACTCTCTCGGCCTTGGAAATGGCCGGGCGTGCGGCCAGCACATCGTAACCCCGGTCCTCGATCTTCTGGAGTACCCGCAGGCCGCCGCGGCTGAACAGGTCGAGGTCGAGCGCCAAGCGCCGGTTCACCATCCCGGTGAGCGGCAACCCCAGCATAAACAGCTCGCGAGCCTTGTCCACGATCTCGCGCATCACTTCGCGAAAGGCCGGCGTGAACCGGAGGGCAAACAACTCCTCCACCGTATATCCGTGCCGCGCGATGATGTCGAGCGGAATGTAGACCCGATCCTTGAGGAGGTCCACGGTCACGTCCTGCCAGAAGTTGGCGAGTTGCAGGGCTGTGCAGGTGGCGTCGGAGAGCCGCTGCCGCTGCGGATCGGAGTAGCCGCACAGGTAGAGAACCAGGCGCCCCACGGGGTTGGCAGAGTTGCGGCAATACCCGAAAAGCTCGTCCCAATTGGCATATCGGGTGACGGTCTGGTCCTGTATGAACGCCTGGATGAGGTCGGCAAAGGGCTGGCGCGGAATCCCGTACTTGTCCACGGTGGGGATCAGGGCGACGAAAACGGGGTGGGTGGCAGTGCCTCGATACATGGCATCCAGTTCCCTGCGCCACCATTCGAGCAGGCGGAGACTCTCGTCGCGGTCGCCGATCTCGTCTCCCAAGTCATCGGCCCATCGGCAATAGGCGTAGACGTTGTAGAAATCCTGGTGCAGACGTTTAGGAAGCAGGAAGCTGACCACGTGGAAGTTCTCATAGTGGTGGGTGGCCAGCCAGCGGGTATAGGCGTGGGCCTCCTCCAGCGAGTAGGGTTTTTGAAGCGCCTCGGGCGACCGGACGAAATCGACTGGAGGTAGGGGCATCATGCGGGGCGGGGCCCCCCAACTCCTAAGGCACGATGGCCGTTTTCAAGTGGCCGTTGTGGCTCATCAAGTGGCGCATGACTTCCAGTAAGTTGGCCAAGGGCTCCTCGCGATTGACGAAAAAGGAAGCGGTGATGTGCCCCGCCGAGACCAGGTCGAGCGCCTTCTGGATATAGGCGGGGGTATGGTGGAAACTGGCCTTGCAGGTGATTTCGGAGTAGTGCAGCAGCGCGGTATCGAGATTGACGGTGCTATCGTTGGGGCAGCCTCCGAAGAAGTTCACCGTGCCGCCGCGCCGTACCATGTTCACCGCCCACTCCCAGGTCTGGGGCTGACCGACGGCCTCAATGGCGATATCTACGCCGCGGCCATGCGTCAAAGCGCGGATGGCCTTGACGGGGTCGGATGTCTCACCGGCTACGATGAGGTCATCGGCGCCCAGGGCCTCGGCGCGTTCGAGCTGCGTGGGACGCCGCCCCACCGCGATCACACGGCACCCGTGGAGTTTTGCCAGTTTCACGAACATCAGACCGATGGGGCCGAGTCCGATAATGGCGATGGTGTCGTCTGCCCGAGGTGCGGTCTCTTCGAAACCGCGAACCACGCAGGCCAGCGGTTCCACCAGTGCCGCGTCTTGATAGCCCACGTGGCTTGGAATGAGGTACGTATTACGCTCCACGATGCGGGCGGGAATCCGGATGTACTGAGCGTAGGCGCCGTTGTTGAACAACAGGTCCTCGCAGAGATTCTGCAGGCCGCGGCGGCAGAAATAGCAATCTTCGCAGGGAGCCGAATTGGCCGCGACTACGCGCTGTCCGATCGAGAACCTGGTGACGTTCTCGCCTGCTGCGACTACATCGCCGGCCAGTTCGTGTCCGAACACGGCAGGAGGAACGATCATCCGAGCGTGGTACCCGCGGCGGAAGACTTTGACGTCGGTGCCGCACGTCAGCGCCACTTTCACTCGTACGAGGATATCTCCCCTGTCGATTGTCGGAACGGCTACCGGCTCTACCTGCAAGTGCTCCTTGCCGTAAAGCACAGCAGCCATCATGTGGTTATTCACTATGACCACCTCTGTGGCTGAACGATTATTTTCAACGATTTAGGTCCCGGATGCAATGCCAAATCAAAACCTGAACGAATTTTAACCAAGGGCAAACAGTGTGAAATCAGTGCGTCCAGTGGTAATTCGCCGCCAAAGACCAGATTTGCGGACTCTTTTTGCAGGTCCACTGACGCACTATAGCACCCGAACAGAGTGCGCTCACCCACACAGATGTCCGCGCCGGAGGTTTCGATGCGCTCGGTGGCGGAGGTTTGTGCGAAAAGTAAGATTCGGGAGCCGGGGCGCGAGCAGGCAATTGCCTGGCCGATGATTCCCGGGACGGAAGCTGCCACAATCACGAGGTCGGCGCCGCGCCCGACGGTCAGCGCCTTGACTTGAGCCGCCACATCCAACGTACCCGGGTCCCAAGCAAACTCGGCGCCAGACAGGGTCGAAACAGCCAGCCGCTCTCGAATAGTATCGGTAGCCGCGACGCGCGCGCCGGTACGGTGAACCAGCATGGTGAACATCAGGCCGATGGGGCCCTGCCCCATCACCAGCACGAACTCCTCCGGCTGGGGGTCGCACTGCACCACCGCCTTCAAACAGGTATTGAGCGGCTCCACCAGGGTGGCGCGCTCGAAGGAAACTCCCTCGGGGATTCTTTCGACGCCGCGATCCACAATCCAATCCATCACACGAACGTATTGCGCGAAACCTCCGCCGGCGGGCTCAAAACCCGCGGTGATGCCTACCTTTTTGTACACCGGACACTGCGCGTAGGTTTTTCGGCGGCAATAGAAGCACTCGAGGCAGGGAATGTGATGGAAGGCCACTACACGATCGCCTGGCCGGAATCTCGCGACCCCGGCGCCCACCGCCACCACCATGCCAGCGGTCTCATGACCATATACGCGGGGCGGGGCGAGGAGGTTGTGCTCGATTTTCTTCAGATCGGTGTGACAGATGCCGCAGGCCTCCACGCGGATCAGAATCTCGCCTGGCCGGATGGCGGGAGTGGGGATCTCCTCGACACTCACCACGCTCTGTCCGCGATAGACGGCGGCGTGCATGGTTTCCGGAATGTCGCTCAGCTCAGAATCGGCAGTCGGCAAAAAACTCCCCCAGGATGCGTGCGGCGCGCACACACCGATTTCGCAACCGAAGCAGCTCCGGTATCCGGATAGCTGGATGACGCAAACTTCCCCGTAATATAAGCATTGTATCGAAGTGGCCGTCGGATCGCAGAGCCGCGTTAAAGTCGTTCGCCATAGTTTCGCCTGCCAGATCGGTGACGGCTTTGACGCAATGGAACGGGAGGCCCAGCGCTTGGGCGCGTTCCGCGACTCCGGCGGCCTCCATTTCGACGGCGCAGGCTCCGGTAAGGTGGAGGCGGCGCTTCTCCTGGGAGGTTTGTGCCACATGGTCGATGGAGCAAATGGGGCCGGAACGCACGCGAAAGCGCCTGCGCCACCCCTGGCCGGGCAGACATTCCGGCTGCTGAGCCGGCCAGGTGGAAGTAGAACAGGCATCCTTGCCTGTGTGTTTTGCGATGCAGGTTCCCACCACAATGTCGCCGACCTTCAGGTCTTCTGCGAGCGCACCGCAGAAGCCGGTGCTGATCACGGCGTCGGGTCGAAAACTCGCAGACGCATCCACCGCGGCGGCCGCTCGCTTTGAGCCGACGCCGTTGGCGACCAGCAAGACGTCGTGTCCCGCGAGCCGGGCTGAGCAGGCCCAGTCCACGCGGACCAGGGCCGGTTGGGAATCTTGCGCGTGCGCTACGATGCCGGTGAACTCCATGGGATCGGACGCTACCAACAGGAGCCTCATTATGCCGCGGACTGGGCAGGCCGGGGACCTGCCCCACCGGCTGTCCCACTGAACCACTCGACGGCGCGAGTGAGGGCGGCTTCGGCGGGGCCGGGGTTGAAACCCAACTCGCGCCGCGCCTTCTCATGGGTCACCCACATTTTCTTGCGAGCCATGCGGACCCCATTCAGGGGCACGCGCGGAGGCGTTCCGGTCACGTTGGCCCAGGCGGTGCTGCAGGCGCCGGCACAAAACGCCACCGCGTACGGAAGCCGCATGGTGGGAGCCTTGCGACCGGTGATGTGCGCCAGTTTCTCAAGGATCTGGGCGAGCGTCAGATTCTCCGAGCCGAGGATATACCGTTCGCCGGTCCGGCCGCGCTCGCAGGCCAGCCAATGGCCTTCGGCGACATCGCGGACATCCACCACGTTGAGGCCGGTATCGATGAACGCGGGCATATGGCCATTCAGGAAGTCCACCACGATCTTGCCCGTGGGGGTGGGCTTCACATCGTGATCGCCGACGGGGGCCGAAGGGTTGACAATCACCACGGGCAATCCATCGCGGGCATACTCCAACGCCACTCCTTCAGCCAGGTACTTGGAGCGTTTGTAGTCGCCCGTCATATCGGCCAATGAGACGGGCGTATCCTCATCCCCTATGCCGTTGCGCGGAATTCCAATGCATCCTACGGTGCTGGTGTACACGATCCGTTCCACGCGGGCAGCGTGCGCCGCCTCCAGCAGGTTGTGCGTGCCATCGACGTTGGAGCGATACAAATCCCGCGGATCCTTGGCCCATAGGCGGTAGTCCGCGGCCACGTGAAATACCAGGCCGCAGCCGGCCACAGCCCGCTCCAGGGAGGCTGGATCGCGCAAGTCGCCGGTCACCGGCTGAACGTCGAGACCGTCGACGCGGCTGTCTGGGCGGACCAGGGCTCGCACGGAGTAGCCGCGCTCGAGGAGGACCCGGGCGACGTGCCAGCCGAGGAAGCCGGAGGCGCCGGTGACGAGAGCGGGCTTCATGGGGCGGCCCGTGGAGCGGGCAGGACAGACGACAGAAATCGATCGTCTGTCCCACCAGACATTACCGTAACGTCCATGCCAACATCTTCAGGTTGTCGGCCAGGCCCACGTTGATGCCCAGCGCAGCGGAGGGCTCGAAACCGCAATGCACCATGCAGTGCTCGCATCGGGGGTCGTTGCCCTGGCCGTAGCTCTCCCAGGGCGTCTCGGTCATCAAGCCTTCGAAGGTCTGGTGGTGACCATCCGTAATCAGGTAGCACGGGCCCTTCCAGCCCTTCACGTTGTAGGTCGGATTGCCCCAGGCGGTACAGGGCATGTCGTGCTCGCCCTTGAGGAAATCGAGGTAAACGGGGGTCTGGCGGATCGGGAACTTCTTCGCCAGACGGTCGATATCCTTGAACTTTTCGTGGATATCGTCGCGTGTCATGAAGATTTCGCGATCGTTCACCGCGGAATATCCGTAGGCCGGTGCGATCTGGTGGCCATCCACTCCGAGTGGCCCCAGGTACTCGAACAGCTCCTCCACCTCGCGCATGTCGGTCTCTTTGTAGACCGTGGTGTTGGTGCACACCTGGAAGCCCGCAGCCTTCGCAACCTTAATTCCCTCGATGGCCTCGCGGAACACGCCCTCACGCTCGACGGCGATGTCGTGGTTTTTTTCCATGCCGTCCAGATGCACGTTGAAGTAGAAACGCTTGTCGGGGGTAAACTCGTGGAGGCGCTTCTTGATGAACATGCCATTGGTGCACAGATAGATGTGCCGGTTGCGCGCGAGAATGCCGGCGACCAGTTCGCCGATCTGCGGGTACATCATGGGCTCGCCCCCGCAAATCGAAACCACCGGCGCGCCGCATTCATCCACGGCGAACAGGCACTCTTCGAGAGGCACGCGCTCGGTGATGGTGGATTCGTACTCGCGGATGCGGCCGCAGCCGGTACAGGTCAGGTTGCAGGCATGCAGCGGCTCCAGCATCAGCACGATGGGGAAGCGCTTATTGATCATGGGGTGCGGCTGGCGTTTTTCCCCGGTCTTCGATGGCAGAATGCGAAACGGATTGGAGGCATCCGTCTCGGGGACAACGTTTTTCTGCCATTCCGGACGCGGCCGCATCTTGTTCTTGATAATGTATCCAGCCAGGCCGGCGGTCATCGAGAGGGGAAATTTCATAAGCGATCCACTATGAATTTGCCCGGGCCTTCCCGAACGAAGACAGCGCGAGCAGCGGGAAGTAATCCTTATAGAGATGGTAATTGAGGTAGAAGACTTTGGGAAAACCGGTCCCGGTAGCCAGCTCTTCGTCCCAGCTCCCATCGGGACGTTGCGTTTCGAGCAGATATTCGATGCCGTGCTGCACGCTCAGGCTGTTGGGATCGCCGCCGGCAATCAGGCCGAGGATGGCCCAGGCGGTCTGCGAGGGAGTGCTTTCGGCGGCGGTGAAGGTTCCGTTATCGTAGCTGGCGCAGCTCTCGCCCCAGCCGCCATCGGCATTCTGGATGGAGCGCAGCCACTCGCCGGCGCACAGGATGTGCGCCTCCCGGTCGCTCTCGCCCGATGCGGCCAGACCGCGCAGCGCGAAGCAGGTGCCGTAAATGTACGCCACGCCCCAGCGGCCGTACCAGCTTCCATCGGACTGCTGATTGCGCACCAACCAGTCGACGCCGCGGCGCACGGCGCGATGGCTGCTCTCCACGCCGTGGGCCGCCAGCGCTTCCAGCACGCGCCCGGTGATGTCCGGGCAGGTGGGATCGAGCATGGCGTTGTGATCGGCGAAGGGAACCTTGTTGAGAAACTCCCAGTTGTTGTCGGCGTCGAAGGCAGCCCAGCCGCCATCGCCCGATTGCATGGCGAGCAGCCAGTCAAGCCCCCTCTTGTGGCAGGCCTTCTGCGCCGCGGAATTGGAGCCGGAGGTATCGCTCAAGGCCAGCATGACCATGGCGGTGTCGTCGATATCGGGATAATGCTCGTTGTTGTAGAAGAACGCCCAACCGGAGGGTTCGGTGTCGGGCCGCTTCACCGACCAATCGGCTTTGCGGCGAACCTCGTGGGCGAGCAGCCAGTCCGCGGCCGGGCGGAGCGCGGGATCCTTGGGATCGCACTGCGCCAGCGCGTATGCACCGATGGCCGTGTCCCACACCGGCGAGAAGCATGGCTGGAAGAAGAAGCGCTCGCCGTCATCCACCATGAGTTTGTCGAACTGGCGCAGCGCCTGGGCCCTCAGCGGGTCGTCCGGAGCATACCCCAACGCGTCCAGCGCCATGATGGAGTACATCATGGGAGGATAGATGGCGCCGAGCCCGTCGGAGTGCTGCATGCGTTCGATCATCCACTGGCTGGCTTTCCGGACGGCCTTACGCCGGACTGACTTGAGCCCGCTACGCTCCCACCACTTCAGCAGCCAGTCGGTGGTCAGGAAGATATTGTGCCAGGTGAGCCACCGGGCGTCCTTGTGGAACGCGGGACTCACGCCCGGAAGCCAGATCTCATCGAGGTTAAAGCCGGCGGGCACGGGACGGCGCGGGTTGGCGGCATGCACGATGGACAGCGATACCACGATGGCGCGTGTCCAGGCCGACATCTGGTACAGGAAATTGAGGGGCAGCAGCACCACTTCGGGCGGAATGCTGGGGCAGTATTGCCGCGGGTAGAGATCGAAGAGGCTGAGATTGACCTTGACGTAGCTGTTGGCCGCCTGGATGCCGCCGAGTTCGAGGATGCGGTTGCGGAGGAGGACCATTTGCGGATCGTCCATAGCTACGCCCGCCAGTTTCAGCGCGAAGTAAGCTTTGACGGAGGCGCTGACTTCTGAAGGTCCCTCGACATAGATGTTGAAGCCGCCGTCGGGAAGTTGGCGGTCCAAAATCGAGCGCACGGCTTTGTCGATCAGCGGCCGGCTGGCGGGGGTCCATTTCCCATCCGTGGGCGGATGGAGCCAGAGTTGGAAGAGGATGTAGTCGGACTCGAGCGTGGTGTCGGCGGTGAGTTCCGCGCACCAATGGCCATCGCGCTGCTGAAGGCCGGCGAGGTAGTTTGCCGCCCGCCGCTTGGCCTGTCCGGCGGCGGATTCCAAGGTAGTGCGGACTTGTAACGGGGCGCTCATCGGATCGATACGGTCAGTTCGGCGGGCAGAGAGAACCGCACGTCTTCATCCACCAGTTCGATCTCCTCCATCTCGCGAAAGCCCAGGTCGCGGAGGAATTCGATCAGTTCCTGAACCAGGTGCTCGGGCGCCGAAGCGCCGGCGGTCACCCCCACATTGCGGATGCCCTGGAGCCACGCGGCATCCACGTCACTGCGATCGTTCACCAGGTACGAGCGGACTCCGAAATTGTCGCCCACTTCTACCAGGCGTTTGGAATTCGAGCTGTTTTGAGAACCGACCACGAGCAGCAGTTCCACACATTCCGAGACCGCCTTCACGGCCATCTGGCGGTTCTCGGTGGCATAGCAGATATCCTGCGCCGGTGGCCCTTCCACGTGCGGAAACCGCTCCTTCAGGCGGTTGACGATGTCGCGGGTCTCATCGAGGCTGAGGGTGGTTTGGGTAAGATACCGGACGCGCGTGGGGTCGGGAAACTCCAGCCGGTCCACATCATCGACGGTTTCCACGAGGTAGCTTAGCTCGGGCACTTCGCCCAGCGTGCCGATCACCTCGTCATGATCCTTGTGGCCGATCAGCACGATGCTGTAGCCGTCGCGCGCGAAGCGGACTGCCTCCAGATGGACCTTGGTGACCAGCGGGCAGGTGGCATCGATCACATCCAGATGGCGATCTCTGGCCTGCCTTCGCACGGACGGCGCTACGCCATGAGCGCTGAAGATCGCGCGCGCCCCGACTGGTACTTCGTCCAGTTCTTCCACGAAGATGGCGCCGGCGTCGCGCAATTCATCCACCACGTGCTTGTTGTGGACGATCTCCTTGCGGACGTAAACCGGAGGTCCGTACAAGTCGAGTGCGATCTTCACCACATCGATCGCCCGGACCACACCAGCACAGAAGCCGCGCGGCTTAAGCAGAAAAATCTTCTTGTCCGCGCCGGGGTTGGGTGCGAAAGGCTTAAGAGGCATAGAGGCGAATGGTAACAAGTATAGCAGGCGGGTAGCCGGTTCCGCAGCGGAAAAATGGTGAACCGTAAGCATTTGTGGTCAAACCAACGGTGGGAATATGGCAAACTGATTCCATGGTCGAATGGGTCGAGGCTCAGTTGATAGATGGTCGTACTTGGCGCCTGGTTGCAGTCCTGGCGGGAATTCGCGCGATTGAGTTCGATCCGTTACGAGCCCCGGAAGGCCAACCCAACAGTGAGAATGGGCTTCTGCGCGAGGCGGTGCGCCAATTGGCAGCCTACTTGCAGGGCGAATTGCGCAAGTTCCAGCTTCCGCTGGACTTCCAGGGCACGGATTTTCAAAAGCGGGTCTGGCGGCAACTCGAAACCATTCCCTACGGCGAAACCCGCAGTTACATGCAGATAGCGGAAGCCATCGGACGGCCACAGGCGGTGCGCGCGGTGGGCGCGGCCAACGGCGCGAACCCGATACCCATCGTGGTTCCTTGCCATCGTGTGATCGGCGCGAGCGGCAAACTGGTGGGATACGGCGGAGGGCTGGCGCTGAAGAAGAGGCTGCTGGAGTTGGAGGGCGTGGTGGTTTCCCAGCCGCGGCTGGCGGGCATCCCGCTGGCGTAGAGGGCTTGGGCTGACCGGCCGTGCGTTTTGGGCATGGCATGGCCCAGCGCTTGCGCCTTCAGAAACCCGGGAACGGATTGCGGATGGTGAGTCCTTCAATGATTTGGCCATCGCGCATGTCTTCCGAATAGAGTGTGCTGCACGATGCCTGCAGCGCCGCGGCGATGACCAGCGAATCGTAGATGTGGTACCGATACCGGCCAGAGAGCCGCAGTGCCATGTCGTGTGTCTCTATCGTGAGAGGTACGCACGATGGACACAGTACCCGAATCGCGCTCAGAGCCTCTAAGACCTCCGGCCACGGCATGGCGAGCTTGCGCACGGCAACGGAAACGAACTCATTCAGGATCTGCACTCCAACCACTCCGCCTCGGGCCAGAAGCGATTCGGCCGCTTCTGTGCGCGGATCATCCTTGGCGAATGCATAGATGAGTATGTTCGTGTCGAAGAATGCCCGGTCGTCACCTCTCATTCGCTTCCAGCCGATCGAACTTGAAACCGGGAGGCAAAGGGCGCCGCAGCCGGCGTATCCGTTCTATGGCCTTCTCAGTACTGTGATCGCGGGCGATCTCAAATTCACGTCTTCCAGCGATGCGAATTTCGATCTGGTCGCCCTCTTTGAGGTCCAGTGCCTGGACGACCGCGGAAGGAAGGCGAACGGCTAAGCTGTTTCCCCATTTGGCAACTTGCATAGATATACATTACTATTGTATATCACTCCGTGGGTAACATTCCTCTACTTGCTTTTACACGGGGCGCAGCGGCTAAAGCCTTGACTGTCCCGAGCTTTGCGGCACGGCTAAAGGCCGTGCCCTGATACAAACCAACCACCGAGTTCAACTTCTGTGTCGCGCACCCTTTTACACGTTGGCGGTCGACCCCGCTTTTGCCATCGCCAGCACCTTGTCGTCGAACTCAAAACCGGCGGTGCGGGGCTTGTGGTTGCGCGTGTACCAGCGGTAGGTATCTTTCAGGGCGATCTCGAACGGCGTCAGCTTCATCTTCAGGACGCGGGTCACTTTGCCCATGTTTTCGGTAATGGGCGGCATGTCGAAGTATTCACCGAAATAATAAGGCTCCTCCATGGCGTTGCCCCCGGACTGAGCGATGATGTCACGGGGGACGCGGACCAGGGTCGGTTCCACATTCGCCACCCTGGCCAGTCTCTCTACCAGCTCGGCCTGCGTCACGGGCTTGGGATCGCCGATGTTGAACGCTTCGCCCACGGCCTTCGGCTCCACCATGGCGCGCACCATGGCCTGCACCAGGTCGTTCACATATGCGAACTGCATCAGCCGATAGCCGTCGCCGGGAATGATGATGGGGCGGCCGGCGCGTAGCCGGTCCCAGAAGAACTGTTCGCGGTAGTACGGATTGTTGGCGCCGTAGAGGAAGGGCGGGCGGAATGTGACCACCGGGAAACCCGATCGCGCGCGCATGCGGAACAGCAGCCGCTCCGTGGTGGCCTTGTGGCGCACGTATGGCTCGGCATGATAGTCGGGGGCGAGGGGGTCGCTCTCTTTGTGGTTCAGGCCGTCTCCATAAGCGGCTACGCTGGACATGAAAACGTAACGGTTGATGCGGTTGCCCGCGGCCCGCACGGTGGCCTCCACCTGCGCGGCCGTGGTGCCGCGCTGCCAATCGTAGGCATTGTCGAAGACCACTTCGAAGCGGCGGCCGGACAGGGCCTCGCGCAGCGAGTCGGCATCGTTGCGGTCGGCCATGATGTTTTCGACGCGCCTGCCCAGGTCGTGTTTGGGCTTGCGGTGCAGCACCGCAACGTCGTGGCCGCCCTTCACCAGCTCATCCACCAATAGCGGCCCGATGAATTGAGTCCCACCGATGACCAATACCTTCATATGCTCCTAGGAACCAGCGCTAGACACTGAGACGCGGCGGCGCGGGAGTCCGTTCTCCTCCCGAGCCCCCGCGTCTTTAAACGATACAGCGATCAGTCGTAATATTCCAGGCCCAAATGCGTGATGAGATCCTCGCCCCGCATCCACCGCAGCGTATTCTTCAGCTTCATGAGCTGAATGAAGACATCATGCTCGGGATAGACTTCGGGTGCGTGCATGGGGCCCTTGAAATAGAACGACAGCCATTCCTGAACGCCCCGCATCCCGGCCCGCTGCGCCAGGTCCATGAACAGGACAATATCCAGAACCAGGGGCGCGGCCAGAATGGAATCGCGGCACAGGAAATTGATCTTGATCTGCATGGGATAGCCCAGCCATCCGAAAATGTCGATGTTGTCCCATCCCTCTTTGGCGTCGCCGCGAGGCGGATAATACTCGATCCGAACCTTGTGATAGAAGTCCTTGTACAAGTCGGGATACAGTTCGCCTTGGAGGATATACTCCAGGGCCGACGACTTGGTGACCTCCTTGGACCGGAAGGAGCCCGGGTCGTCCAGGACTTCGCCATCGCGGTTGCCGAGAATGTTGGTGGAAAACCAGCCGTTCAAACCCAACATCCGCGACTTGAGGCCCGGCGCGATCAGGGTCTTCATGAACGTCTGGCCGCTCTTGTAGTCCTTGCCGGACAACGGCAGATTCATGTTACGCGCCAGTTCCAGCAGCGCCGGCATGTCCGTGGTCAGATGCGGCGCCCCATTGGCGTAGGACACGCCGGACTTCAGCGCGGCGTACGCATAGATCTGGCTGGGCGAGATCTCCGGGTCGTTTTTCTGCAGGCCGCACTCGAAATCCTTGAGCGTGGCGTGCACCGCGGCGGCCTGGTGGAAGACCTCCGTGGAACCGCACCAGATCATGGTCAGGCGCGTGGCGCCGGTCTTCTGCCGGAACTGCCGGATGTCGTCCATCACCATCTCGGCGTAGTCCATCTTGGAGCCCCCGGTCTTGACGTTGGGGCCATGGATCCGCTTCACGTAATCCTGGTCAAACACCCCTTTCATGGGAGTGATCGCCGAGAGCGGCTCTTTCAGTTGCTCCAGAAGCGGCATTTCGAGCACGCCGGCTTTGACCGCAGCTTCGTAAGCGTTGTCTTCAAAAATGTCCCAGCATCCAACGGCCAGGTCTTCGATGTTCGCCAGCGGAACAAAATCCCGGATGGCGGGACTGCGTCCCTCAGTGCGCTTCCCCAGACGGATGGTTCCGAGTTGGGTCAGGGAGCCGATCGGCTTTCCCATACCGCGCTTGATGGCTTCGAGCCCGGCGATGAAGGTCGTCGTCACCGCGCCCATACCGGGTATCAATACACCCAGTTTGCCTTCGGCGGGCGCAATTTGGACGTTCTCTGGATTGGGCAATCTGCGTTTCTCCTTAGAGTCGAAATGCTATAATACCAACTCCATGAGAGACCGTGCGACGGCTACCCTCACTACAATTGTCGTTGATGACGAGCAATTGGCCTGCGACGAACTCTCGTATCTGTTGAACGATTTCCCGGAAGTGGAAGTAGTTGCAACGGGTTCCAACGGATTGGAAGCCTTGGACCTGATCCGGAATCTGGAGCCCGAGCTGGTATTTTTAGATGTGAACATGCCGGGCCTGGACGGCATGGGCGTGGTCCGCCAGTTGCGGGAAAAAGGGATCGATCCGCCGCATTTCATCTTCGTGACCGCCTACGAGCAATACGCCGTGGAAGCGTTCCGGCTGGAGGCTATGGACTACCTCCTGAAGCCTCTGGACAAGGAGCGACTGGCCGAGTCGATCGAACGCGTGCGGCGAGCGATCCAGGACAAGAAGACGCCCGAACCGCCGGTTGCCGCCAAGAACGCCACCCCCGCCGCTCCGCGAACCAAACTGTTGGTGCGATCCAACAACCGGCATTTCATTGTGGATGCCAATGAAATGATCTACGCGACGATCGACAACGGGCTGATCACGCTGGTGACCACGAACCTGGAAGGCCACTCCACCTACCGCACCATCGAAGACCTGCAGGCCAATCTGGATCGCGATCTGTTCTGGCGCGTACACCGCTCCTACCTGGTGAACATTAACCGGATCAAGGAGGTGGTGCCATGGTTCAAGTCGAGCTATCAGTTGCGCATGGACGATAAGAAGCACACCGAGGTGCCGGTCAGCCGCGTGCAGACACGGCGCTTGCGGGAGTTGTTTAAGCTATAGGGGAAGACGCCACAACCCACGGGCCCTCCCCTCGGAACCTCCCCCAAAAGCCGGCTACTGGCCCTGTGCGCGGGCCACTTCGCGATAAGACATTTATCGGACCACTTCACTGGAGAGATTTCTGTTGCACTAGATCGGTCTGAAGATTTAGAATGTACTAAACGATGAATGATCTGATCGAAGCCCGCCAACGAATGATCGAAAACCTGAGCCGCATCAGCGAGTTTTGGGGATACTCGCGCGCCATGGGCGGGCTCTATGCGGCACTGTATCTGTCGCCGGGCCCGCTCTCGCTCGACGAACTGATACCGATTGTGGGCGTAACCAAGGGCGCCATCAGCACGAATATCCGGGCCCTTGAGCAGCTAGGCATGGTGCATCGGCACCTGCGGACCGGCGATCGCAAGGACTATTACGAGGCGGATACCGATTTCTGGAAGATGGTGAAGACCGTCCTCGAGCGCAGGCAAAAGCCGGAGTTCGACAAAGCGCTGAATGGGGTCAGTTCGACCCTCGAGCAGGTGCGGTCGCGATCGCACTCGCAGTCAGACTCGGATCTGGCCCGGTTCTACGAACAAAGGCTGGCAGCGATGGAACGCTTTTTCCACACACTGGATGGGATCGTGGCGACTTTACTCCGGGTGGAAAAGTTGCGCTCGGATGGACTGAAAGCCCTTCTTCCACGCCGGGCGAAACGCAAGAAAGGACAGGTGGAACGGCCATGAATGTCGTGACGGGAGCCTTTGGGTATACCGGTAAGTACATCGCCCGGAGGCTCCTCAATGCGGGAGAGGCGGTGATGACACTCACCGGAAACACCGGCCGAATGAACGAATTTGGGCCCAAGGTAAAGGCGCTTCCGTTCCGTTTTGAAGATCCCGAGGCGATGGCGGCGTCGCTCGCCGGTGCGCACACGCTCTACAACACGTACTGGGTGCGCTTCGACCGAAGAGATGAAACCCATGACCGGGCCGTAAGGAATACAATCGCGCTAATCCAAGCGGCCAAGATAGCGGGCGTCCGGCGAATCGTCCATATCAGCATCACCAATCCTTCTGTGAGCTCGAACCTGCCATACTTCCGCGGCAAAGCGCTCCTGGAGGAGGAGATTCGACGGTCGCAGATCAGCTATGCGATCGTGAGGCCCACCGTGATCTTCGGCGCTGAGGACATCCTGATCAACAACATCGCATTCCTGTTGAGAAAACTCCCGGTATTCCTTGTGCCGGGGGACGGTCGCTACAGCCTGCAGCCGGTCTACGTGGAAGACGTCGCGCAGATCGCGGTAGACGCCGGGCGGCGATCGGAGAACATGACCGTTGACGCGGTTGGTCCCGAGACCTTCGGGTTCGAGCAGTTGGTTCATTTGATTGCAGAGGCCATTGGGAGCAGGGCGCGTCTGGTGAACGGCCCGCCCTGGCTGGCTCTTCTGGCTGCCCGGGTGCTGGGGTTGGCATTTGCTGACGTAATGCTGACCCGCGACGAACTCAAAGGGCTCATGGCCAACCTCCTCGTTTCGGGCTCTGCTCCGAGCGGGCAGACTCTGTTCAGCAACTGGATATCGGAAAACGCCGCTACGCTCGGCAAGCGCTATGCTTCCGAAATTGGCCGGCACTACGCCATGGCTGAGCGATAGCCGAAGGCTGAGGAGAGTCGGGGACGGGTGATGCAGAGGTTGTTGCGGAGCGTCGTAATCGACTGTGTGAAAGACTATTGCCCCGCCACCAACTGCCTCGCCGCCTCCAGTCCCCCCGCGCGTTGGATTCCCGGCACGAAGAAGCTTGTCAGGAAATCCTGGTCGGTGCCTCGAAAGCCGGCCAGGTCGGCCTGCAGTTCGACCGGTTGGCGCGATACTGCGGCGGCGAAGACGCACCACACCGCGGCCTTGCCCAGGCCGACCAGCCGGGTCTTCGGCTGGTTCAGCCAGGCCAGGGCAGTCAGGATGTCCTGTACCCTGTTGGCATCGTCGGATTGATTGAACGTCAGAAACATCTTCACCGAGCGGTCGCGCGGCGCTATGGCGCTACCGGTCTGGAAAGCGTCGATCATCAGCACGGAGCGTCCGGATGCGAGCAGGCGCGCAACTTCGCCGGTCTTGCGCGCGGCCTCGGCGCCGCCCGGATCCACTACCAGGGCGGGAGGGTTCGAGCCTTTTACCCAGATGCCCGGGATGCGGTCGCCCTTGCCGGCCCGGCCGAGCAGTATGCGCTCGCCGTCAATCTGGCTGCGCACTTCGGCCGGCCAGTCCGCGGCCAGGGCATAGGTCAGGCGCTCGCGCGGGTTCGCGGACTGTTCCTTGGCGAAGCGGATCCATTCCTCGAAAAGTTGCTGGTAGGAGATGGCATTGTCAGGCAGTTTGCGATTGTGCAGCACCAGCATGTCCTGCAGCTTTTCGACGCGGATAGACTTCTCTTTGAAGCGGGCGGCGTCGGTCTCGCCCAGCACGTGCTTGCCGAAGAACGCGTACATGGCTTCGCGATTCGGCTGGTTGTAGTTGTGGGGCGCGTCGAGCAGCAGCGTTTCCACGTTTTCGCCCTTGCCGTAGAGATCGTAAATGGAGCGCACGGCGGGGTACTCCTCGCGCGGCATGTTGCGGGTCCAGTCTCCCGTAGCGGCAGTCATGAGCATGGGCCGCGGGGCCATCATCGCGGCGAATTCCACGTTGGTGGTGTCCAGGCGCAGGTTGGGCGCGTTCTCGCAGAGTCCGCCGCCTTGCATGATCAGGGAGACCATGTTGGCGGGCGCGGAGAACTGGATGCGGTCGTCGACCGCCGAAACCAGAAACGTCTGGGTGGCGCCGCCGGAAGCCCCGGTAGCACCGATCTTGCGAGGGTTCACGCCCGCCAGAGATTCCAGGAAGTCGATGGCGCGGACCGAGTTCCACAACTGAAGACCAAGCGGCCCGAACCCCCAAAGCTGTTCGACCGGCTGGTCGCCGAAATCGTGCGGGGTCTGGATGGTGTCGTTGTAGCCCACCATGTCATAGGCGAAGACCACGTAGCCCTGGCGCGCCAGGTTGATGGCGCGGGCGGGCACCGACGCGATGGTGGTGTGCTCCAGGCGGCCGTAGTTCCAGTGGCCGTGCGGACTGATCACCGCCGGGAATCCTTCGAGCGGCGCGGGCCGAAGCGGGCGATAGAGGTTGCCGCCCAGGTAGTATCCGGGCAGGGTTTCGAGCAGCACCTTCTCGATGGAGTAGTCGCGGTTCTCGATGCGCCCGAAGATCTGCGGGCGCAAGTCGTTTTTCGGAAACAGGGGGAGCAGCCCTGCGGCGGAGAGGATCTGTTTCCGCAGGTGCTCTTTGTGGGCCTGCCACTCGGCCAGGGTCTTGTAGACCTTGGGAGTGAAGTGCGTATCGGTATTGGGTAGGTCGATGTTCCGCGCATCTTGCGCGGGCATCTGGGCCTTGGCCAGAAGACAGGCCGCGAAAACTACGAGGAGGAAACGCATGGCTATAGCGTAGTATGCCGGATGCGGCGTTTGCGTGGGGTGACTGACGGGACTGTCCACGCGGCGCACAAACCGCGCCTTGGGGACAGTCTCGTCAGTCACCGGCCGCCATGGCCCGCCGTGGCTCGAAAGTATACCCGAACCCGCGCACCGAATGAATCAGAACCGGGCTGGCCGGATCCTGTTCGATCTTCTGGCGCAGGCGCAGGACGTAGACGTCCACGGCGCGGTCGGTGATGGCACGGTCCTGGCCCCACACGGCGTTGAGCAGTTGCTCGCGGCTGAAGACCACTCCGGGACGGCTCATCAGAAACTCCAGCAAGCGGAACTCCGTGGCGGTGAGCGAAAGAGGAGTTTCGTTCAGCCGGACCTGGCGGCTGCTCGGGTCCAATTCCAAACCGCCGGCTTCCAGTATCCGCGCAGTTGCCGTCTGGGTCCAGGCGGCGCCCCGGAACTGCAGCTTGATGCGGGCGAAGAGCTCACGCACGAAGAACGGCTTCACCACGTAATCGTTGGCGCCGATCTCCAACCCCACAATGCGGTCCGTTTCGGAGGCGCGAGCCGTCAGGAAAATCACGGGGGTGGTGGCTAGGTCCGGGTCTTTGCGGATACCTTTGCACAGGTCCAGGCCATCGGAATCGGGCAGCATGATGTCCAGCAGGATCAGGTCCGGCCGCACCTGCCGGCAGAGGTCCAGGGCTCCCCTTCCCGTCTGCAATCCGGTCAGCGAAAAGCCCTCCTTCTCGAGGTTGTACTTCAACAGCGAGAAGAGATCCGCATCGTCTTCGATCAAGAGGATTTTTTTCATGAGGTGACCCGCCGCTCCCACCCAAAGGGTATTCGGTCGCGGCTCCGGGTCTCGATTACAACTTACCAGCGGCCATGTTACAGAGTGGTTAAGAGGCGGTGAATTCGGGATTAAGCTGATCCTGGCGGAGGGCCGATTCATCCACCGGTAGTGTGAAAAAGAACGTAGAGCCCTGGTTGAGCCGGCTCTCCACGCGGGTCGCTCCGCCGTGCGCTGCCACCAGGTGCTTCACAATCGAAAGGCCCAGGCCGGTGCCGCCCAGCTCACGGGAACGGGCCTTGTCCACGCGATAGAAGCGCTCGAAGAGTCGCGGCAACTCCTCAGGGGGGATCCCGATTCCGGTGTCGCGAACGAAGAGTTCCATCGATCCATCCCGCGGACTCGCGCCCACCGTGATGCGGCCTCCGGGAGGAGTGTACTTGATGGCATTGTCCAGCAGGTTGCTCAGGATCTGGGAAACGGCTTCGCTGTCGCACCACGCTTCGGAGTCGGGAGGCGCCGGTTCCAACTCCAGATGGATGTCCCTTTTCTCCGCCACGGGAGCGATCAGCTCCAGGGCGTCGTGCAGCAGACCGTTGACCAGATGGGGTTCGAACTCGAACGTCCGGCGCTTCTGTTCGATGCGGGAGAGCGTCAGGAGGTCTTCCGTAATGCGGGCCAGACGCTCGGCGTTGTGGCGGATGATCCCGAGGAAACGCATGTTGTGGAGGGGATCGTTCAGCGCGCCATCGATCAGGGTTTCGGTATAGCCCTGAATGGACGCCAGGGGAGTGCGCAACTCGTGTGACACGTTAATCACGAAGTCCTTGCGGATGCGCTCCACCCGTTCCAGCTCGGCGTGCTCGCGCTGGAGCTGCTCGACGGTCTTCTGGAAATTCCCGGCGGTTTCGTTCAGCGTAACGGCGAGCTGCGCGAATTCGCTGCTGCCGGTTTGCGGAAGCCGGGCGCGGAAGTTGCCGCGAGCCAGTTCGCCGGCATGCGACATGATGGCGGCGACGCGGGCCGAGATCCATCGTGAGAATAGGGCTGCAATGAGGATTGCCGGAAGAAACGCCAGCGCGGTGCTGGCCAGAATCTTTCCGCGAGCCCGATTCACTTGCTGGTCGACTTCCGAAATCGGCATGGCCAGCCGGATCGCCCCGCCCTGAATCGGGACAGCTACGTAGAGGAACTTGATACCGATCGTCGGGCTCTGCCGTTCGATCCAGCCCACCTCGCCGCGAAAGGCCCGTATCAGCTCAGGGCGGTTGCTGTGGTTCTCCATCCGCGCGGCGTCGGCCTCAGAATCCACTAGCACCTTGCCGTCGGACCGCACCACGGTCAGGCGCCCGCCGGCGGCCGCCGCCAATCTCCGCGCCTGTTCCGGACTGAACGTGGAGGGGTCCGGCAGCGAGAGCGCTACTATCCGCCCCTCGTCCGCCAGTTGCTGCACCAGGTTCTGTATGTAGGTGTGGTAGGCTACACGGCTGGCGGAATAGTCCACCGTGATGAGCGCCAGCAGGAGCAAGCAGAATACGCCGACGATCAGCTTGAGAAAAATCTTGCCGGTCAAGAGGACTCCTCGAAACGATAGCCGAAGCCGCGGACGGTTGTCAGGTAGCGCGGGCTGTCGGGTTGTTCTTCAATCTGTTCGCGCAATCGCCGCACATGCACGTCCACGGTGCGCGGCGTGACGTAGCGTTGTTCGCCCCAAACGGATTCCAGGAGCTGGTCGCGGCTGTAGGCGCGCCCTGGGTGCGTCAGGAAGAACTCCAGCAGGTGAAACTCCGTGGACGTGAGGGCCAGCTCACGGGTGGAGAGGTAGATGCGGCGCGCCGAACGGTCCAGACGGAAGGGGCCGATTTCCACCGCCGGCGGGTCGATATCCATCTCCTCACGGCGCAGATGGGCCTTCACGCGCGCGATCAGCTCGCGCGGGCTGAAGGGCTTGGTCATATAGTCGTCGCCGCCGATCTCCAGGCCCAACACGCGGTCCACTTCGTCCGACCGCGCCGTCAGAAACAGCACCGGAATTCGTCCCAGAACGGGTGACTGGCGAATCTGGCGGCACAGTTCGAAACCATCTATTTCGGGCAGCATCACGTCCAGAAGGATCAGGTCCGGCCTGCCCTGCTCCAGCGCCTTAAGAGTACCTTCAAAGCCGCTCAAGACCTGGGTCTGATAACCCTGGTGGCTGAGGTTGTAGTCGATGAGCGAGGCGAGTTCGGCCTCATCTTCCACGATCGCGATTCGCTTGGGCATGGGGAGAGCGAGTTCCCGATAAGCCTTATTGTATCTTTCCGCAACTCGCCATTTGCTACACTCACGTTTCGTAGAGGTGCGCCATTTCCTATAGGTACTGGGTTTCTCTTTGTCTTTTGCTGACGATGCGCACCACGGCCCAGGGTGCCTGCCGCGATTGCGCTCCGCCTGGGTTTGGCGGTCCCGGCGAGAATCGGTTCACGGCCTACGATGCGATTTGCCGGGGCGATCTGTGCCACGTCACCGGGTATCCCCAGGTCTTCGTCAATGTTTCCAACCTGACTCTATACATCCAGGTGACGGATCTCGCGTTCGGGGGGCCGTCCCCGGGGTTCTCGCTGGAGCGCTCCTACAACCAGGACGACACGCGCTCGGGACTTTTCGGCGCAGGCTGGTCGTTCAACCTGGGCGACAGCCTGACCGCCGATTCGGACGGCACCCAGGTGTTGCGGCGCGGTTCAGGACGCATCGACCGGTTCGCCCCCGCGGTGCCCTCCGGGTCCGGAAGCGGCGGATTCTTCGCGCTGACTGGCACCACGGACACCCTCGTGAAGAATGGTAGCGGCGGCTTCACGCTGCGCGCAGCAGGCTCTACCACGACGCAGCTTTTCAGCGCCGATGGGCGCCTGATGGCGATCCAGGATTCGGGCGCAACCCGGGTTTCTCTCGACTACGACGCCGCCGGGCGCATGACGGCGGCGCACTATCGCGGACGCCTGCTCCAGTTTGCCTACGGCAGTGGCGGCCGCATTGCGTCGGTTTCCGACGCGGCGGGTCGAACGGTGACCTACGCCTACACGGACGACGGACGCCTGGCACAGCAGACCAATGCCGATGGCCAGACCGTGGGTTATCAATATGACGACTCCGGGAACCTGACCTCCATCAGCAGTGCCGGCGGTACCACCGCGATTGCCTACTACAGCGATCCCCCTTTTACGTCCGTGGCCACCCTCACCACGCCGGATGGCGCCGTGCGGAAGTACGATATCCCGCTCAACGCGACGCAGATTCGCATGACCGATGGCAACGGCAACGCCACGCTCTATGTTTCGAGCGCCGCCGGACTTCTGTTATCCGTGACGGACTCGAACGGCAACACCGTTTCCTACGGTTATGATGCCGCAGGCCGGCGCACCGCTGCCACCAATGGCTCGGGGGAGTCGGCCAGGTTCAGTTACGATGCTGGCGGCAACCTGACCGGTATCGCCGATGGCGCGGGCAACCGATGGTCGGCCGACTATACCAGCGCCGGTCCGGCGCACGTCACGGATCCCAACGGCAACGTCTGGACACTCACGTACGATGCTTCCGGCAATCTTGCCGGCGTCGCGAATCCGGGGGGAAGCGGGTCCGCCGCCACGCGCTCCGCGGCCGGGCAGATCACCAGCCTTACGGACGGCTTGGGCAACA
>JAIQFL010000046.1 GCA_020073365.1 Terriglobia bacterium | reverse complement strand
GCCGATCGCGCCCTTGGGTTCCATTTTCATTTGATTTCGGACGTCCTCCTTTCGTCGCGGAGGACAAAGACTGAACGGCGTCCTGCAGAGCCTCACGAGCCGGAAGAAAGGAGTGTCATCCACCTGGTCTTGGTGTACCCAATTTCAGGATCATCTTGCATTGGAAACGATTCCTAATTTCAGGATCATCCTTGGATTGGAAAATGCTCTGGGATTTCGAGGTTTCATGAGTAAACAAAAAAAGGGCGGCATGGAACGGTACTCACGGGACTGAAGTTATGGTTGGAACCATGGTGTCAGGCGAAGACCAGTTGATTTTGGCGAGGCAGGTTGAGGACCGGGCCGAGGGCCGCCCACATGGCTAGTGCAAGGCGACAGAGCCGCGGATGGATTCCAGCAGCTTGGAAGGGTCGTAGCCGGCGCCGTCTTTGAAGACCAGCTTGACCTTGCGGATATCGGCGATGCGGGCGGCTGGGTTGCCGTCGATCACTACGAGATCTGCCTGTTTGCCGGTAGCGACAGTACCGATGTGGTCGAGCTCTCCCAGGTACCGGGCCCCGTTGGAGGTGGCGATGCGGATGGCCTCCACCGGCGTGAACCCGCCTTCCACCAGCAATTCGATATTGCGTTGATCGGCGAAGCCGGCCAGCGCGCCGCCGTTGCCCGTGGGGTCGGCTCCGGAGATCAGCAAGCCGCCGGCCTTCACGAAGGCGTATTCGAATTCCAGCTCCTTCTTCAGCATGGGAAGGAACGATCCGGCTTGAGAACGGGCGCGAGACCCCAGGTAGCTGACGGCCGCTTCGGGCGAGAGCGCATCGAGCAGCCGCTGTTCCACCGGCGGGCGGCTGCCATCAAAGGCCTCGAACACGGCCAGCGTGGAGGTGATGGCCACGTTGTGCTTCACCAGGTCGGCGATCATGTCGCGCACGGGGGCGCCGTTCAGATCGAGCCCGGCGATTTCACCGCGCGTCACGCCCTGCGGCGGGCAAATGTCGGGCTGCTTGCCGGGGTGGAATTCCGTGTCCACCAGGAGGCCGTGCTCCAGGTTATCGATGCCGATGGCGGCGGCCTCGCGGAAACCGACGGAGCAAAGATGGCCGGTGACCTTGATGCCGTGCTTGTGGGCGGCGTCCACTGCGGCCTGGAGCTCGGCGCGCGTGATATTCATGTAGGCCTTGAAGGAAGTGGCGCCTTCCGAGACCCAATACTCCACCGTCCGGACGGCGTCCTCGGGACCGCTCAGCTCGTGCATCTGGGGACCGGCGAGGCTGCCCGGCCCTTCCAGGTACGGCCCGGTGATGAAAAGTTTGGGACCGGGCATGCGGCCGGCATCCACCATGCGCTTGACGTTGATGTCGGTATAGGGCTCCAGGCTGCCCGCGGTGCGCGCGGTGGTGACGCCGCTGGCCAGGTAAAGCCGCGGGAAGCTGAAGGCCTGCTCGTTGTAGATGGGAATGCCGCCGCCCGAAGGGTAGAACAGGTGTTCGTGCATTCCCACCAGACCGGGGATCACGGTGTGGCCGCTGAGGTCGAGCGCCTGCGCACCGGCCGGAGCGGGCGTGTTGGCGGCCGGCCCCATGGCCGCGATCTTGCCGCGGTCGATGACGACAGTCTGATCTTCGCGCGGCTGGACGCCGGTGCCGTCGATGACGCGGACGTGCTGGAGCGCGACTGCGGGCGCGTCGACGGCCACGAAGGGCTTCACGCCGGGGGAGAAGCGTCCTTGTGCGAAAGCGGCGCCGGCCAGGAGGAGACAGATCGCGAGCTTAGAGTTCACAGGGCTCAATTATAGAAGTTTCGATCCCAGGAGTGGCGTTTCAGGATGGCGAGCGTTTCGGACGGGAGCGGGCCCAAATCGGATACCGCTATGTTGGACTCGGCGTGACGCTTCGTGCGCATCCCCGGAATCACGGTCGATATCGCAGTGTGGGAAAGGCAGAAACCCAGCGCGACCTCCGGCAGGTCGATCCCCTCGCCCAGATCCCGCCGCAGCGCGCTGACGTGCTCCACCACCTGCTTCTTGCGGTCGCCACGGAAATAGAATCCGCGGAAGTCGCCCGGCGCGAATTTCGTGTTTTCGTCGAGGTGGCCGGAAAGCCCGCCCTCATCCAGCGGCACGCGCGCCAGCACACCGACGTTTTCTTTCAGGCACAGCGGCAAGAGCTGCTTTTCGGGCAACTGATCGAAGATGTTATAGATCACCTGGACGGCATCCACCAAGCCCGTTCGGACGACTCCCAGGCCGGAATCGGGATCGTGTTCGGAAAGCGATACGCCCACCGACAGCACCTTACCGGACCGCTTGAGTTCTTCGAACGCTTTGCGCCATTCCTCGCGGTCCACCCACTCCGCGTTCCAGACGTGGAGTTGCAGAATGTCGATGGCGTCGAGCCCGAGATTACGGAGGCTCTGCTCAGCCGAATGCATGATGTAGTCGTAGGGGAAGACCTGGTGGATGCCGACGCCGGGCTGCGCGGGCCATACGCCATTCTTGGGCGGCACTTTCGTCGCAACGAAAATCCTGTGCCCGGCTTCGCGCACCACGCGGCCCACCAGCTTTTCGCTATGGCCATCGCCATAGGCCAGGGCCGTGTCGATAAAGTTGAGGCCCAGTTCGATGGCGCGCCGCAGGGCTACCAGCGATTCGTCGTCGGTTCCGC
Source organism: Terriglobia bacterium (assembly GCA_020073365.1). GTDB lineage: Bacteria > Acidobacteriota > Terriglobia > Bryobacterales > Bryobacteraceae > JAIQFL01. The sequence goes on along the minus strand of JAIQFL010000046.1, from coordinate 42,343 downwards.
CGAGCCACTGCTTGCCGCCGATGCCCCAGGCGCCATAGCCGATCTCGCTCACGTCGAAATTCGTCTTGCCGAGTCTGCGGTAGTTCATGTGGCCTCCACGATCAATTGCCGGAAACGGCGATGGTGACGCCGGACTGCGTGGAGGTGGTCCCCACTTGCACTACCACCGGGACCGCGCCCGCGGCCAGTCCGGCCGGGACCACCACGTTCACCTGCGTGACCCCCGCGACCACGCCGGGCGCGCCGCCTGCGAACTGCACCGTGGCGGTCTTGCCGCCGACGGTCGCCGTGACGGTCAGGAGTGGCAGCAGGAAGGGATTCCCCGCGGAACCGTCACCACCTGGTTTGCCGTTCACGGAGGCGGGATTCGTCTGGCCGGCGCCGGTCACATAGAGCGTGACCACATCTCCGCCATTCGCGGGATGGCCCGCGTCGTTCACAGAAGCGCCCCCTTTTTGATTATTGATCGCCACAGCCGGTCCACTGCCGGAAGCGTTGGCCGTGAAGACCGCGGGTGACGTGGGCGACACGTTCACCGATACCGCCGCAGCGGCCTGGCCCTGGTACGTCACCACCACCTGCGCCTTCCCGCCGGTGAGTTCAAAGGGAACCACGGCGGCCACCTGGGTAGCCGAACTGTAGAGTACGGGGGCCAGCGCGCCGTTGATCACCACGCTGGTGCCGGCCACGGTGGTGGGCACGAAACCGCTGCTCGTGAGTTGGAACTGCGCCAGGGTGGCCGGTCCCAGGCCGGAACCGTAGATCACCACCACCTCGCCGGGCGCGATGGCTCCCGCGGTATTGCTGGCTCCGTTCACCACGCTGCCAATGGAGATGGTGGAACCGGCGAACCGCAGCATGCGCACCGCACTGTTACCCGCATCCGCGATGTATAGATTGCCCGCGGAATCCAGGCCCAGGGCCGAGGGCCCGTTGAGCTGCGCGCTCACTGCCAGGCCGCCGTCTCCCGAGTAGCCTCGGGTGCCATTGCCGGCAACCGTAGTGATGAGGCCGCTGGGATAGACGATCTGGCGTACCAGGGTGCTGCCATCCGCGATGTACACGTTGCCGGCGGAATCGACCGCGATAGCCCGCGGGTTGACGAGTTGGGCTTGGGTGGCCGGCCCGCCGTCGCCCGAGTAGCCCGCCGACCCGTTGCCGGCGATGGTCGTAATAGTGCCGCTGGGAGTCACCAGCCGGACCACGTTGTTACCGGTGTCGCCGATGTACAGGTTTCCCGCGCCGTCTAACGCCACGGCTGTGGGCGTATTGAGCTGCGCATTGGTGGCCTGGCCTCCGTCGCCGGAGTAGCCCGAATTCCCGTTTCCGGCAACCGTGGTGATGGTCCCGCTGGTGGAGACCTTACGGATGCGGTTGTTGCTGAAATCGGCGATGAACAGGTTGCCCGCGGCATCCACCGCAATGCCGATGGGTGTGTTGAGTTGCGCGCCGGTGGCCGCGGCGCCATCGCCGCCGTAACCCGGAGTCCCGTTCCCCGCGACCGTGCTGATCGCGCCGCTGGTCGAGACCTTCCGGACCTTGGCGTTCTGGCTGTCTGCGATGTAGAGATTGCCCGACGCGTCGACGGCCAGCCCCATGGGCGCGCTGAGCTGCGCGCCGGTGGCGGCGCTGCCATCGCCGTTACTGCCGGCCGTGCCGTTTCCGGCAAAGGCGGCAATGGCGCCGGCCTTAGAAACCCTTCGTACCACGTTGTTGCCGGTGTCCGCGACATAGATATTCCCAGCGGCATCCGCAGCGACTCCCTGCGGCGCGTTCATCTGCGCATTCAGGGCCGGACCGCCATCGCCCGAGTAGCTGAGCACGCCGTTGCCCGCCACGGAACTGATACTACCCGACGAAGAGACTTTACGGATCCGCAGGTTCAGGAAATCGGCGATGTAGAGGTTGCCCGACGAATCCACCGCGATGCCCGTGGGAAAGTTCATCTGCGCTTTCGTGGCGTCGCTGCCATCGCCGCTGAATCCGGCAGTGCCGGTTCCCACGATGGTGTTGATGTTGGCCTTGGTGTCTACTTTCCGGATGCGGCTGTCGCCGTTCTCTACGATGTACAAGTTGGTTGAGCTATCCACGGCGAGAGCCACGGGTGCGAGCAGCGCAGCTTTCAGAGCGGGACCTCCGTCGCCGGCGAAACCGATCGCGTTGGTACCCACGATGGTGGTGATCACTCCGGCTGGGGTGACCTGGCGGATGACGGCGTTGGCCGTGTCCGCAATGTAGAGGTTGCCGGAGGAGTCGAGGGCCACGTCCGAGGGTGTGTGCAGTTCCGCGTTCTGGGCATTGCCTCCGTCGCCGAGAAAGCCGGGATAGCTGTCGCCCACAATGGTATTGATGATGCCATCGGTGGTGACCTTGCGGACGCTGTTGTCGCCGGTGTCGGCGATGTAAACGTTGCCTGATTTGTCGACGGCTACGCCGGAGGGCAGATGCATCACCGCATTGGTGGCCGGGCCGCCGTCATTGTACTGACCCGGGCCGCCGCCCAGTGGGGTATTGCCGTTGCCGGCGAAGGTGGAGATGATGCCCGCGGAAGAGACCACCCGGATGCGGTGGTTGCCGGAATCCGCGATGTAGAGGTTGCCCGCGGAATCGACGGCGAGTCCTTGCGGTGCGTTCAATTGGGCATTCACGGCGGGACCGTTATCACCCCCAAAGCCAGCTCGCGAGTTCCCGGCCACTAGCGTCATCACGCCGCTGCCACTGAGCTTGAAAACGGCGTTGGCGCTGCTGAAATAAACGTTGCCGGCGGCGTCCACGGCGACGCGCTTCGGCTGGCCGATCGAAATCGTCGTGGCCGGCACGGGTGTGGCTGGAGGGGCGCCTCCCGCAACCGTGGATATCGTATATTGCTGCGCGACGGCGAGCGAGCCGCTCGCAAGCAGCAGGATCAATCTCAACATGTACACGTCCAGTCCTGACAGGAGAAGTTCTGAGTAGTGCAATCCATTGTGACGTTTTTTGTCCTTGGTTGATTTCCGCGGTTCATGATGCCACCACGTCCGCCAGCGCCTCCAGCGCTCGCCTGCAGGCTTCGCGGTCGACATCGTAATGGGTGACCGCGCGCATCTGGCGCTCATTGATGTAGTTGATCAGCACGCCGCGCTGCTTCAGACGCGCGCAGATCTCCGCGGGAGCCAGGCCGGTTCCGCCCACATCGAAGACCACGATGTTGGTGACCACCTTTTGCGGATCGATGGCGATGCCCGGAATGCGCGCCAATCCCTCTCCCAGAAATTTGGCGTTGGAGTGATCGTCAGAAAGCCGCGGGGGCGTCTCTTCGAGCGCGACCAGACCAGCGGCCGCCAGCACGCCCACCTGGCGCATGCCGCCGCCCAGACGTTTGCGGTAGAGCCGTCCCTTGGCGATGAGGTTGGTGGGACCGGCCAGCAGGGAGCCCGCGGGCGCGCCCAGTCCCTTCGAGAGACAGAACATCAGGGTTTCGGCCGGCGCGGCAATTTCGCACACGGGAATCCCCATGGCCGCCGCCGCGTTGAATATGCGCGCGCCATCCATGTGGACTTTGAGGCCGCGCTCACGCGCGCCTGTGCAGATTTCGTGAATCGCGCTCATCGCATAGAGCGTGCCACCCGCCATGTTGTGGGTGTTTTCGATGGCAACAAGGCCGGTGGGCGCCGAATACGGGCTCAGCGGCCGGATCTGTCGCCGCACCTGTTCCCAGGAGAGAATACCGTCCTCGGTCTGGATGGCGCGGATCACGCAGCCGGAAAACCACGCGACCATGGATAGCTCGTAGTCCAGCATGTGCGCCCGCGAATCGCAGATCACTTCCTGGCCATGTTCGGTGAGCAGTTTCACCGCGATCGTATTCCCCATGGTGCCGGTGGGCACGAAGAGGGCCGCCTCTTTGCCGGCGATTTCGGCGGCGCGCCGCTCCAGGCGGTTCACCGTGGGATCTTCGCCGTAGACGTCGTCTCCGACTTCGGCCTCCATCATGGCGCGCCGCATAGCGGGGGTGGGCTTGGTAACGGTGTCGCTGCGCAGGTCGATCATTCCGTGAGAAACTCCTGGAAAACCTCGTTCGAGAAGAGCACCCCGCGGCCGGTGAGCCGGAGGACGCCATCCTCCGTCTCCAGCAAGCCGGCTTCCACGAAACGGCGAATGGGCTGCTCGAAGCGGCGCCATTCCTCGGGCGCGGGCCGAATGCCCTCCATGAGCCGCAGCCCGATATAAAACCGCTCTTCCGCGTGGGGCAGATCCTCCACCTGTCCGGCACTGTCGTTCAAATACTCCGCCACCGTCTCGGGGTTCTGCCTCCGCGCGCGTCCGTCAAACGAGTGAGCATCGGCGCCGAAGCCCACGTATGGCTCCAGCTTCCAATATTTGAGGTTATGCCGCGACTCCCACCCGGGCCTCGCGAAATTGGAGATCTCGTAGCGGCGGATGCCCAGATCCGCCAGACGTTCGACGGCCATCTCGTAGAACGCCGCAATCCGGTCGTCGCCAGGAATGTCCGCCGCGCCGTAGCGGACGCCGCCGAGCAGCAGTTCTTTGCCCAGCCGGCTGTCCTCATCCACTTCCAGCATGTAGACCGACACGTGCGCGGGGGCGATCCGCTCGATCCAGTCGAGCGATTGGCTGAAACTCGCCTCCGTCTGGCCGGAAAGTCCCGCAATTAGATCGATGTTGAAATTGCCAATGCCGGCGTCTCGCAGCACGTGGACTTCGCGATCCACGGTGTGGGCGGTATGCTTGCGGCCGGTGCGCCGGATTTCGGTTTCGACAAAGGACTGCACGCCCAGGCTCACGCGATGGATGCCCGACCGCACCCACGCGCGGGCCTTTTCGGCAGTGATGGTCCCGGGCGCAACTTCGATGGTGGCTTCCGTCCAGGGGCGGCCGGGAAGCAGTTCCAGCAGCGAAGCCAACGCGTCCGGGTCGATGTTGCCGGGCGTACCGCCGCCCAGGTAAACGGTCTCCGGCTGCCATTCCCAGCGGTGCGCGCGCACCTCTCGGGCGAGCGCGTCGAGATAGCGCGTCTCGACATCGCGCGGAAAGACGTCCGACGCAAAATTGCAGTAGGTGCACTTCTGCGCGCAGAAGGGATATGAGAGATAGACTCCTGGCACTCTCTTGATTGTAATCGGGCGCACCGGTGGGCGTGCGAGACACTGGTGTGAAGCGCAATCACATGGTGGGGCGTGCCTTAGCTTGCCCTGGTACCATGGGCGGCCGCATGAGTGAGTGGCCCGCGACCAAGGCCCGCCGCGTGCTCGCGCCAATCGGCCGTCCTGGACGTCCTGAGCGCGCCTTTTTTGGGGCGGGCGGCAATGGCGGAAAATCCAACATTTCGCTGGGAGGCACACCGCAGTCTCTGTAGCGGTCCTGGACAGTGCCGGCGGAAATTGTACGTTTTTACGCATTTTCCGGGCCCTGTGACGGCCCCTGCTCAAATCGGGATTTGCTTAAAAAAAGATATTGAGATATAGTAATCCTGAATCGTACAGAGCCCAATATTCCGACCTGCTTTGTGTGGGCCTCGCTGGCCGACTGCGTGATCGGCCGCCGTAGCGGTTCCAATCAGAAGGTTGTCGCGTGATGAACATTGCCGGATCGGCTTCGCGAAACATCAAGCGATTCGGAGAACGTGAGTTCTCTTACGGCGATCGTCTGAATGCCAACAGATCCCCAAAGGTGCGCGTGCGCGTCAGCGGGGAGTTCGAAGCGCGTCGTTCGCCGTCAATTCAAACAGAGTTGAGGGCTATCGGAAGCCGTCCGGGACGGCTGGATCGCTGACCAAGCGGTAAATCGGTTAGCTGGACGAGCATTCGTAATGCTAAATCAACGTGGTGAGGAGCGGAGGCGAAAGTCTCTGAGGGAGAGCATGGGCGTAGCAAGTGTGCCCGCGCTCGGAGTGAGAGCCATATGTACGGTCACGGGATCGAACAACCGTTTGATTCGATTGAAAGTGCGCACGAATTCATGAACGTCCTTGCGGATACGATCCTGGACGCCATGAAGGATCTCAAACACGAACACCGCCTGGCCCTGCAAGACGGCTACGACCGTCGCGCGCAGGCCATCGAACTGGCGCAACTCAAGCTGAAGATGTTGAGTTGCGATGTGCATAGGAGCCGCCGCGCCCTAAACGATCTGCGCATGATCCGGCGCCTGATCATGAACGAACGGCTGACTGTCGAGCACGCGATGGCGGCCATGTGATCGTCCGGAGGCAGGCATGGTAACGGCTCTGGCCGGTCCAGCCTGCAAGGAAACTTTTGAAAGGAGGGGATGGGCACGATGGTAGATTCACTCGCACAAGCCACCTACTGGTTCATTCCAGGACGGATCCTGTTCATCATCCTTCATCTTCTGGGTGTTGCGTGTTTTGCCTATATCGTGGCCAAGCGCATGACGCCGCTCATGCGGGCCGAACGCGATTTTCGTTTCGACCGGCCCTGGACCCGGCTGGGGAAGGTTCTGCAATTTTGGCTGGGGCAGTGGAAGCATCCGCGCTACCGGACCGCGGGCACCATCCATATTCTCATCTTTGCGGGATTTATCATCCTGGCGGCGCGTGCCTTCTCTCTGCTGATTCTCGGCATCTCCGACCAATTCGCGATGCCCGGTTTCTCGGGAAGAGCCGGCCACATATACGACATCGTCAAGGACTACGCCGCCACAATCGTCTTTCTTTCCATGGTAGTAGCCTCGATTCGCAGAGGGGTCATCAAACCGGCAAGATACAGGGTGCCGGCCCGCTACGGCAAAGACCGAACGGCAGATGCCATCTTCCTCCTGGCGTTGATCGCAGTCCTGATGGCGGCCGACGGCGTTTTCGAGGCCAGTCAGGCGGCCAGCCAGTCACAACGAGGCCAGCCAGTCGAGTTCTTGGCCGTCCTGTCAATGCCCTGGCTGTTGAAGAACGCTTTCCTCTCAATTCCCCTTGCAACGCTGGGGACTCTCCACCTCGGCGCTTATCTGACTCACGAAGTGACTTTTTTCTTCTTACTGTGCTACCGCCCCTTCGGAGTGCAGTTCCACGTGGAGACTTCGCTATTCACAATTTACTTCGCGAAGTTGGACCGGGAGATCCTGAAGCCCGTGCGATGGGGTGTTTCCGACAATCAGCTCGACCAGGTGAAATCCTTCGGGGTAAAGAATTTCGAGGACTTCACGTGGAAGCACATGCTGGATTTCTATTCCTGCGCCGACTGCGGCCGCTGCTCCGACCAGTGCCCCGCCAACGCCGTGGGCAGGCCGTTGTCGCCGAGGTTTATCACCATCAAGGCGAGAGACTACAGTTTTCAGCATTATCCGGTTCTGGGCAGTTCCAACGGCAGCCAGCCGTTGATCGGCGGCATTTATTCCGAGGATGAAATCTGGTCCTGCACCACCTGCGGCGCCTGTGAGGCGGAATGCCCGTTGCTGGTCGAGTATATCGACAAGATCGTCGATTTGCGGCGGGGCATGGTGGACGACGGGAAGGTGCCCCAGTCCCTCCAGAAGCCCCTGAAAGCTCTCGAAAGCCGCGGTAACCCCTACGGCAAACTGGACAAGAAACGCGCCGACTGGGTGAAGGCCAAAGAGTTCCAGCAAACCTGCCAGGTGAAGGTCCTGAACGGGAAGCCGGCTTTCAACACCTTGTACTTTGTCGACAGCATCACCTCCTACGATGACCGGATCCAGTCGATTGGGCGGGCCACGGCGAAGATTCTCGACCACGTCGGAGAGAATTTCGGCATCCTGGGCGCTGCGGAGAAAGACAGCGGGCATGAGGTCCGGCGGTTCGGCGAAGAGACGCTGTTCATGGCCTTGCGCGACCACAACGTGGATGCCATCAAAGCTTCCGGAGTTACACGGATCGTTACCGCCGACCCTCACGCTTATAACGCGCTAAAACACGACTACCAGGATGTGCCGCCTGTGGAGCACATCAGCCAGGTGATCGGCAGGGAAGTGAAGGCCGGTAACATCCGACTCAAACCTGTAGAAAACACTGACAACGTCTATACCTACCACGATCCGTGCTATCTGGGGCGGCACAACCAGATCTACGACGACCCGCGAGATGTGCTGGACCAGGTCCCCGGTTTGAAGCGCGTGGAGATGACCCGCTCCCGGGACCGGTCCTTCTGCTGCGGCGGCGGTGGACTCGCCTTGTTCTATGAGCCCAAAGAGGATCAGAGGATGGGTGTCAAGAGAGTCAGGATGGCCGCGGAGGCCGGGGCCAACGTGATTGTGACGGCCTGTCCGTTCTGCATGGTGAATATCGAAGACGCCATCAAAGTCGCAGGCATGGAAGGCAAGATGACCGCCATCGACCTGGCGGAGCTGGTAGACCAGCAAATGGAACCTCACAGTGGGACAGACGATCGCCTTTCGTCGTCTGTCAGCCGGGAATCAAGACCAATTCGGGAGAGTGAACAGTGGAAATCCTAGTTTGCGCCAGAAGAGTGCCCGACACTTCAGAGAACGAAATTGAGCTCAACAGTGCCGGAGACGACATCGAACGCGACGACCTGGTGTATTCGGTGAACGAACCGGACAACTACGCGGTCGAAGAGGCCCTTCAGATTGTCGATCGGGTGGGCGGAAACGTCACCGTCGTCACGGTCGGTGGCGACGAGGACGAGGAGATCCTGCGCCGGGAGATGGCCATGGGCGCCCACCAGGGCGTGCTGATCTCCGACGAGGCCTTCCACGGCTCGGACGGCCGGGGCATCGCGACGGTTCTGAAAGCTTTCGTCGCGCAGGGTCAATACGACCTGATCTTGACCGGGGTCCAGGCCGACGACGGGGGCGCACAAGTGGGCGGGATGTTGGCTGCCATGCTGGACTATCCATTCGCCTCGCTGGTGAATTCCATTGAGCTGGAAGGCGGAAAGCTGAAGATCAGCCGGGAGATCGAAGGCGGCAACAAGGAGATGAATGCCATCGATCTCCCCTGTGTGCTCTCCATTCAGACTGGCATCAATGAACCGCGTTACGTGGGTATGCGAGGCATCCGGCAAGTGGCTTCCCGAAACATTCCGACCTTCGATGCGTCGGCCCTCGGTGTCGACCCCGGCGCTGTAGGGGAAGCTGCGGCGAAGGTCAAGCGCGTGGACTACTTTGTGCCCGCGGTGGGCAAAGAGGCCGAGATGCTCGAAGGCAGCACGGAAGAGATCATCGACAAACTGATGGAGCTGTTGAAGGCCAAAGGAGGGTTGAACTAATGGCTCGGATCTTTGCATTCATCCTACACAAAGGCGGCGTCGTCGACGATTCGGCGGCCGAGTTGCCCGTCGCGGCCAAAAAAATCGATGCCGCTCAATCGCCTACAGCCATCGTCACCGGTTGGGGTGCCGATCTGGATGCCGTCTGCGAAACTCTCCGCGCTACCTACAGTGAGGTATGGAAGATCGCCAATGAGTCACTGGATTACCCCAATGCCGAGCTGGTCCGCAAGGCTTTAGTAAGTGTTCTGCCGAAAGACAGTATCTTGCTGGTCCCTCATTCCCATTTCGGGGTCGATCTGTCGCCGGGTCTCTCTATCAAGATGAATGCAGCCTTTGTCTCGGACGTCCTGGATATCGAGGGCTTGGACGGGGCCTCTCTCAAACTGGTGCGCCAGGAATTCGGCGGACAGGTGAGCACCCACGTTCGTTGCGATATTTCGTCCAGCGCGGTTATCAATATCCGTCCCGGCGCGTTCGCTGAAAAGGTAGGGCATGCTTTAGCTTGCCCCGAAGCTGACTCACAGCTGGTCGACAAGTCATCTGAGGTCGGCCCTCTGTCGGCCGGACGGCGCTATCTGGAGACGGTGGTCGCCGAAACCGGCGATGTCGATATCACCAAACACCCGGTCCTGGTTTCCATCGGCCGCGGCATCCAGGATCCGGAGAACGTACACATCGCCCAGGAACTGGCCGACGCCCTGGGCGGCGCGGTGAGTTGCTCGCGACCGGTGGTCGACGCCAAGTGGCTGGAGAAATCCCGGCAGGTGGGATCGTCCGGCAAAACCGTAAGGCCCAAGGTTTACCTGGCATGCGGCATTAGCGGTTCGTTCCAGCACCTCGCCGGAATTAAAGGCAATCCTCTGATGGTCGCCATCAACAAGAACCCCAAAGCCCCCATATTCCGGGTGGCGGACGTCGGAATTGTCGCCGACATCCTGGAGTTTCTGCCGGAATTGACCAATCGGGTCCAGGAAGAGAAATGCCTGCCCATGAGCGAAAGGAGCCGGTCATGATCGCCCCAAAGACGCTGAAGTTGAGTGTGAAATCACTCAAGGAATTCGCCAAGAAACGGTTGCCCGACCAGGAGTTGATCGATCTGGATGAGCGCGACGAATGCCCGATCGAGATTGTCCGGCATATGTGCAGCCCGGACAAGCTGGGCATTCAGCTCCTGTTCATTCCCGAAGAGTATGGCGGTTTCGGAGGCGGCGCCTTCGATGTGTACTGCATCTGCGAAGAGATGGCGCGCATAGATCTGGGCGTCGCCACGGCGGTGCTGGCAACGTTCCTGGGGAGCGACCCGATTACCGTCGGTGCTACGCCGGAGCAAAAGAAGTTCTGGCTGACGCGCATCGCCGAAGAGGGACTGTTGTTCGCCTACGGCGCCACCGAACCGGATGCGGGCAGCGACCTTGGGGCACTGCAGACCACCGCCGAGCGAGTCACCGAGGACGGCCGCGTGGTTGGTTACAAGATTAATGGAAACAAGCAATGGATCAGCAACGGAGGAATCGCGGGCGCCTACACGGTTTTGGCGAATACCCCCGCCGGCCCCAGTTGGTTCATCGTGGAAAAGGGCGCGCCCGGTTTCACCCATGACGAGCCCGAGGACAAGCACGGCATCCGGCTGAGCAACACCGCGGCCCTTGCGTTTAGCGACGTTTACGTGGATGCCGACCGGCTGGTGGGTGGCGTGGAAGGCCTGGGACTGAATCAGGCTCAGGCGGTGTTCGGTTATACGCGGCTGATGGTGGCGGCGTTCGGCCTGGGGGGCGGCTGGTCCGCGCTGGATCGCGCCATCCCTTATTCCACCAAGCGCATCCAGGCCGGGTCGCCGCTCTCGGAAAAGCAGGGATACACGCATAAGTTGATCGTGCCGCACGTGGCCCGCCTGGAGGCCGCCCGCGCCTTCATCGAAGAAACCGCCGAGCGCATCGATGGCGGCGCGGAAGGCAGCCTGAACACCGAAGGCGCCATCGCCAAGTACATGGCCACCGAGGCCGGCAACCTGGCTGCCGACGCAAGTATCCAGGCGCTGGGCGGCTACGGCTACACCCACGAGTACATGGTGGAGAAGATCAGCCGCGACGTTCGCATCACGACGATTTACGAAGGCACCTCCGAGATCATGGAGATGACCATTAGCCGCGACCGCTGGCAGCTTCATCTGAAGACCCGCGGCCAACACTATCACGAGCAGGCGCGCCAGTCGGAAGCGCTCCACGCCCGCCACCCGAACGTGGGCGCCAATATAGCGGCGCTGGCTTTCCACGCCTTGGCCGAAGTAATGGAAAAAGCCCGGATCGGCCGCCTGACCCGGTATCAACACATTCTTCTACGCCTGGGCGAATGGATCGCCTTTGCGGAGTCCGCCGGCGGCTTGTCGCGCCGCGCGGCGCTGATGGCGGAAGGCCGGCTGAACGAAAAGGCCAACCAGCGATTCGACCCGGTGGCGTTCGCCGCGATCAGCCGGATCTTCGCGCGCGAGGCGGCCCTCAAGGTTGCCGAAGAAGGCTTGCGCTGGATAACCGGAGCAGGGGGCGTTACGGATGCGGAGATGGGCGCCTTTGAAGCAGCTTTGGGACTGCCCGCCGTGCACCGTGCGCAGGCAGGCCTGATTGCGGACATGGATTCTGTAGCCGACGTGCTTTACCATCGCACGTCGAAGGGCGCGGGAGTAGCCGCGTAAAGAGAAGCTGTGAAGGAAAGGCAGGCGGATGCGCCTGCCCCACCTTCGAAGGATTGTGGCGCACGTTTAGAGACCTGGTGGGGCAGGCTATTCGCCTGCCCTCGCCGGCGGGCCGCGAAGCGCCCACGCAGCGAGCTTCGCTTGACCGCGGCAGGCGAATCACCCGCCCCACCAGGTTTTTGGAGCGTGCAGGGAAACAGGAAACGTCATCATGGAAGACACTGCTTATCGAGCGATTGCGATTGTGGGGGCGGGAGCCGTTCTGCCCGATGCCCCCAACGTTCCGGCTTTCTGGGAGAACGTGAAGAGCGGGCGTTACAGCATCACTGAGGTTGCGCCCGAGCGTTGGGACCCGGCATTGTATTACGATCCCGATCACAGCGCGCCAGATAAGACCTACTCCAAGATCGGCGGCTGGGTGCGTGAATACCCATGGGATCCCATGAAGTGGCACCTGGCTATCCCGCCGTGCGTCGCCGACGCCATGGATGGCGCGCAACAGTGGGCTATTTCCTGCACGCGCGCGGCGCTGGAAGATTACGGCTACCCGAAGCGGCCCCTGAATACCGATCGCACCGCCGTGATCCTCGGCAATGCCTTGGGCGGGGAGAAGCACTATCTGACCGTGTTGCGCCTTCAGTTTCCGGAATACGCCCGCGAGCTGGCCGCGACCACCAGTTTCGCCGCGCTGCCGGCCGAGGTGCGCCACAATATCACCCGCGAATTGCACCAGCGGATGGACCAACTCCTCCCCGAGGTTACGGAAGACACCATGCCCGGCGAATTGGCCAACTGCATTGCCGGCCGCATTGCGAACATTTACAACTTTCACGGTCCCAACTACGTATGTGACGCTGCCTGCGCATCGGCCATGGCAGCCATCAGTTCGTCGGTGGAAGCACTGGTAGAGAACGATTTTGACGTCGCGATCACCGGCGGCATCGACCGCAATATGGGCGTCTCGAGCTTCGTCAAGTTCTGCAAGATCGGCGCCCTCTCGGCGACCGGCTCACGCCCCTACGCCGAGGGCGCCGACGGCTTCATCATGGGCGAAGGCGCGGTGATCTTCGTGCTCAAGCGCCTGGCGGATGCCGAGCGCGACGGCGACAAGATCTACGCCGTGCTGCGCGGCATGGCCGGGGCGAGCGACGGTAAGGGAAAGGGCATCACAGCGCCCAACCCGGTGGGCCAAAGGCTGAGCATCCAGCGCGCCTGGGAGAATGCCGGCTTATCGCCCGCTACCGTGACGTTGATGGAAGGCCACGGCACATCCACCAGCGTGGGTGACGTAGTCGAAGTGCAAAGCATGAACGATGTGCTGACCAGTTTTCATCTGCCCGCCGGCTCGGTGGCCCTTGGCTCGGTCAAATCGAACATCGGGCACTTAAAAGGCGCTTCCGGAGCGGCTGGACTGCTGAAAACCGCCCTGGCGCTTCGCGATAAGGTGCTGCCGCCCAGCGTGAATTGCGAGCATCGCAATCCGAATATCGACTTCGCCCATTCCCCGCTTTACGTCAACACGGAGTTGAGACCGTGGACCGCCACGGCCGATGGCGTGCGGCGCGCGGGCGTAAGCGCCTTTGGATTTGGCGGCACCAACTTTCACGCCGTGCTCGAAGAATACATCCCCCACAGGCTGAACGGCAACGGCAAGCGTACAGTGGGCCATGCTTCAGCTTCCCCCGTGGGGCAGGCGCTTTCGCCTGCCGCGCCCGCCGCCGGGCAGATGTCCTCAGGGAGTGCTTCGACCGCCAATTCCGCTCCCCTCCCCAAGCCTCCCCTCCGTGGCGCGTTGGTGATCGGCGCCGCCTCGGAGATCGAGTTGGCCAAGCGTCTGCGCCTGGTACAAACGGACGCCGAGGCGGGCCGCGCACCGGCGCCCGCCGCCCCGTCTCAATCGGATCTGCGCGCGCCCCAACGCCTGGCGATCGACTACGCCGACGCCGCCGACCTGGCGGACAAATCGGCCAAAGCCCTCAAGGCCCTGGCGGCCAACCAGGCGGCCGTGTGGAAAGCTCTTCGCCCGCAAGGCATCTTCCGCGGCCAGGGTCCCGCGCCCAAGGTGGCGTTCCTCTATCCCGGCCAAGGCTCGCAGTATGTAAACATGCTGCAGCCGCTCCGCGCTTCCGAACCGATCGTCGCCGAGACCTTCGCCGAAGCCGATCGCGCGATGACCCCGCTGCTCGGCAAGCCGCTCAGCAAGTTCATCTTCATCGACCAGGCCGACGCCGGCGCCGTCGCGCAGGCTGAAGAGGATCTGCGCCAGACCGCCATTACGCAGCCGGCCGTGCTGGCCACCGATCTCTCGCTGACCCGGCTCCTGGCCGCTTACGGCATCGTGCCCGACATGACCATGGGACATAGCTTGGGCGAATATGGAGCGCTGGTTGCCGCCGGCGCGCTCCCCTTCGCCGATGCCTTGGAAGCCGTCAGCGCCCGCGGACGCGAAATGACTAAGGTGGCGTGGGCAGATAACGGCCGGATGGCGGCCGTCTTCGCGCCGATGGCCGAAATCGAGCGAATCCTGAAGACCGTCAACGGATACGTGGTGATCGCGAATGTGAACAGCAGTTGCCAGGCGGTCATCGGCGGCGCCAGCAAGGCCGTCGAGCAAGCCATGGAGGTTTTCCTGAAAGCCGGCTACAACGCGGTGGCGCTGCCGGTCAGCCATGCTTTCCACACGTCGATTGTGGCGCCGGCCAGCGAGCCGTTACGCCGCACCCTGGAGCGTCTGCATCTGGAATCGCCGCACATCCCGACGGTAGCCAACGTAAACGGCGAGTTTTATCCCACGGGACCTCACGTTGTGCCTGAGATGCTGGACATTCTCGCGAAGCAGGTTGCCTCGCCCGTGCAATTCGTCAAGGGCTTGGCTACGCTGTACGATGCCGGCGCGCGCACCTTCGTGGAAGTCGGGCCGAAGAAGGCATTGCACGGATTCGTCGAGGATGTGCTCGGCGACCGCGGCGACGTGGTTTCACTTTTCACCAATCATCCGAAAGTCGGTGACATTGTGTCCTTCAATCAAGCGCTGTGCGGTCTTTACGCCGCTGGCTGTGCCACGGGTATCCCGGCCTTGCCAATGGGGCACGATGGCATCCTGCGGCCGATTGAGAATCGGCCTTCGGAACCGATCGCAGTGCCGCCGCCTCTGACAGCCAACTCTCCTGCGCCCGCGGCAGCATTGCTGGCGACCAACGGCGGAACACAGGCAACACAGGCAAAAATGCCTGTGCCACTCGCCGAACTCGGGCAGATGTTCGCCGAAGTTCTGGAGCGCGGCTGGAAGATCTACCACGGCTCGAACGGGTCCTCTTCCGGCCTACCGGTGGCCATCACCGGAGCCGCGTTGGGCCTGCCTGGGACCGAGCGTATCTTCGACGATGCCAACGTCGCCCGCATCCTGCGCGGCGATCAATTCATCGACGTGATCCCCACGCGCTTCCGCCGGGCCATGCTCGACAAACACGTCACGCGCCTGGTGAAGAGCGACAACGGAGAGCCCACCTTTGAATCCATCGGTAGTGTGGCGGACGTGATCAAGCTGGCGGGCCGCGGAGGCGCTTTCGATCTGGAGAGTGAATTCGGCGTTTCCGCCGACCGCCTGGCCTCCCTCGACCGCGGTGCCAGCCTGGCGATTGCGGCCGGCATCGATGCGTTGCGGGATGCCGGCATCCCGTTGGTCATGCGCTATAAGACCACCGGCAAAGGCACGCAGTTACCGGACCGGTGGGGATTGCCGGACGACCTGCGCGACGATACCGGTGTGATTTTTGCCGCTGCCTATCCCGCCTTCAACTCCTTCGCCGACGAGGCGGCGCGTTACTACGCCGACCACACCCGCCGCGAGCAGTTGGCCATGCTCGAAGACTTGCGCAGCCGAATGGCCCAAGCCAATGGTCACTCCCCGGTCGGGCTGGAGTTGGACCGGCGCATCGACGAGTTGCGCGCCGCCATCGAAAAGGAGCCGTACGTCCTGGACCGCCGCTTCCTGTTCAGGACCTTGTCCATGGGACATTCGCAATTCGCCGAATTCATCGGCGCCCGCGGCCCCAACACGCAAATCAACTCCGCCTGCGCCTCCACCGCACAGGCCACGACGCTGGCGGAGGACTGGATCCGTGCCGGGCGGTGCCGCCGCGTGGTGGTCATCTCGGCCGACGACATCACCTCCGACCACCTCATCGAATGGTGGGGCGCGGGCTTTCTGGCGAGCGGAGCGGCGGCCACCGACGAAGTGATCGAGGACGCCGCCATTCCGTTCGACCGCCGCCGGCATGGCTTGATCATGGGCATGGGCGCAGCCGCCTTTGTGGTGGAGAGCGCCGACGCCGTGCGCGAACGCGGAATCCGGCCCATCTGCGAGGTATTGGGGTCGGTGACGGCCAATAGCGCTTTCCACGGCAGTCGCTTGGATGTCCAGCACATCGGCCAGGTGATGGAAGGGTTGGTAGCGCAAGTCGAAGCGCGCGGCATTCCGCGCCAAGAACTGGCGCCACACCTGGTTTTCGTGTCCCACGAAACGTACACCCCCGCTCGCGGCGGCAGCGCCTCCGCGGAGATCCATGCGCTACGCAAGGTCTTCGGCAACTCAGCGGACCGCATCGTGATCGCCAACACCAAGGGCTTCACCGGCCATGCGATGGGTACCGGCCTCGAGGATGTCGTGGCCATCAAAGCGCTGGAAACGGGATGCGTGCCGCCCGTGGCCAACTTCAAGGAGGTAGATCCCGAGTTAGGCCAGTTGAACTTGTCGAAAGGCGGCAAATATCCCATCGAGTACGCGATGCACCTGGGCGCCGGGTTCGGCTCACAGATCAGCATCACGCTGTTGCGTTGGGTGAAGACGAAAGATGGAACACGTCCCAGCCCAAACGCTCTGGGCTACGCCACGCGCATTGCCGACACGGCCGCATGGAACACCTGGATGGACCGGGTGGCTGGCGGTCGCGCTACGGATCTGGAAGTGGTCCAGCGCACGCTGCGGGTGAAAGACCAAGGCGCGCCGCCGCGGATCGCCAAAGTTGCTCAGGATGTCCGCCCGGCACTGGCGCCGGCCCCCGCGATCCAAACCCCTGCATCCCCTGTCCCATCCAAGGTGGAGGCGTCAACCCCCGTGAAGGTGGGTTCTAGTCCGGCCCGGACAGGCGAATCGCCTGTCCCACCTGCTCCTGCTCCGCAACCGGCGGCCAAACCAGCCGCGGTGGGCGATCCCGTGAAAGAGCGGATCCTGGCCATGGTAGCCGGGATCACCGGCTACCCGGTCGACATGCTCGACCTGGACCTGGATCTCGAGGCGGATCTGGGCGTCGATACGGTCAAACAAGCGGAAGTGTTTGCCTCCATCCGTGAGGCCTATGGGATCGCGCGGGACGACAAAATGAGACTGCGCGACTTTCCCACGCTGGCCCATGTCATCCAATTCGTACATGACAAGCGTCCCGACCTTGGCGTCAAAGCGCCCGCCCCGGCGGTGACAGCGGCGACGGAAGAGACCAGGCTCACCACGCCTGCACCCGCGCCCCCAACCACCGGCCAGCCGGCCGCACCCCCGCCCGCCGCCGTTGCCCCAGTCGCCGCCGTCGATCCCGTGAAGGAACGCCTCCTGGACCTGGTCGTCGAGAAGACGGGTTATCCCAGGGACATGCTCGACCTGGACCTCGATCTGGAAGCGGACCTCGGCGTCGATACCGTCAAACAGGCGGAGCTGTTCGCCGCCATTCGCGGAATCTACGATATTCCGCGCGCCGAGAATCTCAAGCTGCGCGATTTTCCAACGTTAGCGCACGTCATCGGCTTCGTGTATGACAAGCGCCCCGACCTGAAAGCGGCGGCCCCGGCACCGCCAATCACCGTCGAAATGGCCGCGCCCGCGCCCCCGCACGTCCCCGCCGCCCCAGTCGTCGCCGTCGATGCGGTAAAGGAGCGCCTGCTGGACTTGGTGGTGGAGAAGACCGGCTATCCCAGGGACATGCTCGACCTGGATCTGGATCTGGAAGCGGACCTCGGCGTCGATACCGTCAAACAGGCGGAGCTGTTCGCCGCCATTCGCGGAATCTATGATATTCCGCGCGCCGAGGACCTCAAGCTGCGCGACTTCCCGACCTTGGCGCACGTCATCGGCTTCGTGTATGACAAGCGCCCCGACCTGAAGGCGGCGCCGGCACCGACCACCGCCGAGCCAGCCGCGCCCGCCCCCGCCCTCGCTCCCGCCCCTGTCGCCGCCCCAGCCACCACGGACGATCCCATCAAGGAGAAAATCCTGGATCTCGTAGTCGAGAAGACCGGCTATCCCAAGGACATGCTCGACCTGGACCTCGATCTGGAAGCGGACCTCGGAGTCGACACCGTCAAACAGGCGGAAATGTTCGCCGCCATCCGCCAGATCTACAATATTCCCCGCGATCAGGATCTCAAGCTGCGCGATTTCCCGACCCTGGCCCACGTGATTCAATTCGCGCGTGACCGGTCCACCATCGGCCAGCCAACCGTGGCCGCGGTCCCCCCTGTCGACGCGCTTCCGCCCGCCTTGAGCCCGATCGAGAGCGCGCCCGCGCGCCCCGTCCTGGCCAGTCTGGATGCCGCCAACCGCATTCCGCGCCGCGTGCCAGTGCCTGTCTTGCGCCCGCCGCTCAACATGTGTAAGCCAACCGGTGTGACGCTCGCCGCCGGCCAACGCGTAGTGCTCATGCCGGACCAAGGTGGAGTGGGCGAGGCACTGGCCGAACGCCTGCAGGCGATGGGTGTGGACGTCCTCCGCCTCGAGAACGCCGCAGATCCCGACGTCCTGGCCACTACCCTCAAGAACTGGCTCGCCGCCGGTCCCGTACAAGGGATCTACTGGCTGCCCGCCCTCGACATCGAGGGTAACCTTCGCGATATGGACCTGGCCGCGTGGCATGAGGCGCTGCGAGTGCGTCTCAAATCGCTCTATTCCACCATGCGTATCCTGTTCGAGCAAATTGCGCTGCCGGGTACCTTCCTGGTTTCGGCCACCCGTCTGGGCGGGCAGCACGGCTACGACGAGGCTGGTGCGGTCGCGCCCCTGGGCGGCGCGGTGGTGGGCTTTACCAAGACGTATAAGCGGGAGCGGATGGATGCCCTCGTCAAAGCCGTCGATTTCGAACCCCAGCGCAAGCCTGCGGAAGTTGCCGAGTTCCTCATCCAGGAAACCTTGCGCGACCCCGGCGCGATAGAGATCGGCTACAAGGCGGAGCAGCGCTGGACGGTCGGCCTGCAGGAACAGCCCGCGGCCGACGGCCAGCCCGGTTTGACGCTGGACAAGGACACCGTCTTCGTGATCACCGGCGCCGCCGGGAGTATCGTCTCGGCCATCACCGCCGACCTGGCAACCGCTTCCGGCGGCACGTTCTACCTTCTCGATTTGGCGCCCGAGCCCCATCCGGACGATCCCGACCTGGCGCGCTTCGTGAGCGACAAGGAGGGCCTCAAGCGCGACCTGTTCGCGCGTATCCAGGCCCGCGGTGAGCGCGCCACACCGGCGCTGGTGGAAAAGGAACTGTCGGCCCTGGAACGATTACAGGCCGCCCGCAGCGCCATCGACGCCGTGCGAGCAGCGGGCGGTACGGCGCACTACTTCAGCGTCAACCTCACGGATGCGGACGCTGTCGCCAAGGTGATCGGCAAGCTGCGCGAGAGCAGCCCGCGTATCGATGTGCTGCTGCACGCCGCCGGCATCGAGCGCAGCCATTTCCTGCCGGATAAGGACCCGCGGGAATTCCATCTGGTCTTTGACGTCAAGAGCGACGGCTGGTTCAATCTCATGCGAGCTATCGGTGACATGCCCCTGGGGGCCACGGTGGCGTTCAGCTCCATTGCCGGCCGCTTCGGCAACGGTGGACAGACCGACTATAGTTCCGCCAACGACCTGTTGTGCAAGATCGCGTCCAACTTCCGCGCGACCCGGACGGCTACCCGCGCCATCGCCATCGACTGGACGGCGTGGGGTGGTATCGGTATGGCCACTCGCGGCTCCATTCCGAAAATGATGGAGCTGGCTGGCATCGATATGTTGCCGCCCGAAGCGGGCGTTCCGTTGATCCGCCGCGAACTGACTGCGGGAGGGACGCGCGGTGAAATCGTCATCGGCCAGCGTCTCGGCGCTCTCCTGAATGAATGGGATGCCACCGGCGGGCTGGATACCGCCGCGCTGGAGGCCCCCGGCGAGACCCGCTTGCACGGACCCATGATCGGCAAAATCGCCGCCATGGACGTTCACCGCGGCCTCACCATAGAGACCACCCTCGACCCGGCGATTCAGCCGTTCCTCCACGACCATCAAATCGACGGCACGCCCGTATTGCCCGGCGTTATGGGCATCGAGGCCTTTGCGGAGGCCGCGCAATCCATGCTGCCCGGCTGGCGTGTCGAGGCCCTCGAAGACGTCAACTTCCTGGCGCCCGTCAAATTCTATCGGCACGAGCCGCGGACCCTGACGGTCGAGGC
The DNA here is from genome assembly GCA_020073365.1 of Terriglobia bacterium. Taxonomy (GTDB): domain Bacteria; phylum Acidobacteriota; class Terriglobia; order Bryobacterales; family Bryobacteraceae; genus JAIQFL01. The sequence continues at coordinate 21,991 of JAIQFL010000046.1, read as the reverse complement.
ACTCTTCCGTCCGAACGGTGACGCCGTGGTGGCGGACTGCCGATTAACCGGCCGCCGGACGCTCCCCAACCAGACGGAGCCGCAGGTGACCACGCACTTCACCGCCCGCGTCCGCCTGGTGGGACAGGCTTCAGCCTGTCAATCCCTTCAGGCAGAAGCCCCACCCCAGCCCAACGGATCCACCTATGAAGCTGCCGGCATCTATCGCGTTTACTTCCACGGGCCGGCATATCAGGTTCTGGAGCGCGGCTGGATGGACGAAAACCGGATCGTCGGCCAATTCGCCAAGGACCTGCCCACCCATCACCACCCGCTGGAACTGCCCACGCTCATGGCGCCGCGTCTCATGGAACTTTGCCTGCAAACCGCCGGTCTCTGGGAGATCGTCGAGGAGAGCCGCATGGGTCTTCCGCTGCACATCGATCGGGTCTCGTTGCTGCGCGCGCCGGATCTGGCCGAAGGCCGGCTGTATGCTGTCGTGACCCCGAATCCGCAACAGGGAAGCTTCGATGCAGAGGTGGTGGATAAGGATGGAAACCGCTACGTGTGTATGAGCGGCTACCGAACGGTGGCACTCCCCAACAGCGTCGATGCCACTCTGTTGAAACCGCTGCAACTCGTGATGGCGTGAAGAGCCCTGAACACAAAGACAGGCGGAACCGCCTGTCCCACCTCTGAAAGCACAGGACCTTTCGTGGTGGCACAGGCGGTTCCGCCTGCGTAAGTGAGTGGTTTTTGACCACGAGTGCCATGAATGTATATTGGCTGGAACAGACCCAAGCTGATGTGCCGGTAGACAATCGCTGGCTCGGCGCGAGCGAAGCTGCTCGTCTGAATGCCATGCGTTTCGCCAAGCGCCGGGCCGATTGGCGACTGGGACGCTGGACGGCGAAACGCGCCGTGGCCGTTTACATGAACGCGCCCGGTGATCCCAAAGCTCTCGCCGGGATAGAAATACGCGCGGCGCCGTCCGGCGCGCCCGAAGCGTTCGTCGCCAATAAGCCGGCGGCCGTTACCATCTCGCTCAGCCACCGGACCGGCATAGCGATTTGCGCCGTCGCTCAATCCGGGGCCGCGCTGGGCTGCGATCTCGAAACCATCGAGCCGCGCAGCGACACTTTTGTCGCGGATTATTTTACGGACGAAGAACAAGCGCTAATTGCACGCGCCTCCGCGGCGAACCGGCCTCGCCTTGTTACTCTCCTTTGGAGCGGAAAGGAGAGCGCGCTCAAAGCCCTGCACGAGGGGCTTCGACTCGACACCCGGGGCGTGATGGTCAGCGCCATCGGTGCATCCTGCGGAGGGGAAGGCCAAGGCTGCGTAGAGAATCCGGATCTCACCTTCGAGCCGTCACGTGACCTCGATACGTGGCGTCCGCTGGACGTTCGCTGTACCGGGGGGCAAGTATTCCACGGCTGGTGGCAATCGACAGGTGACCTCGTGCGGACCCTGGTGGCTAACCCGCCCCCCGTCCCGCCGATCCTATTCAAGATCGCGCCCGCCTGAGAAACGGAAGAACCGTTCCGGAATTGATCCGCAACCGTCCTGTTTTCAACAAGCCGACCGGAACACTGTTCCGTTTTTTGAGGACAGCTCCCCGATACCGTCCGGCCCCAAGCTTGTCACGATCCGCCGGTGCGCGAGCGATACAATACCTGCTGTGCACCGCAGAACCTTTCTGAGCGCCGCCGCCGGGGCCACTTTGACGGCCGCGGGGGAACAGGCGCCCGCCCTCCCCATCATCGATACCCATATCCATCTGTTCGATCCGACGCGTCCGCAGGGCGTGCCGTGGCCGGGCAAGGCCAACACCGTTCTCTACAAGCCCGCCTTGCCCGACCGCTACCGCCAGATCGCCGTGCCCCTGGGGATCCGGGGCGCCATCGAGGTGGAATGCAGCACCTGGCTGGAGGACAACCAGTGGGTGCTCGACATCGCCGCCAAAGAGACCATCATCGTGGGGACGGTGGGCGACCTCGAACCCGGCCAGCCGGAGTTCCGCAATCAACTGGAGCGCTTCCACCGCAATCCGCTGTTCCGCGGCATTCGCTACGGCAATCTGTGGGGTCGAGATCTGGGCGCACAGCTTTCCACGCCCGAATTCGTGGCCGGGTTGAAAGCCCTGGCTGACGCCGGGCTGGTCCTGGACACGGCGAATCCCAACGTGGCCCTGATCGATGCCGTGGTGCGGGTCACCGACAGAGTGCCCGGCTTGCGCGTGGTCATCGATCATCTCCCCCAATTGAATCCTCCCGCCGAAGCGGCGGCTCGCGATCGGTACCGGGCCGACCTGCGCGAACTCGGGAAGCGTCCTCAGGTATACGTCAAGATTTCCGAGGTCCTGCGCCGGGTGGATGGCCGCGTTCCCGAGGATCTGGATTTCTACCGCTCGCGCCTGGATGAGCTCTTTGGTGTTTTCGGCGAGGACCGCGTGCTCTATGGCAGCGACTGGCCTAACAGCGATCAGTGGGCCCCCTACCCCAGGATTCTGAACGTGGTTCGCGAGTACTTCACCGGCAAGGGCCCGGCCATCGCCGAGAAGTATTTTTGGAAGAATTCGGTGGCCGCATACCGCTGGGTGAAACGCGAGGCCGGTCAGCCCAGATGAAGGGATGAAGGGCGATCCGGGATGACGAAGCGAATCGGTTTGCTTGTCCACGCTCGGGATTTCTCACAGCGCCTCAATCTCCCAACGCCACACCGGAACCCCATCCTCCTGCGCCTCGCCTGAAAACCTCATCCCGATCCTTTCCAGTATGCGAGTGGAAGCATTGCTTTCCGGGGCCGTGTGAGCAGTCACCAATGTCACTTCCGGAAGCCTGCGGGCGCGTTCCAGCACAAAGCGTGCCATCTCTGTCCCAATGCCGCGCCCCTCGAAACCCGGGAACGTGAAGTAGGCGATCTCTACGACCCCGTCGACCGGCGGCCCTTTGAGACTGCAAACGCCGGCCAGTTGCTGGGTCTCCCCCTCGATGGCAAAATGTCCGAACCAATCGGGCGAAGTCTCATACGGAAAGCTCTTCATGAAAGAGAGGCTGTGCTGGGCCACGGTCTGCGCCACCTCGTGAAGGCGGACTCCATACTCCGCGGCGAAATCCTCCGGTTCGGACGCCAGCAGCCGCAGCACCTTCCGCGTGGCCGGCATGAATTCCAAGACGCCCATCGGTCGCTCGCGCTGGCTTGCCGCGGGCTAGAACTGCCCTCCTCCGTCGCGGGTTCCCGGCGCTGGAGTGCTGCTGGCGCCTCCTCGTCCGCTTCCCTTCAGCTCGCGCTCGCGATCCAGCACCGTAACGCCCTTCGTGATCCAGTCCTGCGGGTCATTGCCTTTCAGGTAGTGATCGAACCAGTCGTTAATGCGGTGATGATAGTCGATCTGGTTGGCCTTTTGGGCCACGGAGTGATTCTCGCCTACGTAAACCAGCATCACTACTGTCTTGCCGGCACGGCGTGCAGAGTTATACAACTCGATATCCTGGTGCCAGTCAGAAGCGCCGTCGTGGTCGCCCACACTCAGTAGAAGCGGGGGCCTCAGCTTGTTCGCGAAGTACACCGCGGAATTGCGGATGTAAGATTGCGGGTCCTCATACAACGGAACCTCCATGCGCTCCTGCCCCACCTCCGCATGGTCGGTCTCCGGTCCGCCGTTGTTCCAGTAGATTTCACCGTAGCTGGAGGCCAGGTTGGTGAGCGGCCCACCGGCAACCGCGGCCTTGAACAAGTCGGTCTGCGTGGCGATAAAGGTGGTCTCGTATCCGCCCCAGGAGTGGCCTACCAGCCCCACCTTCTTCGCGTCCACCATGCCGCTCTCCAGCACCTTCTTTACCCCCGCAGTGACGCAGTCGAGCGCCGAAATCCCCGGCTCGCGCGGGCGGAATACGATGTCCGGACGGTAGACGAAGTAACCGCGCTGGGTCCACACAGCCGGATTGTAAGTGGTGCGTTCCGACGGCGCTGTCCAGTTATGAAGCTGATTACTCTCAATCTCATAGATTTGCACGATCATGGGATACTGCTTACCGCGCTCGTAGTTCGCCGGATAGTATAGCGCCCCCTGCAAACGGTCGCCGTGCGAATTCTTGAAATCGACTAACTCGGCGCGCCCCCAGGCGTATTGCGAAGCAAAAGGATTGGTATTGCTGACTCGCTGCGGGTTCTTCAGATCCAGGCCGGCGGCAAAGAAATTCGGCGAATCGTCCCAAGCTCCGGCCTGATACACCAGGACGTCGGCGTCCTTGGCCTTCTCCAGGCTGCGAACGCTCTTGTCGAGCCAAACCAGCCTGTCCACCTTGCCGTTCTCCAGGCGGCCGTAGCCGCTCCGCTTGGTCCAGCGGCCTTCCAGGCTCAGATAAACCGGCTTCCCCAGATCGATCCATTCCGGATCCTCTCCGCCGCCGCGTCCGGCACGCCCCCCGCGTCCTCCCACGGCCGGCCGTGGCGACAACCGCACGTAGCGATGCCGGACTTCTTCCGCGCTCCCGTCGGTCAGCCGCCGCGGCTTGGTTATCCCGTCGGGCGATAGCTCCCAGAGGTCGTAGGCGTCATAAACGATCACGCTATGGTCGTCTTTGGTCCAACCGGCCACGCCATAAGAAGGTTTCTGCTCCACCGGGTAGTCGTTCTCTTTGTTGGTAAAACTCGTCGCCGCCTCCTTGCTGACGTCGCGGCTGGCGCCGGTTTCGAGATCGTACACCCAGAAATCGGTGCCCTTGAATTGCACAACGTAACGCCCGCCGGGGCTGAAATCGACCGGCGGAATCATGCGCCTGGCAACCGCCGAGCGGGCACCGGTTTCGAGATTGACCTGGTAGACGTCGGTGAAGCGTCGCCCGAATTCCGAGTCCACCTCATACGGCGTTCCGTCAAGGGCCAGCGCTCGCGTGCCTCGCTTGGAAAGGCGAACGTCTTCCTTGGGATTCGTGGAGAGCGGCACCAGGCGCCCGGTCTCGATGTGCCAGGCGGCCAGAGCGTTGCGGTCGCGATCGCGGCTGGTGGTCAGCTTCTGCTCGCTGATGACGTTCACGTCCTTCCAGTGCCAGACCTCCACGGTGGATGGGTCATCGTCGGAACGGTGGGACTCGGGCTTCTTCAGCCACTCGGCGATCCCCACGTAAACGGTCGCGCCATCCTCGGACCACTGCGGCGCTCGCGCCGCCACAATGCGCTTGGGCGCCTCCACTTGAGCGGAACGTTTCTCGCCGAGGTTCTTCCACGCCAGCACGTTGTAGCTCTCGCCCTCGTAGCCGTCTTTCTTCACGGATCGCAGCGCCGCCAGGTCGCTCGATTCCTTGCGCCAGGTGAGATCCGCAAACAAAGCCGGGCCGCTATCGAGCACGCGGAGCGAGCCCGCGCGCGGATCGAACACCTGCAAGGCATTTCCGGCACGCCCTTCCAGTCCGACCGTCATCGCCAGATTGGTGCCCTTGTCCTGCCACGAATAGGCGGTGACGTTGCCGAAAGTGGTGTCGATTCCAGTCGCCAGGTTACGGACCGTCAACGCGGAGCCCGCCGGGTCGGTTTCCACATCCGCGGCCGGGCTGCCGGCGCCTCCTCGTCCGCCCCCGCCGCCGCGCCCGGCGGCATTCGCGGCGTTCGCAGCAGGAGCAGCGGCGGTGTCGCGCGAAGGAGGATACCGGCGAAACGCCACATAAGCCTTCTCGCCCGAAAACGCAAACGACTGCACATCGTCGATGGTCGTGACGGCGCCCGATGCCAGATCGAGGATGGACAGCTTGTTTTGAATGGGCCGCCGGGCCTTGCGGAGCCGGTCCTGCTCCGCTTCGGAGACGGTGGCTTCGCAAGCCAGCCACTGGGAGTCGGCGGAAAACGCCGCCGCCGAACAGAAGGCCACGACGTGCGTCTTGCCCCCGGCCGTCGCCGACACGCGCAACTCGTCATTACGGTCCGTGCGGCGGATCTCGTGGGCCAACCATTTCCCGTCGGGGGAAAGCGTTCCTTGGACGAGCGTTTCCCACTTGCCGTAATCGGCCGGCGTGAGCCTGGGTTTGGTCTGCGCGAAGACGCTGGAGCAGAGCGCCATCGCCAAAACGAGAAAGCGGCATATGGACTTCATCGTGGAGACGATTCTACCGCATGTGGGGCATGCTGTAGCCTGCCCGGGCTGCCCCTGGCAGCCTACAAGAATCGCCGTCCCACAACCCCGCGTCGAATCGCGTGATACACCACAAGGAAGAGTACGGACCCGAGCACCGCAATCAGCAGACTGTACAAATTCAGCCGGTTGATACCATCGCGGGTGTTAGGCGTACCAGGCCATTACCAGAGCGGCGACAGCGGCCCAAATCACAAACCACGCAAAATGCTTTGTCATTGGAGAGTCCTTATGCGGTGCGACTCGCTGTCGGCAATATACACCTTTCCTGCCTTGCTCACGAAGATGCCATGCGGACGCGAAAGCCGGCACTGGCGCGGGTCGCCATCCGGTCCGCTCCCGCGCTGTCCGGTGCCCACTACCGTGGTAATGGTTCCCGATTTCAAATCGATTCGGCGAATCGTGTGACTCTCGGTATCGGCGAGATACAGGCTGCCGTCCGGCGCCCACGCGATGCCTTTCGGCCCCGACAGCTTCGCCGATTTCGCCGGACCGCCATCGCCCTGGTAGCCGGTCTCGCCCGTGCCCGCAACGTGGTAGATGAGGCCGGCACGAGTATCCATGCGATACACGGCGTTGCCTTCCCTCAGGACCAAATAGAGGTTGCCGTCCGGACCCGCCGTAATGGCGCGCGGGCCGTTGAGCGGTGTCCCGGCAATCGGCGCGCCGTCAGGCGTAGGCTTTCGTTCGCCTGTACCGGCCCACGTCTCGATGACGCCGGTCTTGAGATCCACTCGACGGATTCGCAAATTCCCGATATCGCAGATGAGCAGGCGTCCCTGCGGGTCGAACGCGATGCTGTGCGGTTGCCGCAGCAGAGCCTGCGCCGCAGGTCCGCCATCGCCGCCGAACCCTGCTGTGCCCGTGCCTGCCACGGTGGAGATGATCCGTGTTTTGGCGTCCACCCTCCGTACCACGTGGTTCTGCATCTCGGCGAAATACATATTGCCGCCACGGTCGAAACGGACTTCGTATGGCTCATTAAGAGCTGCCTCTAAGGCGGGGCCGCCGTCTCCTGAATAGCCCTTCTGCCCGCTGCCCGCGACCGTCGAAATCCGTTTCGTCTTCAAGTCCAGACGGCGAACGCGATGGTTGCCGATCTCGCAGAAATAGAGAGCGCCATCCGGCCCAGTCACCAGCCCGTAGGGATTATTGATCTCCGCCTGAGTGGCCGGCCCGCCGTCTCCCGAAAACCCGGGCGACCCGGTCCCCGCGATGGTCACCGTCACTTGGGCCGGCATCGGAACACCGAAGAGGAGCAACGCCGACAGGGCCACCAGGAATCGAGAGACGCGAGGCACGCTCCACAGTATACTGGCACGAAGAGCACATCACCAGGAGGAACAGGTATGCCCGCAAACATCAGCCGTAGACAGATCCTGGCCGGTTCGTTAGTAGCGGTCCCTGCCCTCTCGGCGTCGCGGCCAACGGGCGTGCTGGTGGATACGCATGTGCACCTTTTCTCCGCCGACCCGCAACGCTTCCCGTATCCGCCGGATGCGCCATACCAGCCCAAGCCGTTCCCGGTGGAGGAATACCTCAAGGTGGTTGCCGCGGCACGGATCGACCACACGGTAATTGTCCATCCGGAGCCCTATCAGGACGATCACCGCTACCTGGAATACTGTTTTGCGCACGAGCCTTCGCTGGGATACTTCAAGGGTACGTGCCTCTTTGACCCTATCGCGCCCGCGACGCCCCAACGCATGGAGACTCTGGTCAAGCGCAACCCGAAACGAATTGTGGCGCTTCGCATCCATGAAATGCGAAAGCCGGGAACGCCGCCATCGTCGAGCGGCGCCATCAAAGACCGTGACATGCAGTCTCCGGCGACGGAGAATACATGGCGCAAGGCGCAGGAGTTGGACCTGGCGATTCAGATGCACTTCCTGCCTTATTTCGCGCCGCAAATTGGCGAACTTGCGCGGAAGTTCCCGGGCGTTCCGGTGCTGCTGGATCATCTGGCGCGCGCCGGACAGGGAACGCCTGCCGATTTCGAACAGGTATTACGGTTGGCGAGGCTCCCCCGTGTTTACATGAAGTACTCGGGCATCGAGTACTCGTCTACACAACCATTTCCGTACCTGGATGCCAAGCCACTGGTGCGGCGCGCCTTCGACGCCTTCGGACCGGACCGCATCCTGTGGGGGGGCCTCGGAAACACCCTGGAGGATTTTGATAAGCAGACCCGGCTCTTCGACCTGATGTTCGACTTTGCAGACGAACCCGCCCGCGCAAAGATTCGAGGTCTGAACGCGATGAAGCTCTTTGGATTCTGAGATGCTGGCGGGATATCACTCCCTTACGGTCGTGGCTCCGTTCGGAGCCGCGAGCGTCTGCGAGCGGTAGTGGACGCCGCCCTACGGTAACAACACCATCGGGGACCGCCAAACCGCGAACTTCTGCACCGAGGGCTGAACCACACTCACCTGGCACGTATACCTTCCAGCCTGCAGTTTCTCCAGCGGGACGCTGAAGGTCACCGGCACGGCTTTAGACTTGGCATTCAGGCCGTCGGAAACCCTGAGCGGCGCGGCCTCGAATGCCTTCACTTTACCGCGATAGAAGCTCACCGTCGCCACCATGAGTTGCGTTTTTAGCGCGCCCGGCTGGTAAGCCTCCAGGTAAACATACATGTCCTGGTCTTTGCGGAACACCCTGGTCACACTCGGGATCAGCTTCTGGCGGTCCTGCACTAATGGGTTGGCGGCGATCAGCTTCTTGTCTCTTTCCGCCGTACCGACGGCCGCATCGAGTTTCTCCCGTTGATAGCTCAGGACCACGGAACTGATCGGCAGGTATTTCTGATCGGTAGTAAGGTCCGGGATCACGAACTTGGTTTCGAAGGTTCCCATCTTTCCAGTGGCGTTCTCCCGAGCCAGAAACTTCAGCGTGTAAGTGCCGGGCTGTAGCGTAAAGCCTGTGTCGTATTCCAGGTTGCGCTTGGATAACTGGCCCGCAGTCTCGCCTTTCAATTTGACTGTAATCTCGTCACGGACGGTGCCCTGCACCACTCCCTTGGCGTCTTTCACCTCGCCGATGAAATCCAGGCGCGTACTTTCCGCGCCGCCTTTCCTGGCCAGTTCGATGTCGCAGCCGGGGATCTTCACGGAGACCGGCACGAAGTAGCGGTCTTTGGCCTGCCGGAAGTAGTTCACCTCCATGGCCACCGTCAGGTCGGTAACAGGATCGCCCAGCATGAGCGCCTCCTGTAACTGGCGCTCCCGATCGGAGGAGTTGAACTGTTTGAATTCCTTGGAAGCGAAATAGCCCGAGCGGTAGTCCAGTTTCGCCGTCAGGTTCTTGCCGATCTGCACCTTGATGCGGCGATAGTGGCCATCCAGCGCGGTGTTACTGCTGTAATAGCCCAGGATGTAGTAGTTCGCAATATCCTTCTGCGCCTGCACGATACCCAGCGCCAGGTCATTCTGGTCGATCAGCGCCTTGCCTCCGGTATCGGATGCCAGGGTGTAGAGGGTCTCCTGCTGGCTCTGCAAGTTGGCTTGGCCCGTTCGTTGCGAATTGCCGGAGTACATGCCCTGGCCGCCCGGCGACGCCTGGGTAGCATCGCCCATAGGAGCGGTGGCCACCAGGCCGCGCGCGTCCACCGGGTAAAATGCCACGTTGCCCCGGATAGCGGCGTTCACGGTGGCGCGCAATTGCGCCTGGTTGTCGGTTCCCGTCAGGCTCATGCCGCTGGCGAAATAGACCAGCGCCTTCTTCTCGGGCAGGTTCCCAAGCATCTTCACGGCCGATTCCAGCGCAGCCAGCTTGCGGTCCGTGTTGAACATGTTGAACTCGCTGTCATCCTGGGTGTAGGCCGCTCCGGTGTCACCTTCGCTGTCATCGCCCGTGCTGCCGTTCGCCATGCCCGTGTCTCCGACACTAAGGCCCTTGATGATCTTAGTAAGATGATCGCGATCGTCCGTGAAATCCTGAAGGACTTGCATGTCGGTGGAATAAGTCATGATGGCGACCAGGTCGGCCTGGGTCATCTGTGTGCTGAGGAACTTCAAGGCGGCCTTTTGGGCGCGCAGTTGGTCCGCCACCGGCATGCCCGCCTGGTCAAAGAAGAGCACCAGAAGTCGGCGGTCCTTGTATTTCAGCTCGCCTGCCTTGGCTGGTGCGATGGCGCTCACGACCGCGGGTCTGACTGCCGGGGTTGTGACCGGTGCCGTCGGCGGACCCGTGACCGCGGCTGCTGGCGGAGTTGTGGCCACCGCCCGATCCCGGGTCTCCAGCGACGGCGGGGAAAGCACGGTATCTTCCATGCGCTGATACTCGAATACTTTGATCTGCTGTGGCTTTCCGTCCTCTGTAACCGTGAAGTCGGACGCCTTCAGACCGTCCATGCCTTCGCCGTTCTTCCCTTTTACCGAGACGTTAACCACCACCAACTGGCTGGTGGCCTCAAACTTGACTCCGCCCCTGGTGGCCGCGGGCGGGGGTGTGGTCTGTTGCGCGTAGACAACCAGTTGCGCGGTGAGAATCGTGACAATGATAGTTCTCATAAGTTAGAACCTGAACCTCAGATTGATGGTGAGCCTGCGCATTCCGGCGGCGTTGGTCGCCAGGCCATAATTGCTGGAGCCCAGCACCGTGCCCCAATTGGTGATGGTGACGCGGTTGAGAATGTTCTGGGCCTGGAACTGGAGATCGGCGCTGCGCCGCTCCCCAAACCGGAAGACCCGCCCCAGCGAGCCGTCGAGCGAAAACGTGGTGGGCCCGGGGATCGTATTTCTGCCCGCCGTCCCCCATTCTCCGGCCAGCGGTGCGGTGAAGGCCGCCGTGTTGAACAGCATGCCGGCCAGTTCCACCGGCAGACCGGTGGCGCTCGCCCGCACGGTATTGTTCACCGCCGTTCCGTTCACCTGCGAAAGGTTCCCGCCCACCGTCGCGGTGAACGGCGTTCCCGAACGAACGCTGATATTCGAGGTGATCGTCCAGTCCTTCATGAGGGCGCCCTTCCAGCCGTTCACCAACGTGCCGCCCCCCATTCCCATGCCGGTCGAGTACTGCACCTGCATGTTGAGGTTGTGCCGCGCATCGAAGCTGGAGAGCCCGCGCTCGGCGGAAAGGTCCAGCCAGTCTTGCGCCACGGGCGTGTTGCCCTGGCCGCGGCCGCCCGTACCGGCGTTGTCGATGGATTTCGAAAACTGGTAGGAAGCGCGCGCCATGATGCCGCTATGGAAGCGGCGGTTCAACTGGAACTGGGCCGCGTGGTAGATGGAATTGCCATTGGACGCCTCATAGATGTAGTTGTGCGCGAGGGATGATTCCGTGGCCCCCGGAGCGACCGAATTCGGCAGGAACTGCTGGTCGAGCCGCGTGCCCTTAGTCCCCAGATAGCCGGCCGTCGCGAAGAAGCTGAGCGGTAGATCGTGCTGCACCGAAAGGGTCCATGTCTGCGCGTAACCGACGCGGTAGCTCGGGTCGATGGCGTAGGTGCTGAGGAGCGTCTGGCCGGATGCCGAGAGAAATCCGTCCTGGATGCTTAGCGGACTCGCCGCGGAACTGGAAACACTCAAGGACTGGGCGAATGGCGGCTGTTGCGCCATGTTACTGGCGACCAAGTTGTAAACAGACGTGTTGTAATAGACTCCGTACCCGCCGCGGACCACCAGCGAACCTTTGGTGAGCGGACGCCAGGCAAATCCCAGCCTCGGCGAGAAGTTATTGCGGTCAGGACGGATCAGTGCATTTGGCAAGAGGCCGGAGTAAGTGGCGGTCTGTCCCGGCTCCACCGCGGTGACGGCCGCATAGCCGGGCGCCACATCCAGATTGACCAGGCGATTGTACAACTCCGAGACGGGCGTCGCGTAGTCCCAGCGCACTCCCAGGATCAGGCTGAACCGGGGGGCGATGCGCCAGTCGTCGTTCACGAAAAAGTCGTAGCCCGAGCCGCGAAAGTATTTGTCGGGGTTGCCGTAGCGTATGGAACTGGTGGCCAGCAGGCCGAGCAGAAAGTCGGCCAGATCGTATCCGGTGCCGCTCTGGGCAACTCCATTCGCGAGCAGACTGGTGGCCGACCCGTTGAAGGTGTAACTACCACGGCCATTGGCATCGGCCAACTGGTTGAATTGCTGGCGCCGGTAGTCGGCTCCGAATGTGAAGTTGTGCATGCCGTGAACCCACAGGAGGGTGTCGCCGATAGAGACGGTCTGGTTGCGGTTCAGCGAATAGTTGCCATCGGTGAGGCCGGCGTAGTTAGTGAAGCTGAGGTTGGGCGGTCCCCAGTTCAACCCATTCTGGGAGGTGCCCGCAATGCCGAGCTCGGCCGCCACATTCTCGCGATTGGCGAAATACGGCGAGGCGAGCTGGCGCATCCGGCTGAAGCTGTACTGAAGGTTGTTAGTGAGTTTGGCGGTGATGTTCCGCGACCAGGCGAGGTTCGCGTTGATTCCGCGGCCCGCTCCGGAATCGATGAAGCCGAACAGATTCGGCGATACTGTACTGCTGCCCTGGTAGCCCACGGCGGCGTTCAGCCGTTCCTTGCTGCCGATGCGGATGTTCGAGACTCGCGAATTCAGGTTATGGGTGTTGTTCAAACCCGTCCAGGAAGTCTGATAGTTGCGCGTGGCGAACGGAAGATTGGGGTCTGGGAAGTACTTCAACAGGGCCGCCGAGGTGGCGCTGATGCGGCTCGCCGGGATCTTGTTGCCGGGGAAAGGAGCTCCTGTAGCGGGGTCGTAAATGGTCACCGGAACGCCTTGGAAAAGGATCTGCGAGAAATCTCCGCTGCGCTCCAGTGCGGTCGGCATGTTTACCGCGTCGGAAGTAGTGCCGGTGCGGTTTCGTTGGAACTGGAGGTCGAACGTGAACAGGATGCGTTTGCTGGCGCTCACGAGTTTGGGAATGCGCAACGGGCCTCCGAAGGTCACGCCGCCGCGCCCATTCGCGTACGCCGGTTTTTCGAGGTTGGCGCCGGTCACGGAGAAGCTTCGCGCGTCCCAGACGGAGTTGTCGAGACTGAAAAACGCGCTGGCCATGTATTGTGTGCGGGGATCGCGCCGGCCGTTGCCGAAGGCCATGGAATTGGGGCGGCCTTGCCAGTCCGGCCGACCCGGACCACTTGGGCCGCCTGGACCGCCAGGCCCCCCGGGGCCGAATCCGCCACCAGGTCCGCCGCCCGGACCTCCGGGACCGCCGCCGCCGGGAGGACCGCCACCCGTGGGAGGTCCGCCGCCGCCGGGTCCGCCACCGCCGGGACCGCCGCCCATTCCGCCAGGGCGAGAAGCCGTTTGCGCACCGGCCGGCCCGTCACCTCCCGGGCCGCCCATGCCCGGGCCGCCCATCCCGGGGCCGCCCATACCCATCATTCCAGGACCACCTGGAGGGCCACCGCCCCAGTCGTTTTGCTGCCCCATTCCCAAGGCGCTGCTCACGCTGCCTTGCACGATGAAGGAATTGGCCGATGTCTGATTGAGGTCGGCAATCTCGTCGGTCTTCAGTACGCCTTCATTAGCCGATGCGCCCGAGTCCGCGGATTGGTTGACGGCTAAGCGCTGGAAACCGCCGGATTGCGGCAAGGAAGGTCGGCTGCCGTTGGCGGACTGGCTTGCGCGCCCCGTTGTTTGTGGCTTGGGCAGCGGAACCGCAGAGCCCGGTTGCACGCCAGAAGCTCTGTCCGGTTCCCGCGAGGGCGGAACCGCAGAGCCCGGCTCCACGCCAGAAGCTCTGTCCGCCTCGCGCGGAGGCAACGACGACGGCGAGGGCCCGGCCGTAGCATCCAGACTGGCCAGCAGCGCGTCTTCGGTGAGGAACTTGAGCTCCCACACCGGAGCGGGCGCTCCGGGGGCGATTCCGACCTGCCGGGCAATCGTCTCGAACCCTAGCATCTGCACCTCCACCGTCCAGATGCCGTCGGTCAGATCGGCGAAGCGGAACAGGCCCTTTTCATCGGTGGTGGTGACCACTTTCCTATCGCCCTGGGTTGCCGTCACGGTAACACCGGGAAACGGCAGACCTCCGGAGTTGACCGTTCCGTGAAATTCGGATGCCATCATCCCGGAAATGGCGAGCGAAGCGGCTATTAAGACGAACCTCAGCAGCAGTCGCCTGAAATAGGTTGCAGTGCGTTTGTCGTTCACACTTACAAGGTACCGGGTAACCCAGCCAAAGTTGCCCGTCAACCCGAAAGCTTAACGTCCTTAACACGGTCTTTACCCTCGGGCGATGGTACGTTAAGCTTCGATAAGAGTAACCTGAAGAAAGAGGGAAGATGCAGGGCAAGGTCTGGTCTATGAGCCCGGAGAAGTACCGTCATCGCGCCATGCTTTCCTGGCTTTTCGTTAGCGCGCTCCTGGTTCTTTGCGGAGTTCTGGGCGTGCTGCAATACCGTTGGATCGGCGAAGTCAGCGTTGCGGCCCGCGAGCGGCTTCGCGGAAGCCTGCAGGCCAGTCTGAATCGATTCAGCCGGGAGTTCGACTCCGAACTCTCGACCGCCACTCGCGCGCTCCTTCCCACCAACTCGGCAACCGACGCACAGTCCATGGACACGGGACTAGTGGTGCGGTACGAGCAATGGAAGAGAACTGGCCGGCACAGTCAGATCTTTGGGCGCATCGCGATCGCCGTACCGCAGGCAGGCACGGTGGTGTTGCGAGGCCTCGACCTGAATACAGGAATGCTCGAAACCATCGATTGGCCCGAGACCTGGAGTGCCGTGCGGAACCGGTTGAACTCCAGGATGGGGCTGGAGCCTGGGCAGAGATGGAGTCCGCCCGACCCGTTTTCCGAACGCGAGGGGCTGGTTTTCGAAGTCCCGGTCTTCGGAAACTCTTCTCTCGGCTCTACCGGCCGTCCGGGTCGCCCCGCATCGCCCGGCCGCCCCCCCGGGCCATTTGGCCGAAGAGAAATCGCCTGGGCGATCTTCGAGGTGAATCTCCCGTACGTTCACGACGTCGTGCTGCCCGAGTTGGTCCAGCGCGACCTGTCGGACTATCAGGTGGAAGTCGTCACGAGAACGAACCCTCCTTCGGTGATCTATCAATCCGATCCCACGGCGACAAACCAAGCCCCGAAACGGATTTCCAGCAGTGCGGATGCCTCGGTGGGCATCTTCGACCCGCAGTACGATCCTCGCCCCGCGGGCCCCTCCGGCATGCGCGACCGCGGACCGGGCAGAGGGCCGGGTCCGGGGGTAGTGCCCGGTTCGGGACGCTGGGAGATGTTTGTCCGGCATCGCGCGGGGTCGCTCGAAACCGTGGTCGCCCGCCTGCGATGGCGTAACCTCGCGGTTACCGCGGGTGTCCTCCTGCTCATGATGGCGAGCGTGGGCGCCCTGATCCGCTACACCCGGCGCGCCCAGAAACTCGCTCAACTGCAAATGGACTTCGTGGCCGGCGTCTCCCATGAGCTGCGTACGCCGCTCACGGTGATCCACACCGCCGGGTACAACCTGCAAGGCAAGATGGCGCACAATCCGAGCCAGGTGGAACGGTACGGAGCCTTGATTCAGCAGGAATCCGGCCGGCTCACAGACCTGGTGGAACAGGTTTTGCGATTCGCCGGCTCGGAAGCGGGCCGCGTGATCCAGGAGCCCGAGCCGCTGTCCATCGCGTCCGTGATTCAAGACACCATGGACTCGAGCAAAGCCGTCATCGAAGGGTCGCACTGCATCGTCGAGCAGACGATTGAGCCGGGCCTTCCGCTGATTCTCGGCGACCCCATGGCATTGAAGCATGCTTTGCAGAATCTGCTCACTAATGCGGCTAAATACGGATCGAAGGGAAGTAACTGGATTGGCATCTTCGCCTCCAAGGCCACTGACAAAGGACGCGCGATGGTGGAGATTCGCGTGGCGGATCGCGGGCCTGGGATTCCGGCGGATGAGCAGGAACACATCTTCGATCCGTTCTTCCGCGGCCAGCGCGCCGCCGAGGACCAGGTACACGGCACCGGGCTGGGCTTGAACCTGGTAAAGAAGATCGTGGAGGCGCACGGCGGTACCATACGAGTAAGAAGCGAGCCGATGAAGGGCGCCGAGTTCATAGTCCTGATTCCCGAAGCCGCCGCCGGAGTATCCGGATGAGCGCCCGTATCCTCCTGGTGGAGGATGAGCCTGGTCTGGTACTCACTTTGTCCGACCTCCTCACCGTGGAGGGCTACGAAGTGGAAAGCGCCACCGACGGACCCACGGGTCTGGCCCGCGCGGCTAGCGAGCCATTCGACCTGATCGTCCTGGATGTGATGCTGCCCGGCAAGAGCGGGATGGACGTCTTACGGGAACTGCGACGCCAGGGAAGGGATACACCGGTCCTGATGCTGACCGCCAAGACGCAGTTGGTGGACCGCGTGGTGGGCCTCAAAATTGGCGCCGACGACTATGTGACCAAGCCGTTCGAGGCCCCCGAGCTTTTGGCAAGAATCGAAGCGTTGCTGCGCCGCGCGAAGAGGGAGAAGCTGGCTCCCGTGGGGAGTTTCGAGTTCGGCAACATCCAAGTCAATTTCGAGAACGGCCACGTAAAGAAGAGCGGCGTACCGGTCAGTCTCGCCGGCAAGGAGCTGGAGCTTCTTCGTTACCTGATCGATCACCGCGGATCGGTGGTCTCGCGGGATGAGCTGTTGGAGGCCGTTTGGGAGTACCAGCCGGGCGTCTCATCCAGAACCATCGACGTGCACGTAGCCTGGCTTCGCCAGAAACTGGAAGACACTCCGCAGAGCCCGAAACACATCCATACAGTGCGCGGCGTGGGATACCGGTTCTCGGAGTGAGGTGAGCCTTCCTCGCGCCAGGTTTGCGGGATAATGAACTCGGGGGCCGCCGATGACGATTACGTTAAGACCTGAGCAGGAACGGGTGCTTATGGATGCGATCGACTCTGGATTGGCGCACACGCCGGGTGAAGCGCTGGATCAGGCGATAGACGCGTTGCGTGTCCGTTTACCTTCGCAGGGATCGTCCGCGCAAGAATCCACGGCTGCGGCCGTGCGACGGCTTGCAACCTTCGGAAAACGCCATGGGCTTTCATTGGGTGGAATGACGGTTAAGGAGTTGCTCCGCGAGAGCAGGCCGTGATCCGTCTTGTCCTGGACGCTTCAGTTGTCCTAACGTGGTGCTTTCCCGACGAACAATCCCAAAAGGCGGAAGAGGTTTCCGAGCGGATTGCTGGCGGCGACAGAATAGCGGTCCCTGCTTTCTGGCGACATGAAATCCTGAATGCGCTGCTGGTCGGGGAAAGACGGAAGCGGCTGACACGTGATCTGACTCAGGCTTTTATCAACGATCTGTACCGGCTGCCAGTGGACTTGGATGAGCATCCGACCCCGGCAACCGTGTTCGACGCGACTCAATCCCTCTGCCGCAACCATGCCCTGACGGCGTATGACGCTGCCTATCTTGAAATCGCCATGCGCGAGAGTTGCACTTTGGCGACAGTCGATACAGAACTGCGGCGGGCAGCCATTGCTGAAGGCGTGCCGGTACTCTGAATCCCACTTCACCGCAACGGGGCCCCTTCCGGACAGGACAATGTCGCTCCATTTTGCGTTGTTACTCGCCGACGCGCAGCTCACGGCGTCCAGCCCGAACACTGCGGCGCGATAGCGCTTCTTCTTTTGGGAGTTCGGGATTACAATAGGTCCTTACTTCCGCACGCGGAAGCATCTTTTGTGTGACGTCTTTCATTCCGGTTCGTCCAACCGCTTCTGGAGGCTCTATGAAAGCTACCCGTCTGCTCCTGTTCCCCGCAGCCATCCTGCTGCTGGCCGCTTCACCCCTCTGTCTGAATGCCGCCCCCGCTGACCCAACAGGTAGCGAGACGAGGCTCATGCGATTCCCCGATATCTGGCACGACCAGGTGGTCTTCGTCTATGCGGAAGACTTGTGGGTGGCGTCCACCAACGGTGGAACGGCCCGCCGCCTCACGGCTCATCCCGGCGACGAACTCTACCCCAAGTTCTCCCCGGATGGCAAATGGATCGCCTTCACCGGCGAATACGACGGCAATTCCGACGTGTTCGTGGTCCCTGTGGCCGGCGGCGAGCCCAAACGGTTGACCTATCATCCGGGCAGCGACATGGTGCTCGGCTGGTCGCCCGACGGCCGCATCCTGTTCCGGTCGAACCGAGCCAGCGATCTGCCGGACTATAGCCGCCTCTTTCTGATTTCACCCGAAGGCGGCATCCCGGAACTTCTGAGCGTTCCGCGCGCGACCCTGGTGAGTTTCTCCCCTGACGGCCAGCGCATCGCCTATAACCTCGCCTCGCAGGAAATGCGCACCTGGAAACGCTATCGGGGCGGATGGAAGAGCCCGATCGCACTCTTCGACCTGAAGCAGCACACGTACGAGCCGCTGCCCACCACCGAGGCCATGGACATGTTCCCCATGTGGCGCGGCAACTCCGTATACTTCATCTCCGACCGCGACGGCGTCATGAACCTGTATCGTTGCGACCTGGCGAGCAAGAAAGTCACCAAACTGACCCACTACACCGAGTACGACATCAAGTGGCCCAGCCTGGGACCGGATGCCATCATTTACGAAAACGGCGGCCGGCTCTATTCCTACGATTTGAAAAAGAACGAACCCAGCCATATCCCGATCCATGTGGCGAGCGATGCCATTGCCGCGCGGCCCGAAATCCGCAGCGTCGGGAACCGCATCGGCGCGTTCGACATCTCGCCAACCGGCGTCCGGGCGTTGTTCGAAGCGCGCGGAGAGGTGTTCACCGTCCCCGCGGAGCACGGCAGCCCGCGCAACCTCACCAACAGCCCCGGGGTTCACGAAGTGAACGCGGCCTGGTCGCCCGACGGCAAGTGGATCTCGTATTTCTCCGACCGCACCGGCGAATACGAACTGTACATACGCCCTCAGAAGGGCGGCGACGAGATCCGTGTGACCAGCGACGGCAACGCGACGCGATATCTTTATTCGTCTGTCTGGTCTCCGGATTCCAAAAAGATCGCCTATTCGGACAAGAAGCTGCGGTTATGGTATGTGGATATCGAAAGGAAGGCTCCGGTGCTGGTGGACACCAGTGAGTACTCCGCCCGGCCGAGAGCTTCGTGGGCGCCCGACAGCCGCTGGGTGGCGTATACCAAGCCGGAAAACGCCAATGGCAAGGAGGCCATGTACCTCTACTCGCTCGAACAGAAAAAGGTCTCGCGCATCAGTCAGGACCTGTATGATGACGGGAATCCGGTTTTCGATCCCGACGGCAAGTACCTCTATTTCCTCTCCAACCGCTTCTTCTATCCGAGTTCCGGCAACTTCGATCAACGCTTCAACTACAACTACACCACCGGAATCTTCGCGCTCACGCTGAAGGCCGATGAGGCCGCTCCGTTCGGACCGCAGAGCGACGAAGAGAAGGACGCCGAGACCAAAAAGGCGGACACTGAAAAAAAGAGCGACGCGGCCGCGCCCAAGGAAGGCGAAAAGGAAGGCGAGAAGAAAACCGAAGAAAAGAGCGCGGAGAAGACAGCCGAAGTTAAACCCATCCAGATTGATATCGAAGGCCTGGCGGACCGCATCTCGCGGGTGCCGGTGCCGCCGGGGATCTATTACCATCTGGAAGCCCGCAAGGACAAAATCTTCTACGTCTCGGTTCCCATGGAGGAAACACAGATGGGCCGCCCCGGGCCGCAGCAGCCCGCCGGAGCGATTCACCTGTATGACACCAAGAAACGGGAAGACAAGGTCGTGTTGCAGGGCAGCGGCAGCTACGCGCTCGACAAGGACGGCGGGAAACTCCTCTACCGCTCGCAAGATACGTTCGGAATTATCGAAGCTGTTGCCGGCAAGAAAGTGGGCGACGGCAAACTGAACACCGCCGAGATGCAGGTATCGTCCGATCCCAAGGCCGAATGGAAGGAGCTTCTGACCGAGGCTTGGAGGATCGAGCGGGACTTCTACTGGGATCCCGAGATGGGCGGCGCCAACTGGGCGGCCATTGGCAAGCGCTACGAGGCACTACTCCCCTGGGTGGCTCACCGCAGCGACCTGAACTACATCCTCGGCGAGATGATCTCCGAGCTGAACACATCTCACACCTATGTGGGCGGCGGCGACGTGCCGGACCGCAAACGCGTCAATGTCGGCATGCTCGGCGTGGACTTTGAGCCCGACGGCGGCTTCTTCCGCATCAAGAAAATTTACAAGGGCGAAAACTGGTCCGACGATACGCGATCGCCACTCACGGAGCCGGGCCTGAAGGTGAAAGAGGGCAATTACCTGATTGCCGTGGACGGCCAAACCGCCCGCGCGGACCGCGAACCCTACGCCTACTTTCAGGGGCTCGCCAACCGGCTCATCACTCTCAAAGTCAACAGCAAGGCCAGCGAAGAGGGGGGCTGGGAGATCGGCGTAAAGACCATCGGCAACGAGGCGAACCTGCGCTATCTGAACTGGATCGAGGACAACCGGCGGAAGGTGGCGGAGGCGACCAACGGCCGCGTGGGCTACATGCATGTGCCCGACACGGCGGTGGAAGGTGTTCGCATGTTCGACAAGTACTTTGCCGGCCAGCAAGGCAAGGACGGCCTGATCATCGACGAGCGCTTCAATCACGGCGGCTGGTCGCCCGACTTCTACACCGAGAAACTGGGGCGCCGCCAGCTCCTGGCCCTTTCGCCGCGCGAGGGGAAGGAATTTGTGCCGCAAGAAGCATTCTTCGGACCGAAGGTCATGATCGTGAATGAGCAGGCCGGTTCCGGCGGCGATCTCTTCCCGTTCTATTTCAAGAAGGAGAAAATCGGGCCCCTCGTGGGAACGCGCACCTGGGGCGGTCTGGTCGGCATGGGAGGATTCCCGTCCATGTTGGACGGCGGTTCCGTCACAGCGCCGGGCTGGGCCTGGTGGGAGCCGAACGACAAGGGCAGCGGTGAATGGGTCGTGGAGAACCACGGTGTGGATCCCGATTTCGTGGTGGAGCAGCGCCCCGACCTGGTCGTACAGGGGCGGGATCCGCAGCTCGAGAAGGCCATCGAGCTGGCCCTGGAGGGACTGAAGAAGATGCCTGCGCCGCTGCACCGTCCGGCATTCCCGATCAAAACCTCCAGCCCCGCCAAGGCCAACTAGCGCGGGCAGTTCGGGGACAGGCTACGAAACTCCTAATTGGTACGGCTCCCGATTTCGGGGGCCGTCCCCGGCCTGCCAACCTCTCTGCCTCAGAAATTCACAATCGCCGCGAACGACACCGCGTCCAGGCTGGCGCCGCCCACCAGGCTCCCGTCGATTTCCGGCTGCGCCATCAGGGACTTCACGTTATCCGGCTTGACGCTGCCGCCATACAGGATGCGGACGGCGTCGCCCGCTTCTTTTCCGTACTTCGCCCGCACTTGGGCGCGGATGACGCGATGGGCATCGGCCGCGATCTCCGGCGTGGCGGTCTTGCCGGTGCCGATGGCCCAAACCGGCTCGTAGGCAATCACGATTTTGGCGAACTGCTGCCCGGAGAGCCCGGCGATTCCCTTTTGGAACTGGCCGATCAGCACCGCCTCGGTGCGGCCGCTCTCGCGCTCTTCCAGGCGCTCTCCCACGCAGACGATGGGGGTCAGGCCGTACTCCAGCGCAGCTTGCGTGCGCTTGAGAACAGTCTCGTCGGTTTCGCCGAAGTACTGGCGCCGTTCGCTGTGACCGACGATCGCGTGGGTGGCCCCCGCAGCGACGATCATGGCTCCGGAAACCTCGCCGGTGAAGGCGCCTTCCTTGGCCCAGGCGACATTCTGCGCGCCCACGCGGATGCGCGTGCCTTTCGCGGCATCCACGGCTGCCGCGAGATTCGTGAAGGGAGGACAGATCACGATCTCGCAGTGCTCGGATGTCCCGACCAGCGGCCGGAACTTCTCGAAGAATGCGATGGTTTCGGCGGGTGTCTTGTACATTTTCCAATTGCCCGCCATGACTGGTTTTCTCATACGATTTGGTTTAAGAAACT
>JAIQFL010000447.1 GCA_020073365.1 Terriglobia bacterium | reverse complement strand
GACTGCTCGGTGAGCCCTTGTCGCGCGCAAAACTGCTTCACCGATACGCCGCTCTGCCTTTGCGCCGAGATCCGCGCGCGCCAATCCTCGCTTCTTGATCCCAGCTTCCTTGCCACAGTAGATCTTGTCATGGAACCACTATGGGGCTTGGCTAACGGCATTGGAAGAGGGGTTCATCGGACGCTTACGAATACACGCCCAGGTACATCGGGTTGCGGCTGATACGGAACAATCCGTCCACTCTCAACCGCGTGCTCTCTCTGGGGCTCCCGATACGGAAGGAGTTTCCAAGCCCGAACCTCCCAATAAAGAGCAGTATGAACCCTAAAGCCCACACGCCTAAAGCCAGCCTCTTGAGCGACGCCGGTCCATTAAAGAAAGAGACACCGACGCCCCAGCTATCCAGCACCATTGCCGTCCACACGACAAGGATCAGGTACTTGCTGGCATAGAACAGCTTTCTGTCGATGGGAGCGTCTCCGTCCATGTCGATCTTCCTGCGCCGGAGCAGTTGGCCGCCTGTAAACAGGACGGCAAGGAAAGCCACGGGGAAAAACGTCACAACTAGCGCTTCGATCATCAGTAGTCTCCTGCGTCAAAAGAATGGCGGGGCCAGACGCTTCACGGCGTCCCGATAGACCACGTATCGTTCGCCGTACGCCCGGCGCAGCGCCTCTTCCTCGACTGGGATCAACGACAAGATCAATACGACGTAGATGCATAACATGCAGAAGTACGCCAACGACAGGGTCAGGCACGCGAGACCCAGAGCAATGCACAGCGCTGCTGCATACATGGGGTGACGGACGAAGCGATATGGTCCCCGCATAACCAGTTCATCCGAGGCGCGGGGGACGCACCCTCCCACCTGATAGTTCCTTCGCAGTGTGAGTAAAGCCCAAGCCAGCAGGATGCACCCGGCGGCGTACAACAGAATTCCTGCTACACCCAGGCCAGTAAGCAAGTCCGACGTCCTGAAAGACTGTCTGTGCCGGATGATCATCAGGACTGCGGCGAGAGGCGCCGCCACCAGGAGAAACAAAAAGTTGTAGATGTGGATGAGCCAAATCCAAATGCCGCCCCGCGGCCTGTCCTTTAAAAGAGAACCCGTCGCAATTGCCTTGACTACCACCAGCATTGCCCACAGCAAAAGGATGATGATCCCGGCGATCCGCTGATTGAGGACGTGCATCGCTGGCTCCTTGAGGGCAGAGAGGAACGATTCGCGCCAGATGTCGAACTAGGTTCTCCGTGTGGGTTCCCGCCCACCGTCGATTATATACTCAATTACGGAGTTTGAGACCCTTTGCTGAATGTATGCAGAGCCGCTTCCATAATCGATCCTCCCGCGCCGTAGTATTCACGGGCGTCCGCCCAGTTGACCGAAAGTATAAATAAACCGGTCCAAATCTGCTTGAACCAGATTTCAGCGTAAGCGATTTAGAACCAAGCAGTTTGGCCGGTTTATTTCCACAAATCCGGTCCAATCTGTGCACGCGCCCCTAGTCCACACATTCGAATCGGCTTAGCGATGCGCGGGCATCACGATTGGCCGGATTTGTGGGCTTCTCGGAAAGTGGCCCCGAACGGCCTTCTGGTAAGCGTCAGGCCACCGCTGCTCAGGTGGCCGGCGACTCTGACGAAGCTCACCCAAATCGGCGAGCGTTATTATTCAATATCGCTAGCTATCTTCCTAACCCGAAACTGGATCAGTGTACGAAGTTCGTGGATGTGTCTTCAGTTGCGAGTCTCTTACTCCGTGAGGTACACCGGCTTGGCCAGATCCTGCCGCTGCTCCAGTTGTTTGACTCGTTCCAGAAGCCGACTGCTCACCTTCTATGCCTCCCTGCTGTTGCTACAACCCGTTGCCCACGCTGGTGTTGCCGCAGCGTGGCAGCATCGGGGAGGTCAAGCTGCTGGCCGCTCTCCTGCCAGGCGTCCAACAGCCACTGAGGGAATGGCGACTTCTGTACCTCGGCCTCGTCCGGCACCGCTGCCTCCAAGGCCCGCACTCTCAGCTCCAGCCCGCGACGCATCTTATGGCTTCCTCTGCGCTTCGGCTGCTCGTTCCAAGTCCGCTACGCGCGCCTCGATGTCATCGATCTCAATTGCCTTGGCCGTGTGGTTAAGGATGGCCTCTGCCGCCCGTACCCGGACGGAAGCCGGCGTAGCCGAATCAATCATGATCTTCAGCAGAGTGGTGGCTGCTGCGGAAGATCCTTGCTGCAACCGGGCGACGGATTGCGAAAACGCGGCGCGGCGCGCTGCCCGGTACCCCCGATCGAACTCCGGTTCCTTCATCCATTTCAGCAGGGTATTGGGCGCGATGCCGGTCGCCTTGGCAGCATCCTCGATATTCCGCTGAGTCAACAGCGCGGCGATCGCTTCGTCCCTCTTCCTGCCGAATTTCGACCCGTGGCCTCTCATCTGACGCAATCTGCCCCCATCTGCCGACCCGACCCCTGATGCGATGCTTTCAGAACCTTCAGCGTCCGCCGATTTTCCCCTTGGCGTCGCCGCGGCCGAGAATGCGGCGGATCAGGCGGCGGCGGTAGATTTTGCCCCAGCTCTTGCGGCCGTGCGCTTTGGCGTTGCGAATGATCATCGTCGTTGGCTCCTTTCACGCCCGCAAGCCCACCGGAATCTGGGTGGGCACGGGCAGGTACTGCGGAAATCGGGTTAGGCCTCGGCTGCTGCCTGCGCCAGCGCCTCTTGCGCCTTTTCCATCAGCTTGCGCGCCGCACGCACGGCAATCTCGGCAGAGGCTTGGGGATCCGCTCCTCGTGCTTTGACTTTGATGTCGGCGACGCTGATAACGTACCCCTCTCCGCTCTTCCATTCGAAACTGAGCTTGAGCCATCCAGCCACAAGCGAGCGGTACGTGTTTCGCAGACAGGTGCGACCAGTCCGGCTCGCTGCTGCCGAAGCGCGCTACGAGAAAGCGCGATAGAACCGGCCGATACCGTTGGCGAGTGCTGGGAGCCGCACCAACGACACGCTGCAGGTAATCGTCGAAACGAAGTAGCCACTGTCCAACGGGCAGTATTGGGCGGTCGGCGGTACACTCGTGAGCAACGCCTTTCTCAATCAGGAACCCTAAAGCCAGATTCAGACCGTGCGTGCGATGAGGCCATGCCCCTGAATCGCACCGGCCCAATGTACCGCGGTATTATTGGATTTTCCGCTCATCTGTATCGGCGAGCGTGAGATGTTGGGCCAGCAACCAGCGTCCAAAATGATCGGCCGAACACAAAGATCGGCGCATCGTTGCGACGCTGTATCGGTCTTGTGCTAACGAGGTTGCGAACTCTTCCAGATACTGTCCCCACGGGCCATCTGCCAGGCGAGTGAGGACGTGTCGACGACGAAATAAGTCTTGCCACATGCTTTTCTCCTGTCGGCCCGGTTGGCCGACTTCAAACAGCGTGGCAGGATCATGCCGAGTGGGGCAACCATGGAGAACCCGTCAAATCGTGTTGCGAAACCAACAACAGTAAAGAACTCGGCATGATCCGGAACTCGGCATGATCGCGCTCATGCCGAGCACGGCATAAGCGCGAATCGTTCTCATGGGTGTCATTCTGCGGATCGAGACCACGGTAAACGATCTGACCTTTTTCAGGCACTACCGCCAGGTAGAACACCGCGAACCAAAGAAACCAAGACGGCGTCGATGCAGAAAACCATCTACAGCTTTGCCCGCCTTGCGGGAGATTCTGGAAGCCGCCACAGACTGGCTCTCGTTTGAGTCGCCTCATGACTGCGAAGTGGGCTCATCCAGTCTAACCACGAACCAACATTTACTTCAGTTTTAGCGTTGCGCCAGCCAATTGCGCAGTTCCGCTGCACGCTCCTGATCGGAGTCCTTCAATAAAGAAGCGTACCTCTGTCGGTCGGCCGCGTTCGGAAAAACGCGATGCGAATCGATCCGCGACTTTCCCTCGTCGATGAAAACGGTGTTGAAGATGTACCCTTCGATCAGATCATCGTGCAGCGGCTGGGCCTCGGGCTGTGCCAGCATTTCGAAGTAGGCGCGCGCCACCGCGATCACGAGGTCGTCCGGTTCGTGCAAATCGCTCATAGCATCGTCCAGGCCGTCCGCCACAGACCGGCGGAATCCCTCTGTGGCGTCAGCGGCGTGCATCAGACGGACAATCAGCGGCAGAACCATGGCGTGTTGCTTCAAGAAAGCCGGTTTGATTCTCGCCCACAGATAGCG
Organism: Terriglobia bacterium; assembly: GCA_020073365.1. Lineage (GTDB taxonomy): Bacteria > Acidobacteriota > Terriglobia > Bryobacterales > Bryobacteraceae > JAIQFL01. Next base: position 3,938 of record JAIQFL010000447.1, on the reverse strand, counting down.
CCCAAACAACTCGTCCACCTTGGCCCGCCGCTCGTAAGCGAACTGCAGCAGGCGGGAGGCATTGGTTCCGGGCTCGGCGGCGATTGCGGCGTGAACATCGGCCGCCAGTTTCGCGTCGAAGAGGCGCTTGCAGGGACCTTCCTGCATCAACTTGGCTGGCGACTGCGACGCGCCGGTCGAGACCACCAGGTAGCGCACGCCCGGCGCGGTGTCGGCATGCGACCACAGCCCCATGTAGTCCATCTCGATGAATGCCGACACGCGCTTCTGGACGACCTCCAGTGAGAACCGCGTGCCGGGAGGCACGTCGAGGCTGCCTTTGAGCAGTTCCAGCAGCTCCACCTGCAAGCGCAGCGTCCTCTGCTGCATGCCGCCGGGTCCGGTACCCCACGGCACATCGTCCCGGCCCACGATCGCTACCGTGAACAGGTGCGTCGCGGAGAGGATTTCCGACGTGGATTGCGGCTCCAACGGAAGCTGCCCGCCAGCGCCCTCGACGACACTACTCATGAAACCTCCCAACCATAAGACCGCGATCATCAGTCTGGCCATACCAAGAACCGCCGCTACCGGCCGTCGTAAGTGACGTTGTGAATGCCAGTCGGCGGCCGCACCTCAACATTATTGTCCTGCGCACGGCCCATCGGCGAAATTGTCTTCCGTTTGGTGACCTTGATCTTGTGCTTCGTGACCACCGTGAGCTTTGCCCCCGCCACCGGAAACGAAACCGTCCATTCGCCCCACGCCCGCCAATCGTCGATCCGAATCACGGTATACAAGCGATTGGCGACCGCGTCCACCGCGGCAGCGTCCACCACTGCTTCAGCGCCGGACACGTTGGTCCACAAGCAAAAACAGGCGCGGAAACCGACGTCGTAAAAGATCCCCGTGATTTGTGCCGCACTGTATGCCGGAACCGGATGCTTTCCGGGAAAAGTGCACCCTGGAGAATCCATACACTGTATTGTCCAGCGCTTCCCTACCGGCGGGTTGGTCGGGTTGATCGTCACCGAACTGCTGCGCATGCATGCGGTGTTGCCACCCGTGCCCGCATTGGTCTGTCCCGAATCGAGCAGCGGCTGAACCAGCAGGGTGGGCACGGCGCCCGGCAGGAAAATATCCATTGAGGCCACGACGCCGGGAGCCAACGTGACAGGCACGGTGGTGGCAGCCGCCTTGTTCGATACCAGCGCCCACGAAAAAGTGTGCGGCGCGACGGGAGGTCCGGCGGCGACATAATCGGCGTGGATGTCGAGCGCGGTGGTCATATTGATGAGGCCGCCGTAGAGGTATTGCGGTGCTTCCACGCCGAGACGGCCGTCCGCTCCGCCGCCGGTTACGATCACTTCGAGATCCATCGCGATTCCCGCTCCAGGCAGCCCCGCAGTCCAGAGTCCGTTCTTGATGGCGACTGTGCCTCCGGGGGTGATAATGGCCTGTGCCTTCTTCGGATGCGCCGCGGTGCGATCCTTTACAATTTTGGCGTCGAACAGAATCAGGTTCATCGGGATTGACGGCTCGCCGTCGCTATAGATTCCCGCCCCGTTGCAATCGATATAGGGCCGAATTCTGAAAGAACCTTTCCTGTTGGCGTTCAGCGTCGCGTGGTACACGTTGGCACCTGCGGTCACGACCGGTTTCTTTTTCTTGCTCCCCAGCTTCGTGTGGTCCGCCGGATTGCGCGGCGCATCCCACACGATCGGCAGACCGGCGGGCTGCGCCGTCAACACCAGCGCAACGTCGGGCTGTGAGTTGCGCATCAAGACCAGCGGTATGTTCGCCGTGAAATCGTCGTCGTAGCTGGTGCTGGAGTGAGTGTGTGGATTGGGTGCGGCGACGGCCGGCGTCATGGCCGCGCCGTTGGCCGGGTTGAGGGTCGGAGTCGGTTGCACCGTAGCGTCGATCTTAGTGAATTCCGCTACGGTAAACGCCGTCCGGTCCGCGGTGCCCTCAGCATCCGCCACTCGCAAGCGCAGTTGCGTGTCCCGCAGTCCCCCGCTGGTGGTCTGCCCCTCCGTCCACAATTCCAGACCGGCCGCGGGCACGGTGCCGTGGCCAAAGTTATGCGGATTACCCAGCGCGCCACCGCCTGGCGCTTCGGCAGTGAAAAGCGACATCCGGGGGCTGGCGGCGCTGTTGGCCGTGACGTCCCAAACGACCAGCTCCAGGTTGCCCGCGAAGGTCTTCGGCTTCACCTGCGGCACCAGCGTCCGGGCGCGTCCGTGGTGGTTCCCTGCGTCCTGTTTGTGCAGGAATCGTCCGGGGTTCAGTTTGTCTCCATCCGCGACCGGCTTGGGAACTTTTCCCGCCTTGCGGCGGCTCTGGTGCACCTTCAGACGGGCATCCACCACAGTGATGTTGGCGCGATCGCCTTCTACGCCCGGCAGATCTGAAATTTCGAGGGTGAACCCGGTGTCCAGCACGTCTTTGCTGGCACTGCTTCCCTCCACCCACAATTTGTGGCCCGGCGGATTGATCCACGGATTGGGCGTATTGAGCGGGTCCGCCTCCTCGGCCTGTCCCGCCGCGGCTACCTCGTTCCCGGCGCGAGCAAAAGTCCGCACCCGTCCGCCCCTCGACTTCAACACCAAGTCTCCCGGGTACGCGGCCGGTTGGGCCTTTTCTATGGTCAGCATCGCCCGCCCCGCCCCATATTTGTCCGTCTGTAAGTGAAGGTTTCTGCCCACGCCGATCTTGTCACCCACCGGAGGCGGGTCTCCGCCGCCGGGATTAGCCTTGTACTGGCCAAGTTCCAAGGTCACCTCGACGCAGGTGAGCGTGTCCGTGGCCGGGCTGCTAACAATCGTCTTATCGCCTCCAGCGAGGGCGAGCGAAAGGTGAACCCCATCCATCGCGCCGCTCGGATTGACGCCTTCCACATACACGGTGATTACCTTCGACAACTGCGCCCCGGGAATGTTCGCATAGGGCAGAGGTAGCGCTCCGCCCTTCGAGTCGAACAGGCGGACGCCTCCCGGCGTAATCGTGAGGGTCCCGGTCCCAGAAAAAGTGGCGTTTGTGGCCAATCGCACCGCCAGGCGATGCCCCTGCGCCTGATAGCCCTTTTTCACCATCACGATCTTCGGCGCCGCCACCGCGATCACAGGAGAAACCTGGTTTTTGTCGCACGCCTTCACCGCTTTTGGTGGGCCGTGGACAATTGCGTCCGCTGCCGCCGCTGCCAGCGCGTCGTCGTCATTACCGTTCGGCACAGGCTAACTCCACGGTGGTCATTCGTCTTCGTCCTCGGGTTCGTCCTCTTCCGGTTCGGGTTCCTCGTCCTCTTCCGGTTCTTCGGCGCTCGCTTTCTCTACTTCTTCTTCGGTCTTCTCAGCCGTGGCGAGTTCCGCAGCCATGTCGTGCGGCTTCCGCAAGTGCGCAGAGGCGGCTTCAAACAGCATTTCCAAACGCACGCTCGCGTCTTTGAACGCAGGATCGTTCAGAATGTCCCTCGCCCAGGGCAATCGCGGATCGTCGTCGAACCCGGCGCCCAGAACGATCGAGATATCGACAAACCTGCACACATCCGCATCCCCGCTGAATCCATAGCGCCGGCCTTTTGCAATCCCCTCGCGAATCCTCTTTTGCAGCTCCCCGCTCTGCATCGAAGCGCACTTTGAAGGAAAATACTGGCGGACGTGCGCCTCGACCCAGCCCTCAAATAAGGGGACTTCGAAGGCCCGCATTTGCTCGTTGCGGATGATTAGCATGTATCTTCGGTGCTTGGCAAGAGTGACCCAATAGCGCTTGACTGAACTGACCCGCGCCGAGAACGGGACTGGGAACGGGAATGCGGGACAGAGGGTCGTCATCCACGCCGAAGGCGTGTTCCTTTGGTGGGAGTAGAGGAGCAGGCGATATCATCCACGCCGCAGGCGTGCGGGGTGGTTTTCCATCATCCGCACCAAAGGTGCGCATCGTGAGGTGGGGGCGACTCC
>JAIQFL010000446.1 GCA_020073365.1 Terriglobia bacterium | reverse complement strand
AAAAGCACTGAATTGGCTGCCGGCCCGCCTCAACACTGTTTGCAGCACCAACCCCGTCCTACTCGAACGGTCACGCTTTTGGACAGGAGGCGGCTAACATACAGGGATAGACCTCAACCTCAAAATCCTCCTTCCCGCGAAGCAAAGCCCCCGTTCTCAACACGGGCCGCTATTTTTGTGGCTGTTTTGGACAGCAGTGGTTTACTTTTGGTAAATATCGAGAACGTCCCGGGAGGTCGAACTCGTGTTCGTCTGCGGTTCAAATCTGCAAACGGAAGGTGCGGATCTGCCACGGACGGAACCGCACCAGTGAATCCACCGCCTGCCCGGCATTTCCGGCCAGGTCCGTCTCGACGAACTTCGCCGGACCGGCCGAATAGTGCAAGCGCGCCTGTGCGGCGCGACCTTGGTGTTCGTAAAGGCGCAGGCGCGCGGCGCCGCCCTTCGAATAGAGGGCGGAGGCAATGACGCCTTCTCCAGCGGCATCCAGGAGAGCGACCTGGTTTCCCATTCGGCCGTTACCCGGTTGACCGGCAACAACCCGGCAGGGGAAGTTGTACTCCAGGGCGGCCCGATGCAGACCGGCCGCCGCCCACGGTCCAGCAAACGGGTACAGGGCAAACTCATAGGAATACTCGCCGGAAAGCATACGGGTTCCCCAGATGTAGTACATCGAATAGGCCAGCGGGATCGAGATGCCGCCGTCGGCCTCGCGCACGCAGCACATCGTTCCGCGGTTGAATACCGCCAACCCCGTGCGGCCGTCCGCAATCGCGGTCCAGTAGTTGCCCTGAATGTACGGGTCCGGCGTCTCGGCGATGACAAATGGCAAATCGCGGATGCCGATGCTCCCTTCGCGGCCGGCCGGATAGAACTTGAAACGAAGCTTGTCTTCGTGAAGGAAGGGGCTCCGGGCATCCCGTTTGTTGTCGCTCACGGCGCCGATCCTCTGGCCATCAAACTCGAAGACAACGCGGAAATCCAGTCGCGGAGAGGTGGCCCAGCTCTTCATTTCGAGCCGGTAGCCTATGCCGCCGATCGCGCCGTCCTCGATTGCGGTATTCCATTGTGCGCCAGGGAGCGCCGGCCTCACGCGCCACTTTCCCTCGGCAATGCAAGGTTTGCCTTCGATCACCCCGGCGAAGCGCCCGTCACGCAGCAGCATTTGCCCGGTAGCGCGATCGGCCACCGCAGCGAGTCCGCCGCCTGCGTCGAAGCGGATATCCCAGTATGGTGTCACGGCCGCCGGATCGGCTTTGGGGGTAGTTGCCGATCGCACGGCATAGGAAGCGAAGCCCAGCGGTGGCGCTTCGGCCAGCAACGCCACACGCGCTTCCTGGAGGCTATCATCGGACGCGCGCAACGCAGAGAGTAGTACGGACGGGACCACGCGATCCCCATGGCGAATCTCGATCGCCTTGGCGAAGTGGCGCGGCAAAGTGAAGGTGGCCTCCACCCATTCAGATCGCATCCACGAGTGAGGGTTAAACACGGTGACCTGAGCGGCCGGCCCGCCTTCCATTCGTGTTGCGAAATATTGCAGCGAGGCGGCGGCGACACTCTCCGATGTGTTGATGCTGGCGGTAAGAAACCGGCGCGCCTCCGGCAGAAGCCCGCAGATTTGCACGTCGTGATGCTGACCCACCAGAAGGTTCTTCCACGCGGTGTCCAGTTCCGCTTCGCGATTCACGCCGCCGGCCAACAGCTCCAGCGCAGCCAGCCTTTCCGCCGTCAGAACCGCGGCTTCGGCGCGGCGGTTCTGGTTCCAGATCTCATTTCCACAGTAGCCCCACGGCATGCGCACGGTGAAGTCGTTGGGGCCGGTCCTGAATTCCGTAGTGGGCTGAGGGAGCACGCGATGCAGGTCTTCGAGCAGAATCCAACGGTACTCCGGACGTCCCTCGGTCTGCCGGACCAGGTCTTCCCGGCGAAGGTCGGAATCGTCGGCGCGGGTGGCGATGGCGGGGGCAAGGTGGGCGTATTGCGCGCGGAACTCTTCGAGTGATCCCTTGCAGTCCGGGCCTGGGCAGCGAGTGAGAATCCAGTTGTCCGTAGTCGTGCGGCTGAATTCCGCGCCCTCCCCTTTGTAGGTCGGCACCGTCGCGATCCGCGAACCGTCCGGCCCGGTCCACCATCCCACCGCCCGATCGAAGGTCGGATTGTAGCCGTACATCATGTAATGCGAGCGCATGATGGCGCTGCGGAAACCGAAGCCAGCAAGGATCTGCGGCAACTGGCTATGCATCGCATGTTCGCTCATCAGGTAGGTCTCGGGCGACCGGGCGAAGTGGCGCCGGTCGGCTTCCAGGGCGTAGGCAATCTGGCGGATATTCGATTCTTCGTTGATGAACGTAGACAACGGCTGGCCATAGGTGCAGGTGCCGATGCCGAAGCGTCCGGCGTAGCGTTGGAGCGCCTCCCGGATCTCCGCGAGCAGCTTCGGGTCGCGCTCCGCCAGGCTGTCGTAGGTGTACGCTTCGTTTTCCAGGCCGATTTTGAAGCCGGGGTAGCGGTCCAGCCACGCCAGTGCGTCCCGCAGCCGCGCGGCGAAGTGATCGATGCCCCAAAGGATCAGCCCGCCGTGATCGTAGGTGAGCAGGTAGAGGGGCCCGGAGTCCGCGGACTGCGCCGTAGGAGCGCCGAGCGCCGCCGCGGAAACCGCCAGGAATGCGCGGCGCGTGGCGCTAGGCATAAGGGATGCCCAGGGCATCCATGGCGCCTTTCATGTAACCGATGGCCAGCACCTTGCCGCCCATGGCATATCCGGGCCGGTCGTTGGACTCGCCGTCGAGAGTGGGCGCGTGGTCCGGCCGCATCGGGCCTTCGAAGCCGCATTCGTGATAGATACGCAGCATCTGCGCCAGATCGACCGGGCTGTTGTCGTGGAAGGTCTCGCGGAAGTGCTCGCGCGTGCCTTCTACGTCCCGGTAATGCACGAAGAAGATCTTTTTTTGCGCGCACCATTCGCGGGCTAACTCCGCGATGTCTTCCCCCATCAGCCTGAAGTTCGCCTGGCAAAACGTGATTCCGTTCACCGGGCTGGGGACCATGTTCAGGATGCGGCGAAAGTTGGCGGCGCTCGTCAAGATGCGGCCGATCCCCCGCAGCGGGGATATTGGCGGATCGTCCGGATGCAAGGCCATTTTCACGCCCGCCTTTTCCGCCACGGGGATGACGGCCTTGAGGAAGTATTCCAGATTGGCCCAGATTTTCTCCGTGCCGACTTCACCCCACTCCGTGAGGCCCTGGCGTTTGGCGGCTTCATTGTCGAATTCGCTGATCAGCGCGCCGCCGCGCGACGGCACGTCCGTCCGGGTGCGGTACCAGCCCAGCCCGGCCATCCAGTTGTAGCAAAGCATAGGAACGCCGACTTGGGCAAGCGCTCGAATCGCTGCCATGTAGTTTTCGATTTCCTCGTCGCGGCCGGGCAGCCCCAGCTTGATCTTCTCCGCCGGCACCGGGTGGCTTTCAACGCCCGCAAAAATCATGCTGGCAGCCTGAAAATCCTCCTTGATCTTTTGCAGGGTTTCGACGTAACGGCCGGACGGCACGCGACTGAGCGCCGGCGACACTCCGACGATCGCATGGGTGATACCGATCTGGCTGGCAAGACGAATCTTGTGATCCTCTTCGAGCGTGAACAACTCGGCGAGTTGAATCCCCCGGCGATGCGGGTCCAGGGGTTTTCGCATGGGCGTGTGCGATCGATCCGCCGCTGAAGCCGCCGGAACACCGCCGGCGGCCAGTGCTGCAATCGTTCCCTGGATGCAGTTCCTGCGGCTCATGGTAGACATCTCCGTTCGCCTCCTTGGATCGGATTCCCAGCCCTCATCATGCGGGATCGCGGAAGCGGATGCAATTGAGTCTTCTTCAACGGTAATTCACCTCCGGTGAATCCTCCTACCGCAACGATGCCGGCCGCGCGTACCGCGTGCCGCCGGGGCTCGATTCACCGGGACGCAAAGGACATTGAAAACAATTCCATTGCGCGCGCGTGCTCCGCTACCTCACAATGCTACCGGAGTAGTTTTCTATCAAGAAACCGAAGGATACACCATGTCCGTCTCGCGACGAACGGCCCTAGCCGCTGCCTTCTCCATTGTTCCCCGGCACGTTCTTGGCGGCGCGCCATACGTGGCGCCAAGCGACAAGGTCACTCTGGCTTTTGTCGGAACAGGCACTCAGGGCATCCGCGTGATGCTCGAGTTCCTCCCGCTTCCCGATGTGCAGGCGGTGGCGGTTTGCGATGTGAACAGCGGCAGCAGCGATTACCTGCAGTACGGCACCAACGAACTACGCAACCGCGTCCGAAAGCTGATCCCCAACGCCAGGTGGGGATATGAGTCCGAGGACTCGAACCACGCGTCGTCGGGGTGCGAACCCGCGCGCCAAGCCATCGAACTGTTTTACGCGCAGCAGAACCGCGCAGGGCAGCACCACGGCTGCGCGGTATTTGCGGATTACCGGGAGCTCCTGGCGCAGAGAAAAGACATCGATGGCATCGTCGTGGGGACTCCGGACCACAGCCACGCGGTGATATCGATTGCGGCCATGCGGGCCGGCAAACACGTCTTTTGCCAGAAGCCCATGGCGCACTCAGTCCTTGAGGCGCGGAAAATGGCCGAGGTGGCAAGGCAAACCGGTGTGGCGACAGAAGTGGCGATCTGGAATTCCGCATCCGATGCGACCCGCGTCCTCGCGGAGTGGATCCAGGCGGGCGCGATCGGGCAGGTCCGGCAAGTTCATAACTGGACCAACAGGCCCAGTTGGCCGCAGGGAATCGAGCGGCCGGCGGAAGCGCAGCCGGTGCCGCCTTACCTGAACTGGGACCTGTGGCTGGGCCCCGCGCCGTTCCGCCCCTATCACCGCGCGTACCAGCCATGGGTATTTCGGGGCTGGTACGACTTCGGCACCGGCTCGGCCGGCGATATGGGCTGCTACAGCTTCGATCCGATTTTCCGGGCGCTCAAGCTGAAAGCTCCGGATGGTATCGAAGCGAGCTCAACCCGGCTGTTCCCGGAGAGCTTCCCGCAGGCGTCAATTGTCCATTACAGCTTTCCGGCCCGTGACGGTATGCCGCCCGTCAAAGTGAGCTGGTACGACGCCGGGTTGAAACCGCCTCGGCCGGAGGGGCTGCCCGACAACGAGAAACTCGCGCCTGAAGGCATGCATCTGCTCGGTGAGAAGGGTGCGCTACTTTGCGACTTCTATGGCGCGAAGCCTCGATTGCTTCCGGAATCGCGGCTCAAGAGCTTCACGCCGCCCCCGCCAACTCTGCCGCGCGTGGCGGGTGGATACGAAGCGGAATGGATTGCCGCCTGCACAGGGGGCCAACGGGCGGACGCGAACTTCGAGTTTACGAGCAGCGTCACCGAGACGCTCCTGCTCGGGAATGTGGCCATCCGTTCGGGTGAAAAACTGAACTGGGATCGGGAGCGGGTGCGCACGGGTTCTGCATCGGCGGATCAGTTGCTGCACTCGCCCTGCCGCGAAGGCTGGAGTCTGTGAGCGGGATTCTCTGAAACGGTATTCAGGAGCGATAGTCATGAAAAAGGTGTTCGACAGAATCAGCCGGCGGACCTTCATGGGCGCCGGCGCGGCGGCCTCTGCCGCCTCCATAGCCGGTCTTACGTGCCATGCGCCCGTCGCGGACGCTGCAACCAATCCACCCAAGATCAGGGTTTCCATACTTTCCTATTCCTTCCGGGGCCTCCTGAAAGACGGGAAGATGGACGTGTTCAGCTACATCGAATCGTGCAGGTACCGTTACGGCCTGGATGCAGCGGACATATGGAACTCATTCTTGGCCAGCACGGAGGAATCGTATCTCAAGAAGATTCGAGAGGCGCTCGATGAGCGCGAGATGACGTTGGCCGACTTGTGCACCGACGGCACCTACGTCTGGGATGACAAGCCCGAAGCGCGGGAGAAGAATCATCAGAATGCGCTGCGCCATCTGAAGGCCGCGGAGATCCTGGGCGCGCGTTTCATGCGCATGGATTCCGGCGGGACCGCCGAATCCTGGACCGGCGAGCAGTTCGACCACATCGTCAAGCGTTACAAGGAATATGCTCGTTGGGCGCATGATCGGGGATTCAAGGTAGGCGCCGAGAACCATTGGGGGGCCGAAAAATCCTGGGCGAACCTGAAGAAACTCCACCGGGCCGTGGACCATCCCGGCTTCGGTCTTTCCATCCACGTATACGACTCCTGGGCCGGTACGCCGGAAGAGAAAGACGCCGCGGACCGCGAGGTAGCGCCCTGGGTGTCGCACACGCACCTCGATTTCAATTTGACGACGGGGCCTCGTCTGGAGGAGAAGCTGGCCAATCTCTGGAACGCCGGCTACACCGGCTACTACAGTGTCGAACACCACTCCGGAAACAACGAGTACACCGAAGTGGCCATGCAGTTGGCCAATGTACGGCGAGTTCTCGAGCAACTCCGCACCGGCCAGAGCCAGTTTCTCAAGCGGACCGCCTAAATCGCAAGACTCCAACCGAAACGATAGGGCAAGCGCCTCACGCGCGCAATGGAAATCTGCTCAACCAGCTTTCACCTATAGTAAATCGCCCTGTTCGATACAATCGGTATTGCCATGACACGCCGGACCGCAGTCGCGTTGATCACGGGCTCAGCCGGGCCATTGCGCGCCCAAATCGGCGGGATGGCGTCACGGAATGTCAAACCATCGCTGCGGGGGGGTGTACGACGCCAAAATGAGAATCTTGACGATGCAGAGACATGGGCTTATAATTCTGACAGCAATCTATCGAGGATCTCCAGCGCGAACGATCCAGGTTGCAGGATGCCCTCGCCCAAGTGGATGATCTCCGCCCCGGCTCCCTGGTGGAACGTTTTCGCAAATGCGGTAAACCAACCTGTCATTGCGCCAAACCGGGTTCGACCGGCCATGGCCCGAGCCACTCGCTTACCAGAGAAGTGGATGGCAAGACGGTCACCAAAATCATTCCGCCCTCCGCCGTGGAGCAGACACATCGGCAAATCGCCGAGTACAAGCGGTTTCGGAACTTAACTCGAGACTTTGTTGAGGTCAGCGAGAAAGTCTGTGACGCACAACTGCATGCGGCCACCGACAACGTCAGCCGCGACGTCAAAAAAAACGGCGCTCGCCGAGGCGTTGCAGATCAGCCTGGTCGGAGAGATCCAAAATCTTCTGGGCGCAGAAGCCATTGAAGACCTCGATTTCGAAGCACTGGAAACGGCCCTGCGCACTCGATCCCTGCAGATCGCTGCACGGGCACTGGAACAGCGCTTCAACCGTGACACCTCCGATGCCGCCAGTGGTGCGCTGCACCCATGCTCCTGCGGCCAAATGGCGCGCTATGTGGATCGCCGCTCCAAGTGCTTTCAAACCGTTCTCGGCGATTTGACGCTGGAGAGAGCCTACTACCACTGCCCTGAGTGTCAAAGCGGATTCTGTCCCCGGGACCGCGCCCTGGGCTTGGACGGAGCGTTGTCCCCGGGTGTCGTCCGCATGATTGGCGTGGTCGGAGCAGCGGTCAGTTTTGAAGAAGGTAGTGGGCTGTTGAAGGAATTGGCCGGTCTGCACGTGGGCGCCAAGCAGGTCGAACGTACGGCCGAGTCGCTGGGCGCCGAAGTGGCCGAAGACGAACGAAGCCATGTGGATCCGGTCCCGGCGAGCGAGATAGCGCCCACGCTGTACCTGGGTCTGGACGGAACCGGAATTCCAGTACGCCCGAAGGAGTTGGAAGGACGGGCTGGCAAACAAGAGGATGGCTCCGCCAAGACTCGCGAAGTGAAGCTGTGCACGATCTGGAGCGCCGAATCTCGGGACGAGGAGGGCGTGCCCATCCGTGACCCAGGCTCTGTGACCTACTCCGCCGCCATCGAAAGTGCCGCCGCCCCGGACAGCGGTGCCGAACGTTCGGAGTTTGCCGAACGGGTCTTGCGAGAAGCCACGCGCCGGGGCTTTGATCGGGCTCAGCGGCGCGCCATTCTGGGTGACTGTGCGATCTGGATTTGGAATACGGCTGGGGAGTTGTTCCCCAGCGCCACTCAGATCGCCGATCGGTATCATGTCAAAGGACGCCTCTGCGTGATCGCCAAGGCCATTTATGGGCCGGCCGACCCGCAGGCCATACAGTGGGGCAAACTCCGTCGCGACGAACTCGACGTTGAGAATATCGACGCGATCATCCAAGCCTTAACGGAGCACAGCCAGAGCTGCGAGGAAGCCCGCAAAGGGATCGACTATTTTCAGAACAACCGTCATCGTATGCGGTATGTAGAATTCCACGCACAGGGCCTGTGCACCTCCACGGGAGTTGTCGAGGCGGGCTGCAAAGTGGCTATCGGCGAACGCCTCAAACAGTCTGGCATGCACTGGACAGTCCGGGGAGCCGATGCCATCATCGCCCTGCGATGTGCCAGGCTCAGCGGGCGCTTCGAGGATTTCTGGGAGCGCCGCTCCGCTCGACGGAAGGTTGCATGACTCGGCATTTTCATTTTTCTGTCGTACACCCAGTCCCCCAATTACCGGCGGAGATCGGCTTTTCCTGTCTAAGTACCCGTGTTTGCAACGCGTGGCGGCTACAGTCGGCTGCGCAGGTGAAGAAGCGGATCCGGCCCATAACACAGGCAACAGGTGCGACAACATTGGTAGTGCACTCGGTGGGACCGTAGTGCGACAGCCCAAACACCAGCACGCGCGTTCCTAACCCGTTTGGGTTGTAATGCTGGCCAGTCCATTACCGCTTCCAACGCTCGCGCAATGTGCTATTCTTGCGCGGTGACTGATGAGGCCACAACTCTTGGCATTCGAATCGTAAAGTCATCTCGGCACTCCAAGATTGTGGGGAGCTTTGGAGAAGGGCAGTTTGCAACTGGCTCTCTCGCTCTGGTTTTGAGGTGAGCATTGTTGACCTCAGTGGGATAGACCTCGTGGCGTACCACAAGGAATCTAAACAACGAATCGGTATCTCCGTCAAGTCGCGTACTCGTGTCCCCAATACCGAATCCGAAAGCGTCTACATATTCCGGCGATCAAGGGACAGAGAGAAGTTGCTTGCTGCGTGTGAAGCATTTGGATGTGAGCCGTGGTTGGCGATTTATGTTGAATCCGCCTGCGCCGGTGAATTATTCCTGACAGCACTCGAAACCTACGACCAAAAATACCGGACAGGAAAGAACATCGAGGGATGGACTATGGCCACAAGTCAACTTCGCCGGTACGCCGGCGATACCGAGATCCACCACATTCACGTGGATTTCACAGTGCGCAACTGGTGGTAGGTTCCCAATGTTCAAGAAGCCCACTACCAATCGCCGCGCGCCAAGGGTGCGGCGGTCCCCACTCCTCTGGCGCGTCCGTAAGCTCCTGGTTGACGAGCGGGCATCTCGCCATTCCGTGCTTCATCCCGCGGCGCCGTGTCTTTGGGGCCATTATTTGATGCCTGGTTACGGCGAGCACCTCAAGACGGCGCTCGCCAGGCTGACGCGCGACGATGTGAACCGCGCCATCCGCCGGTATTTGCGGACCGACCGCCTGGTGATCGTGGCGGTATCGAAGAACGGCGAAGAGCTGAAGCGGTTGTTCGCCAGCGACGACCCATCCCCGATGACCTACAATTCGTCCAAGCCGGCGGCCATCACGGAGGAGGACAAGATCGTGGAGAAGTGGCCGCTGCACCTGCGCCCGCAGGACATCACGGTGAAGCCTGTGGCGGAGTGTTTCAGTAGGGCGGGCCTCGTGGGGCAGCCCGAGCAGGCTGCCCAGTAACGGTGAGAAGCAAGCTTGCACCGCGCCCCAAATGCGGCTAAGTTGGTGGTATGACCATCGAACTCAAGCCTGAGCAGGAGCGAATTATCCAGCAGCAGTTGGCCAACGGCCATTTCAAGTCGGTCGATGAAGTGCTCACCACCGCTTTAGCCAGCCTTCCACACGACCGCCGCTTTGACCGGGCAAGCCGCCGCGAGGCGGTTCGACGCATGATCGAGTTCGGTGAACGCCGCAAACTCAGTTTGGGGGAGCCGGTCACCCGTCAGTTTTTGCATGAAGGCCACCGCTTCTAATGGAAGCGTTCGTTCTCGATGCGTCCGTAGCCTTCTCATGGTGCTTTCCCGGCGATCCAACCGAAAACACACCTTACAGCCGCGCGATTCTTCAACGAGTTGAAGAGGCCGATGTCGTTGTGCCTGAAGTCTGGGCGTTCGAAATAGCCAATGGCATCTTTATCGCCTACAGCAAACGCAAGCGGATCAATGAGGCCGACATTCAGGAATATATCGGGCTTTTGGAATCGATGCCTATCCTGGTTGTACGTTGAGAATGGCTCAACAACATCGCGCTGGAATCTTTGGCGAGGAAACACAATCTGGCCGCCTACGATGTGGCTTATATCGACCTGGCCCTCCGCGAGAAACTCCCTCTGGCCACCTCGGATCAAGCCCTCAGAAAAGCCGCTTTGACTGAAGGCGTGACGCTCATTTAAAGACCTTTCAGCAGTGCTTCCCGTCCCGCTGGAAACCACAGGTCTCTTACGACAGCAGCAACTCCAGATCCTCGCGCTGCAGATTGCGGATCAGGCTGTTGTCCTCGCTGATGATGGCGGCCGCCAGTTCGCGCTTGCTGTTTTGCAGTTGCAGGACCTTTTCTTCGACGGTGTCGCGCGCGATCAGGCGGTAGGCGAACACCTGGCGCGTCTGGCCGATCCGGTGCGCCCGGTCCACGGCTTGCGCTTCCACTGCCGGGTTCCACCAGGGGTCGAGCAGGAAGACGTATTCCGCGGCGGTGAGGTTCAGGCCGAGACCTCCCGCTTTGAGGCTGATCAGGAACAGACCGCAAGTGGAATCGTTCTGGAAACGATCCACGCGTTGCTGCCGGTCGCGCGTCGCGCCATCCAGGTATTCATACACGATCCCCAACTCATCCAGCCGCTCCCGTACGATCGCGAGCAGGCTGGTGAACTGGGAGAACACCAGCGCCTTGTGGCCCTCCTCGACGACTTCTCCCAGGCGGCCGATCAGAACATCGAGTTTGGCGCTGGAATCGTTTCGGCGCTTGGGGTCCAGCAGACCCGGGTGGCAGGCCGCCTGGCGCAGCCGTAAGAGCGCCTCCAGTACCTGAATCTTGGACTTCGCCAGGCCCTGGGCCGCCACCGTATTCAGCAGGGAATTGCGGTAGTGGGCGCGGAGCTCGTTGTAGAGCTTGCGCTGCGGGGCCTCCAACTCGCAGAGGATGGTCTGCTCGGATTTGAGCGGAAGCTCGCGCGCCACCTGCTGTTTGGTCCGGCGCAGAATGAACGGCCGCAGGGCGTGAGCCAGCAGCCGGCGCGTTTCTTCGCTGGGATTCCGGCCCGCGCCTCCGGCCAGCTTGAGCACGCTGGCGGCCCCCAGCATACCGGGGTTGAGAAACTCGAAGATGCTCCAGAGCTCGCCCAAATGGTTTTCCACGGGCGTGCCGCTGAGCGCCAGCCGATGCCGGCCGCGCAGCAGCCGCGCGGCTTTGGCTGATTCGGTGTTCGCATTTTTGATGGCCTGCGCCTCGTCCAACACGATGTAGTCGAACTCCAGGTCCTTGAATTCCGCGGCATCGCGGCGCAGCGTTCCGTAGGTGGTGAGAATCACGTCGTAAGGGGCGAAGCCGGCGACGTCCCGGCTGAGGCCGGTGTGGTCCAGCACGCGAAGCCGCGGAGTGAAGCGAGCCGCCTCCTGCTTCCAATTGAACACCAGCGACTTTGGCACCACCACGAGCGACGGCCCGCAGGGCCCGTCTTTTCCCGCGCCGTTCCCATTCGAAGAGGCGCGCAACGCGCGGCGCGTCTCGAGCAGGGCAAGCACCTGCGCGGTCTTGCCTACGCCCATGTCGTCGGCCAGGCAGCCGCCGAAACCGAAGCGGCGGAGGAATTCCATCCACCCGATGCCCTCGCGCTGATAGTCGCGCAATTGTCCCTCGAAGCCCTCGGGCTGCTCGCCGGCGCCGATGCCCGCGAAACAGCGCAATTCGTCGCGCACCCGGGCGAACGTCTCGTCGCAGTTGACTTCGGGCTGCGCGGCAAGCAAAGCATCGAGCAGTCCTGCCTGGTTGCGCCGAAAGCGGAGGTGATCGGTCTCGGAGGCGCCCAGCCCGGCGAACGAACCGAACCGGCTCAGCCATTCTTCCGGCAGCAGGCCGTACGTTCCATCGTCCAGACGGACCATGTTCTCGCCTCGGCGCAGCGCCGCCAGCAGGACCGGAAGGTTGGCGGTGGTGCCGCCATAATCCACTTCACCGTACAGATCGAACCAATCGACGCCCGAGGAAACTCGAACCTGCATCGCGCCGGGACGCTTGAATATCTTGCCCTCGGCCTCAATGTGCCAACCGGCTTCGAGACAAGCGCGAGCCACGGCCGGGAGTCTCTTGGGGGCCAGCCGCAAAGCGGGTACGTCCTCCTGCCAATTCGCGGGGAGATCGTCAAGGCCGAGTTGCCGCAAGAACGTCTTGGCGGCATCTTCCGCCGCCTTGTCGCGCACCAGGAACCGGCGCGCGGAGGCATCGTACATGCCACGCCCTTTGAGCGCCTCCGGCACGCGCCGTCCATCGTAGTCGAAGGAAAGCTCGGCGCGCATGCGTTCCTGCTCCCACTCGTATTTCCTGGCGGCACGGACCGTGAGGCAGGGCCGCGGCGCGACGTTGACCTCTTCGTACCGCAGATCCTCGGGGACCTCCAGGCGCACGGCGAGGGGATGCTCCATCAGAACCACCAGCAATGGTTCAAGCTCGTCTTCGGGGGCGTCGATGCGACGTAGCCGGCGGAGAGAAGCGACCCATTCGAACGGCGCGCTTTCCTCCAGGCGCGCGATGCGATCCCGGGTAAACACCAGGCCCGGCGTGACCAGGGCCGGAGTCGAGAGATCCATCTCCTCTTCGCCGCGGCGCAGCCAACCGGTGATGGCGCAATTCCCCGCCTCGTGCCGGATCAAGCAGAGATGGAATCGCCAGGGCTCGCCCTCATCCCAAACCAGCGGCGGCATCTCCTCGCCGGCCGGGTTCACAGGGAGGAGCATACAGCGCCCCGAGCTCGCGATCAGCGGCATTGCGATGGACGCGAACGTGTCGAGGAGCCGGTACGCCGTGGGGATCGACTGGTAAGGACTGGCGGACCAGTCGTAGGGATTGATGCATCCCGACAGCAGATCGAGAATCTGCCGATCCACGGGGTTCGGCAGCCCCGCGATCCCGCCTCGGGTCAAGTTCGGAGCCGCCGGCTTCTTCCATCCGCCGTTGCGTTTTGGCTCGCGCGTGGAGAGACTGACCACCAGGGCTTCGCGGTTGATGCTGGCGGCCACGTCGACCAGGTAGAGCAGTTCGCGGCTGGCGGGCCAGTTCTGGCCGGCGGGAAGCTTCTCACGGGCGATCTCCTGGATCCGCTGCCGCCAGGCCGGCGGCAATACCTGGGGCTGAGGCTTAACAGCGGGGGACGGAATAGGCAGAAAATGGCGGGTGGGACGCTCGTAGTAAGCCGGCTCTTGGTCCGGATCCTCCTCTTCGAGCGCTTCGTCCTCGTCGAGCGTCTCATCGGGAGCATCATAGTAGACCGCGTGGGGATCGAATCTGGTCATCGCGCCCAAATGGTCTTTCGCATCCGACGCCAGGATGGTGGCCCAGAGGTGTTTGCACGGTCCGCCACCCTCGAAATACGGACAGTCGCAGAACAAGGTCAGCACGTGACCGTCCCAGGTGATGTCCACGTCGTAGGTCCGCGAGCCGCGGACACTGGCCTCCACTTCAGAGGGCGAGCCGCGCACGATGCGCACTGCGCCCGACCGGTAATAGCTCACGCCGCGAGAGCGGACGTCGCTGTCAAAATCGGATGAAAGTGCGGACGCCAGCTTCATGGACCATCCTGGGGAGGTGTGATTTTCATTCTATCGCATTGGCAGAGAAACGGCGGCAAATCCAGCCCGGCAGTCTCGTGGCGCACTTTGCTGCCGCGTCCCGACTCGTCGGGACGCCGGGTGTCCCGTTGCGGCAAGAAACACACAGGCAGGAATGCCCGTGCCGCTTAACTGGTCAATGCCGCCCCAATGAGAATCCAATCCCGAACAGAAAGTCGACCCTTTGCCAGTTCCAGCGAATCGGGTCGCCAAAGCCGCCGAGAGTATCCGTGTGCCAGCGAGTGTAGCGGATTTCGGGCGCAAGGAACATTCGGCGGACTCGGAATTCGAGGCCGGCGACAGCCGTCGGGGCAATCGCGTTGCGATTCTTGAGGAGATCAGGCTGGTCCGAGGACGATTCTCGAACCGGCTGTGGGTTCGTCAAAGACAGGTTGTTGTACAGAGTCTGGATTTCGTTCAGACTGGCCAATCGGCGGTAGGTCGCTCCCAACGCGACGTATGGCGCCAGCGATCGCCGATGCACTACGCTCCACTTCATCAGGATCGGCATTTCCCAGGACGCGCCGGTTCCGCGGAAATGCGTGAATTGAAGGGGAACGGGCAACCCCCAAGCGTCGTAGTCATACCCAAAGCGCCGATACAGAACGCCGACCTTAAGGCTTAGGCTGGCATTTAAACGTGCACCGACAGTCCCTCCCGCTACATACCGGCGGGTTGCCGATTCGGACTGGAATCCGCCGAAGCGGCCGCTGTATTGGTAAGTACGCAGGGTCTCGCTCATCGGAATGCCGCCTGTCACTCCCAGGTCGAGCGGCAAAGATTGCGAAACGCCGCCAAGCGAACTGAGCAGCAACAGGAGATATGTTCTCACCCACACATCCTAACTCATCTTCTACACCATGTCCGCGGAAGTTACGCATTTCCAAGGGTTTGCAACTTTGAAAACGGCCTAGTGACACGCTTTCTCTCCGCCTGCGCCCATCTGGAGATAAGTTCAGCATGGGCGTAGCGCGGGTGGCATGGCGACGCCGCAGGCTTGAAAAACCTTGCCCACCACTCCGGAAGTCTGGCCGCGAAAAACGTAACCCTTCCCACT
>JAIQFL010000445.1 GCA_020073365.1 Terriglobia bacterium | reverse complement strand
CCAAGGCTGCTCACCGTGGCTTCTGGTGCCCACTTCACATGAATCTTGCCCGCAAAGGTGTCTAGGCTGGTACCGGTTTCTGCTGGCTGATTTCCCGCGATTTGGACCTCACCCTCCGGGTGAGCCTGAACGACCTCTTCTTCATTGTTCATGTTGAACAATGGTAACTGTTTCTCTATTCAAGGCACGAGGCCTACTGCCGTTCTTAGGTTCATTGATGCCGGGGTGGCGGTCGCGCTGGCCACCAATTTCAATCCGCGTCATACTCCCACACTGAACATGCAGACCGTGGTGGCGCTGGCCTGCATGCAGTTGGAAATGACTCCCGAGGAGGCCATTTCCGCCGCTACCATCAACGGTGCACACGCGCTCGGGCGGGCCGAACGGGTGGGATCGCTCGAACTCGGAAAGGCGGCCGACCTGGTGATTCTCAACATCTCCGATTACCGCGAGCTCACTCATCATTTCGGCATGAACTTCGTCCACATGACCATGAAACGCGGCGAGTTCATATATAAGGAAGGCGAGGTGGCGCCGCGAGCGCCTGAGGATTTCCTCAGCCCGGCGTGGGACTGAAGCGCGATGATACCGCCGGCGACAGACGACAAACGGCGATCGTCTGTCCCACTTACTCGAGGTTATTCGTAGCGCAGGGCGGTTAGGGGGCTGACGCGCGACGCCCGGCGCGCCGGTAGATAGCCCGATGCAATCGCGGTGGCGGTCAGCGCCATCGCCGCACCCACAACCACCAGGGCGTCGTAGGCCTTTACGCCGTAAAGTTGGCTCTCGGTCAGACGAGAAAGGGCCAATGCCGCGGGGACGCCAGTGACCAGACCGATCCCCAGGATCCACAGCAATTCCCGCATCACCATCCGCCGGATCCGTCCGGGAGCCGCGCCCAGAGCCATGCGGATGCCGATCTCGCGCGTACGCCGCGTGACGCTGTGGGCCATTACGCCGTAGAGACCGAGCATCGCCAGCACCGTCGCCAAAATGGCGAAGGCTGCGGCGAGTTGCAGTACCAGGCGTTCCGATTGAATGTTGAGCTTGATCTGGTCGTCCAGCGTGCGCAGATTTTCGGCCGGCAGATCGTGGTCAATCGACGCCATCGTGCGGCGGACCTGCGGGATGGTCTGGCCCGCGGGTAGCGCCGAGCGAACGTAGAATCCCAGCGAGTTCAGCTTCTTGTCCTGGCGCCACGGCGTGTAATACAGGTTTGGCGGATCCTGTTTCACCCCCGAATAGTGGCTGTTCTTCACCACTCCGACGATCTCGATGTCAGGCGTCCCGCCGCCGCCCGAGAATTTGACTCCGATGGGATTGCGGCCATCCAGCAGGCTCTTGACGAACTGCTGGTTCACAATCGCCACTTTGGGTGCCGCCAGATTGTCGCTTTCGGTAAACTCGCGCCCGGCGATCAGCGGAGTTCCCATCTTGCCGAAATAACCCGGGCCGATTTCGTTAAACATCGAATGCCGGTCGGAGTTTCCATCGCGCGGCGCCCCCTCGATGCGGACGTCGTTTCCCCAATTGTTGCCGGCAATCAACGGCACCATCGCTGCAGCGACGCCCCGCACACCCGGAATCGCCGCCAATTCGTGCTCCACCCGTTCGAAAAGCGCGCCGATCTGTTCCGGCTTGTAGCCGTTCAGCGCCGGCGAGATCGAGAAGCCCACAACATTCTCCGTACTGATTCCGAGGTCCACGTGCATCAGGTTCACCAGACTTCTCAGGAACCCGCCGGTGGGAATCAGCAGCACGGCGGAAATGGTCACCTGCGCGCAAACCAGCACCTTCCGTACGAGCGCAGTGCCGCGGGTGGAGGATGCCTGCCCCGATTCGTCCTTGAGCGTGCTTCCCAGGGAAGCACGGGATGCCTCCCACGAGGGGTAGAGTCCAAACAGGAGTCCGGTCGCGATGGAGACTGCGACGGCGAATAGCAGCACCGGCCAGTCGAGCTGCGATGTCAGGGAATAGATGGGCGAGTCTCCCGAGATCTCGTACAGGAGCAGCTTGAGAGTCGCGCTTCCCAGGAAGATGCCGGCGACGCCCCCAGCGAATGCCAGCAGCAAGGCTTCCGTGAGCAGTTGGCACATCAGGTCGCCCCGGCCCGCGCCCATGGCCGCGCGAATGGCGAGCTCCCTTTTCCGTTGTGCCGATCGCGCCAACAGCAAGTTCGCGGCGTTGGCCATGGCGATCAGCAATACCAGGGCTGTCGCGCACATGAGGATCAGGAGCGGGGTCCGGCCACTGTCCCGCACGCTGCTGTTCCCCTGCTGGCCGTCCCGCAGCGTCAGGCGGGATTGCCGGAGGCGCTGCACTCTTGGCTCGCGCCAGTGCTGGGTCTTGGCCATCTCTTCGCCCATCGCGAGGTAGGGACCGTTCAGCGCGGCCTCGGCCTGTACCCGCGTGATCCCCGGTTTCAAGCGGGCCAGCAGGTACATCCAATAGTCGTCGTAACGGTCCGTGCCGTTCCAGTTGGGAGTCAGCAAGGGCTTGAACGAGAGGGGAACGTAGGCGTCCGGATCCTGGCCGAGCGTCGTGCCGTTGAAGCCCTTGGGTGCCACCCCCACGATAGTGAAGACCTGGCCATTGATGCGGATCGGCTGGTTGAGCGCATCCAGTTGGCCGCCCAGCTTGTCTTTCCAGTAGCCATAACTCAGCACGGCGACCGCGTTGCCTCCGCCGGCCCGGTCGTCCTCGGGCGCGATGGCGCGGCCCAACAGGGGTTTCACGCCCAGCAGGGGGAAGTACCCGCCCGACACCACCAGCAGGGACCCCGTCACGGTCTGGCTGCGGAAGGCCAGGTTGGCGCCCAAATCCCGGAAACCGGCCAGCCCGGAGACGGCCTGAGCCTGCTTTTCCAGATCGCGGAAGAATGGGTAGCTGAAGATGTAGTCCATGTTGCCGGAGTTGTTGGTAGAACTGCGGCCCCCCTTGAAGTCGCCGGGTGAAGTGAGCAGCACGAGCTCTTGCGGCTTTTCGACCGGCAGGGAACTCAGAACCACTTGATGCAAGAGGGAGAAGATTGCCGTATTTGCGCCGATGCCCAAGCCCAGGGATAGAATGACCACCAGGCTCAGGAGGGGCGCCTTGGCGAGGCTGCGAAGGGCGTAACGGATTCGTGCCATATGGACTCCAGTCTACAGACGACTGGCCGGACCGGTGGTTACGGAGAAATCCTGTTCGCTGAATAGCATGAAAACGGTATTGTACGCAGGCACTTCACGCAATACCCGACCGTTTAGGCTAACTCCCAACATTTTCGACATAGGCGTCTGAATCTAACAGCTCGTGGCCGGTGGGCGCCGGCCGCGTTTTCTCCGAAACCCGTTATTCACCAAGGAGTTAAAGATCTGAAAATCTTATTTATTTGGATTAGACATGCAATCGGAACCCCACGTGCTCTTCTCTTCGCGAGGCTGTGAGGTCTCTTTTCGATAAGGCAAATTTCCCGACGGAACACCCATCACCAAAATGTCTCTGACCCTCAGCGCTCAGCCCGCGGAGTCGGTCGCGGAACTGGGCCACCAGGCGAGTGCACTTGATCCTCGCCGCCAATGGGCAAAGCCCGATCTCGGTCATTTTCTCGCGCTGGTGACGCAGTTGGCGCTGTTGTTGGCAGTGCTCCACGTCTTCCGAGTCGAACAATTCGGCCCCAAAGACTCGGGGTTTTTTCTGATGTCGTCGCTGGCCTTCGGCGCGTTCACCGTCCACTATTGGCTGCCGTTCCAGTTCAAGGAAAGATTTTGGATTGGCATTTCCTTTCTGGGCGCCGCGGCTATGCTCGACTGGCGGGTGATACTGGGGCTTCTCGGTGCGGGAGCCGCGTTCTATCTGGTGCTCAGCAGAGATATCCCATATTGGCGGCGCGCGGGGCTGGTGGCAGCCGGATTTGCGGTGGCTATGGTGGTATCTGCAACCGGCCATTACACCCGTTTCTGGGCGGCGTTCGGGTCGGTCTTCATGTTTCGAATGATCATCTATGCCCACGACGTCCGGTACATCAAGGGGAGGCCCCCGTTAAACGATTATCTGGCATATTTCTTTATTCTGCCAAACCTTTACTTCCACTTCTTCCCGGTAATCGATTACACGACCATGCGGTTGAGCTACTATCGCCGGGATATCAACCATGTGGCACAGCAGGGTGTCTGGTGGATCTGCCGCGGAACATCGCACCTTCTGCTCTACCGGATCGTTTACTACCTGAAGGACACCACCACGGTAACGTCGCTTGGATCGCTGCTCTGGTACCTGCTCCTGACATTTCTGCTGTACCTTCGCGTTTCCGGGCAGTTTCACATCATCGTCGGAATGCTGCACCTGTTTGGGTATGACCTGCCGGAAACCAATCATAAGTATTTGCTGTCACGCAGCCTGATGGACTTTTGGCGTCGCATCAATATCTACTGGAAGGATTTCATGGTGAAGATTGTCTATTTTCCAGTCTATTTCCGGCTGCGGAAGAAAGGGATTGTTCCGGCCCAGATGGCCGGGATGGCCGCTGTGATCGTCGCCACGTGGGTACTCCACTCCTATCAGAGTTTCTGGCTCAGCGGGAGGGTTGTCTTCAGTGGGACAGATACGCTTTATTGGGCGATTTTGGGAGCGTTGGTGATGGTGAATGTCTGGGTCGAGAACCACAAGCCGAGTGGCCCTGTCGTGCAGCGCTGGCAGAAAAGGCTGCGGAAGGGACTTTCGGTGGTGGTCACCGGCGTGGTAGTCGTGACTCTCTGGTCGCTGTGGAGTTCTCCGACCGTAGCCGCGTGGGGTGACTTGCTGTCCTGGTGGAAACACTGAAGTGGAACAACAAGGTGAACGGAGAAGAAGATGAACACATCGTCGGACAAGATCCGGGAGCAGCTTCGTGCCTATATTATGTCGGAGGTGTTGCCGGGTGAACGCCCCGAAAACCTGAAAGATGACATGTCCTTGCAGTCCAGCGGCGTGCTGGACTCAATGGCCACGCTCCGCTTGGTGAGCTTCATTGAGCAGCGATTCGGAATAGAGGTGGAGGCGCATGAAGCCGGTATCGAGAACCTCGAATTCATTGACGCCATAACTGCGTTCGTTCAAAGAAAGCAGCGTGCCAATGGAGTGAAGCCTTGACCGGCGGGGTACCAGAAGCTCGAAATGTGGCGGAGTACCTGGAGGTCAGCGCTGCGCGGGTCCCCGGGAACGCGGCGATCCTGGATGTCGATGATGAGGTAGTTACCTATTCCGAGTTGGATTCGGGTGCGGAACAACTGGCGGCATTTTTGGCGTATCGTGGCGTTCAGCCGGGCGACCGTGTAGCCGTGCTTCTGCCCAAGAGCGCAACGGCTGTGATATCGATCTTTGGCATTCTGAAAGCGCGCGCAACCTACGTTCCGTGCGACTGGCAGGCTCCGCCCGAACGTCTCTGCGCCATCCTCATGGGCTGCCGGATTCGGACGGTGATTGCGGAAGCGCGTCTGGCGCCTGTCTTGCAGGAATGTGCGCCCTTCCTTGAAAATGTGATTCTAGTCGGCGCGAACGACGGACGGACGCCTGCAGGAGTTCGGTGGAGCGACGCTCTCGATCATCGCCTCCCCATCGTTCCGCGGGCCGGCCGGGACAGGCACGATATGGCCGCCATCTTCTGCACCTCGGGATCAACCGGCGTCCCCAAAGCTGTAATGGTGAGTCAAGCCAACCTGTTGACCTATGTGGACTGGTGTTCCTCCGTGTTGCTCCCAACCGAAGAGGACCGCTTCAGCAGTCATACACCCTTCCATTTTGCGTTTTCCCTTCTGGACTTCTACGTGTCGCTGAAGCATGGAGCGTCGCTTCACCTGATTGATCAGGAAACCGGCAGGAATCCCAAGCGATTGGGGGACTTCATCGCCCGGCAGCGGCTTACGGTATGGTGCTCTACACCGTCGATTCTCCGTGTCCTCGTGACTTCGGGAAACATGCATCAGTTCGACTACTCGAGTCTTCGCGTGGTGCTGTTTTCCGGCGAAGTATTCCCGGTCTCGCAACTGCGGCAGTTGATGAAGCTGTGGAAAGAGCCCACGTATTACAACCTGTGGGGATCCACCGAGACACAGGGCAGCATCTACGCGGTTCTCCCTTCACCGATCCCGGAGGAGCGGACGGAACCACTTCCGATCGGCCGGCCTGGCTGGCACTGCCAAGCGGCAGTGCTCAACGAAGGTGGTGAACCGGTTCTGCCGGGAGAGGAAGGCGGGTTGCACATAGCCGGTGGGGCGGTATTTCAGGGCTATTGGAATCGCCCGGAGGAGAACCGTGCCGCGTTCCGGTACCGGGACGGCACGCGCTGGTATTCGACGGGAGACGTGGTGCGCGAGGACCCGGAACAAGGTCTGATTTACGTCGGACGCCGCGATCGCCTGGTGAAACGCCACGGATACCGGATCGAACTCGACGATATTCAGTGCGCCCTCTATCGACATGAAGGCATCCTGGAAGCCGCGGTAGTAGCGGCGTCCGCCGGCGACGGTGTGGACGTGAAAATTGCGGCCTACCTGGTGGCCAAAACCGACCCTGTACCCGGCGTGCTCGAAATGAAGATGTTCTGTGCGCGTTGTCTGCCGGCCTATCTGAGCCCCGACGTGTTTGTGTTTGTGGCCGATCTGCCGCGCACTTCCACGAACAAGGTGGACTACCAGACCTTGGTCCATCGGCTGCACAAGAACATCACTGCGAAGGTGGGTGTGACATGAAGGAGACCCTGCCGCCTAAGCGTACCTTTCTAGCCTGTGCCGCCGCCTGTGCGTGCATTCTGTCAGGCCTGTTGCTTCTACAGGCCAGAGCCCAGCGTCTGCCGAATCGCGGGGCCGGGCGGTTCATGCGTACGGTAATCGCGGAGGCGCGCGGTCGGCATGCGTTGTCGTCGTTGGCCTTTCGCAACGTGACGATGGCAGGGTACTACGAGAACTTGCTGCGTGAGTCGGAGGAGTCGGAGGGTAGAAGCCTGATTGCGTGGCTGTGGACCGGGGAGAAATGGTCGCGAACCCATGGGCAGGCTGATATCTATATACGCCAAGGCTTCCTGTTGTGGGAGCCACGACCAGGTTTCGCCAAGGTGGACCTCAAGGAAGGGCCGGTGTTTACCAACAGCCACGGGATGTTCGCCCCGGAGTATCCCGTGGAGAAGTCTGCCGCGATACGGCGGATCGCCTTGCTGGGTGATTCGCTCGCCAGGGGGTACGGTATCGCGATGGACCGGCGATTCGACAAGTTGTTCGAGAGACGACTCAATGCGGAAGGGCGGGCCGGCGGTGGAAAACGTTTTGAAGTCCTGAATTTCGCCGTCACCGCATACCGCCCCACGCAGATGTATGACGTAGCGGTGAGAAAGGCATCTCTGTTCCAGCCGGATGTCTACATGATTACCCTGACGGAACTCGGAGTATCGAACAACTGGAGCTCTCATCTGGCGCAACTGCTGCCTCACGGCATCGATCCGAGATACGACTTCCTGCGCCAGGCGTTGGCCGCCGCCGGTGTTCACAGAAATGACGAACCGCTGGTGGCACAAACCAAGCTGGCGCGCTATCAGTTGCCTATATTGCGATCGCTTCTCCTCCATCTGAAGAAGTTTGCGGATTTGAGCTCCGCCAACGTGATTGTGGTCTTTCTGTCCGGTGTTGAGCCACCGGAGCTGTCGCTGCCACCCTTCCGCGGCATCCGCGAACTGGTCACTGAGACGGGAGTCACAATGGTCGATCTGCTGGATACCTTTAGCAGCACCTCGGATCTGGATACGATGCGCGTTGCGTGGTACGATCCGCATCCGAACCCAGACGGACACCAACTCATCGCCAACAACCTCTACCGCAAGCTGCGTGAGCAGCCGGCGGGATGGTCTGCACTGGTTGGCCGGTAATTCTATCAACGCAACGCCCGCAAAGCGGTGGCGGCTGTCGTGTGTGTTCTGGCTGACGGCATTATGCAGCTCACGGCCGCACCTTCTCAACCGATTTTTGCGCGAAGGCGTAAAGTGGACCCCATTGTCAAGACCATTTTTGGCCCTCAATAAGTTAATGTCCGACGAAGTCCTGGATTTGAGTTCTTGAGGATGGCTGTGGAGGCACGCCCCCAGCAACACCACCTCTCTCTCCCTATTGCCCTGATCTTTTCCTAGCCAGTTGGCTGCTTCCGCGTGGCCAAAGCGCCGCGATCGTTGGCCCCCTCCGGACTGGCGCCCAAGCGGTAGATCC
>JAIQFL010000045.1 GCA_020073365.1 Terriglobia bacterium | reverse complement strand
TCCGGTGCATCCGCCCGGACGTCCGTATTCCGGGGTAGACATCCCGGGGTCAGGGCGAATGCCGGTTTCAACCCGCAACGCGCAGTGGCGCCCGATTAGGGGCGCGTTGCGGTACGGCCGGTGCGTCGCTCAGGCGTAAGACCTCCTCGGGATGGGTTCGATCGGTGGCGTGCGTAGTTGATGGGGAACGGAAATGAATAAACGATTTGTTGGGGTTTTGGCGTTCGCGTTTGTCGTGGCTTCGATCGCAAGCCTGTTGTTATACCGTTTGCTGATCAATCGGCCGCCGGCTGCCAAAGCGGCTCAGTCGACAGTGCAGATCGCCCTGGCATCGCGCGACATCGAAGTCGGACGGGTCTTGAAGGAAGACGATATCAAGCTTGCGGACTGGCCCGGCGCGGTTCCAGCGGGCGCGATCACGAACGTTCAGGATGCCATAGGGCGAGGCGTTACCACTACGGTTTACGCCAAGGAACCCGTGATCGAATCGCGCCTGGCCCCCAAAGGGGCCGGCGGTGGCCTGGCGGCCACTATCCCTCCAGGCATGCGGGCCGTGGCCGTCCGCGTCAATGAAGTGGTCGGCGTGGCCGGGTTCGTGGTTCCTGGAATGCGGGTTGACGTGCTGATCTCCGGCAATCGGCCGGGAGGCGATCAAAGCCTCGGCACCCTCTCCAAAACCCTGTTGCAGAACCTCGAAGTGTTGTCCGCGGGTCAGGACTTCAAGAAGGATAACGAGGGCAAGCCGATCGCGGTCCAGGTGGTGAACCTGCTGGTGAATCCCGAACAAGCCGAGCAACTCAGCCTGGCCGCCAGCCAGACCACCATCCAACTGGTCCTGCGCAACCCGCTGGATCGCGACGTGGCTAAGACTCCAGGCGCGGCCATGGCCAATCTCTTCAGCGGCGCCAAGCTGAAGCCGGAAGTCCCTCCGTCAGCTCCCCGTCCGCGGGCGGTGCCTGCACCCGTCAAAGTGGCAGTGGTGCCGCCGCCAAAGAAGGAGGAGTTCACGATGGAAATCATATCGGGAACCAAAAAGAACGAGCTGAAATTCGGCGGGGAGGGTAAATAAGTGTCCAGACTTCGGGAAGTGGCAGTTATTCTATCGATGGCGGCGTGCGGTTCCGTTCTGTATCACGGATCCGTGCGAGCGGCCGACACCGTACCGGCCAAGCCAGATGCCGTTCAGGCCAAGCCAGATGCCGCGCCGGCCCAGCAGGAATCCGCGCCGGCCCAACAGCAGATCGCGGACACCAGCCAGAATCCGCCCGCCTCGCCCGCGGAAGCAGCCAACCTCAAATTGATGGTGACGGTCGGCAAGTCCCTGATCATCGATAGCCCCCTGAACATCACGCGCGTCCATGTGGCCAATGGACAATTCGCCGAGGCAGTGGCCGTGAATCCCAAAGAGGTGCTCATCAACGGGACGGCTCCGGGTGAAACGTCGCTGATCGTGTGGCAGCAGAACGGAAACCGCATGGTCTATGACCTGACGGTTCGGATGAGCGGCAACCGGCTGGAAGCGGTGCGCCAGCAGATCGCCCGCGATTTCCCCGACGCGGATATCAACGTTACCTTCGAAAACGACACCGCCTTCGTACGCGGCACCGTGAAAGATGTGACCTCCGCGGAGCGCGTGGTCGCGGTCGCCTCCACGCTGGGCAAGGCCATCAACCTTCTGCGCGTGGAAGTCCCTCCCGTCGAACCGCAGATTCTGCTCAAGGTGCGGTTTGCCAACGTGGATCGTTCCACCAGCTTGCAGCTCGGACTCAACATCTTCAACTCGTCGTTCAATCAGCAAACCTCTATCGGCACCGGGCCGGCGCTTTTTCCGGACCCTGCGGGGCTGATTTCGGTGGCACAGGGGGTCAATCTGCTGCTGATTCGGCCGGACATCAACCTGGTGGCCCAGATTCAGGCGCTCCAGGCCAAGAATCAGCTCGAAATGCTCGCGGAGCCGAACCTGCTGTCGATCAGCGGAGAACAGGCCAGCTTCCTGGCGGGGGGAGAATTCCCATTCCCCATCGTGCAGCCCTCCACCAACGGCAGCTCCGCCATCACCATCATGTGGCGCGAGTACGGTGTTCGCCTTAATTTCCTTCCCACCGTCACGCCTCGTGGGACGATCCGGCTGAAGGTGGCGCCGGAAGTGAGTTCCCTGGATTACACCAATGCGGTCACGATCCAGGGTTTCACGATACCTGGACTCTCTTCGCGGCGTGTGCAGACGGAAGTCGAGCTGGACAGCGGGCAGAGTTTTGTGATCGCCGGGCTGCTGGATAACACTACCCGGGAGAACCTGTCGAAGGTGCCCGGGATCAGCATGATTCCCGTGCTGGGCAAGCTTTTCCAGAGCAAACAGATCACCAAAAGCAACAGCGAGTTGCTGGTGATCATCACTCCCGAAGTGGTGCGGCCGATCCCCGCGGGCCAGACCGCGCCCGCACTGACTTTCACGTCGCCCTTCCTGCCACACAACAGCGACATTCCGCTGAGGCAGCCGGGGATGGACAAGACCGGGCCGGTGCCCGTGAAACCGCCGGTCGATAGCCTTCCTTACGAACGGCTGGCTCAGCCGCCGAAGCTAGGGCAAACTCCCGCTGCCGCCAGCCCCATGCAACCGGTCAATCCGAATCCGGGCGCGAACCTCGCTGCCCCGGCTCCACCCGCCCCGCCCGTGGCGGCCGGAGGCGGCAGCAAGTAGTCCAGGAACGGGAGATCCGTTATGTACCCGCTGACAATTGGGCTGGCGATTGAAAACCGCGATATGTGGGAACAGGTGCAGGCCTGTCTCACCGATCTTCCGTTCCGCATCATCGTCGAGCACCAGGACATCGGTGATATCAGCAACTTTCTCGAACGTCTGGAGCGCATGCGCCCCGACGTGGTTCTAGTGGATATCAGCAACTGGAGGGAGCCGCTGGAAGGGCTGGTCGGATCCATCCGGAACGCCATTAGCGACCCGATGATCATCGCCCTGAACACCTCGGCCGATTCCGACGCCATACTCTCATCGCTGCGCGCGGGAATTAACGAATACCTCTTTCCGCCCCTGCGGGAATCGCTGCGGAAGGCATTGGAAAAGCGCTCCGCCGAACGCAGCCGGCGGCGTGACATAAACGCGAAGGGGGCCGGCAAGAGCTTCGCATTCTTCTCGGCCAAGGGAGGCTGCGGCGCCACTACCATCGTCTGTCATGTGGCCGCAGAGCTGGGCCGGCTGAACCAGAAGGTCCTGCTGATGGATCTCGACCTGGATGCCGGAATGATCGGGTTCATTACCAAGACCAAGGCGGTCTACTCCATATTGGATGCGGTCAACAATCTGCACCGCCTGGACATCTCCTACTGGAAGGCCCTGGTTTCCAACGGAATTCCGGGCGTGGAGATCGTGGCGTCGCCGCTTTCCCTGGCTTCCAAGCAGCAGCCTAAGGACGATCAGGTCCGGCAGGTTCTGGCCTTCGCGCGGCCGCATTACGACTGGACCCTGGTGGACCTGGGCCGCAGCCTCAGCCATCTCTCGATGGCCGCGCTGGAAGAGATCGATGAAGTCTGCCTGGTGACCACCCTGGAAGTCCCGGCCCTGCACCAGTCGAAGCAGATTGTTCAGACGCTCCTCGACAGCGGATATGGAAAGGGACGGATCCGCCTCCTGCTCAACCGCTCGCCCAAACGCCTGGATATCACGCCCGCCGAACTCGAAAAGATGCTGGGCCTACCTATATTTGCCATGATTCCCAACGACTATCCGGAGCTGTACGAGACCTATGCGGAGGGCCGGATGCTGAACCGCAACTCCGATCTGGGCAAGCAGATCGCCAGGCTGGCTAGCAAGCTGTCGGGCCTGGAAGAAGAGAAGAGCGGCAAGAAGCGCTTCGGGTTGTTCGGATAAGGGGACTAACTTATTATGCCGGCAGTTATCGATCGTATACCGAGATCGGGCGACAAGGCGGAGACCGGGTGGGTGAATCGCCTCTTCAACCGCGAGGGCTACACTCCCGAGTACCAGGATCTGAAGTTCACGCTGCACCGCAAGCTGCTGGACCGGATCAACCTGGAGGCGCTTTCGTCGATGGCCGGCGAGCGTGTCCGCGCGGAGATCCGCTCGGCGGTGGCCAAGTTGGTGGAGGAGGAGAAGACGCCCCTTTCCCTGGTGGAAAAGGACCGCGTCATCGAAGAGATCTTGGATGAAGTATTCGGACTGGGCCCCCTCGAGCCGCTGCTCCAGGACCCCACCGTTTCGGACATCCTGGTGACCACCGCCAAGCTGGTCTACGTGGAACGAGCCGGCAAGCTCTACCGCACCCCGGTGGAGTTCAAGGATGAATCCCACCTGCTGCGCATTATCGAGAAAATCGTGTCGCGGGTGGGCCGGCGCGTGGATGAATCGTCTCCCCTGGTGGATGCCCGCCTGCCGGATGGCTCCCGCGTGAACGCCGCCATTCCGCCGGTGGCCGTTGATGGAGCCCTGCTTTCCATCCGCCGTTTCGGGCGTTATGGACTGAAGGGCGAAGACCTGGTGGCCAAGCTGACCCTGACCGAAGGCATGCTGGAACTGCTCAAGGGCTGCGTCAAAGCCCGGCTGAACATCCTGATCTGCGGCGGCACCGGCTCTGGTAAGACCACCCTGTTGAACGCGCTCTCCTCCTATATTCCGGAAGACGAGCGCATCGTGACCATTGAAGATGCCGCGGAATTGAAGCTGCAGCAGACCCACGTCGCCCGCATGGAGACCCGGCCCGCCAACGTGGAAGGCCAGGGCGCCATTCACATCCGTCAACTGGTGATCAATGCCCTCCGTATGCGGCCCGACCGCATCATCGTCGGCGAGGTCCGTTCGGAGGAGGCCCTGGACATGTTGCAGGCCATGAACACGGGCCATGATGGATCGCTCACCACCATCCACGCCAACACTCCCCGCGACGGCCTGGGCCGCCTCGAAGTCATGGTGGGCATGGCCAATGCCAACATGGGCATCCGCTCCATCCGCCAACAAATTGCTTCGGCCGTCAATCTGTTCGTGCAGGTAGCGCGTTTCAGCGATGGTAGCCGCCGCGTTACCCACATCACCGAAGTGGTCGGCATGGAGCAGGATATTATCACGCTGCAGGACGTCTTTCTCTTCGAGAAGACCGGCATCAGCGAGAATG
This sequence comes from Terriglobia bacterium, assembly GCA_020073365.1. Classification (GTDB taxonomy): domain Bacteria; phylum Acidobacteriota; class Terriglobia; order Bryobacterales; family Bryobacteraceae; genus JAIQFL01. Next base: position 40,438 of record JAIQFL010000045.1, on the reverse strand, counting down.
GCAGAGTGCTGGGCCGATTCCGGGCCACTGGCATCCGTCCTAAGTTCTACGAGAGGCTCAAACAGTGCGGCATTGCTCTTCCGCCCCAGCTTTTCCAAACCGTTGTGGAGATTAACTGATGTCCGTAATACTGATCTCCTTCGCCATTGTTTTCGTCCTCGTCGTCGTGGTGGCGACTGTAGGAAATAAGATCCTCGACTTGCGCCGCAAAAGCCAGGTCGTGGGGATGCTGCAAACCGCCGCCGGCGAGGAGGTGGTCATCCTGACCAACCTTCTCAAGGAGATCGAGCCGGATCAGCCCACCGGCTTCAAGCAGGTGGTCGCTTCGCTGCACTTTTCCAAGCATGCACAGCAGCAGATCGCCCAGGCCGGCCTCACCTGGTCCTCCAACCGGCTGCTGGTCATGATGGCCTGCACGGCGGCCGCCGGCTTGTTCTTCGGCCTGACCATGCCGTTTGCGGTGGCCGGCGCCACCGCCGGCGTCGTGCTAGCCGCGGCTTTCGGCTCGCTTCCTTACGTTTATGTCCGGCGAAAGCGCCGGAAGCGGCTGGACACACTGGAGGAACAGTTCCCCGAGTCGCTGGACTTTCTGGCGCGCTCCATGCGGGCGGGCCACGCTTTTACGATCAGCCTGGAGATGCTCGGCGAGGAAATGCCCGATCCTCTGGGCCAGGAATTCCGGGCCCTGTTCAACGAGCAAAACCTGGGCGCCCCGCTCGAAACCGCCATGGGCAATTTCAACGCGCGCGTGCCGCTGCTGGATGTCCGCTTCTTTACCTCGTCGGTTATGTTGCAACGCCAGACCGGCGGCAACTTGAGCGAGATTCTGCAGCGCCTGGCCTACGTGATTCGGGAACGCTTCCGGTTGAAAGGCCAAGTCAAGGCAGCCAGTGCCCATGGCCGCATGACCGCCACCATCCTCACCGTGTTGCCGATCGCCACCATGGTCGGCCTGCTGCTGGTCGCGCCGGGATATTTGCAGGGCATGGGAGACGATCCGGACGGCAGGAAACTGATCGCCGGGGCCGTGATCGCGCAGATCCTGGGCAATCTCTGGATCAAGAAGATCATCAACATCAAGGTGTGATATGGACCATCCACTGATATTGACCACGTGCGCGTTTTTCATGATGATGATCGGGCTGACCTGGGTCGGCTACCGCATCTATTACAGGCCCGGCCGCTTTCTCAAACAACTCGGAACGCCCGTCATCAGCGACGAGCGCGCCCGCTTTGCGACAGGCGGACAGGCCGAGTCCGAACCCAGCACCCTGGTCACATTTCTACAGACCCTGGGTTCCAAGGTGCCCACGTCCGCGACCGACACCGCCACTCTGAAGATGCTGTTGTTGCAGGCGGGCTTCCGCTCCGAGCACGCCGTCTCGGTGTTCTACGGCATCCGGTTCGTCGGCGCCGCGATGATGCTGGTGCTGTGCCTGATGATGACGGGCAGCATGCCGGCAAACCCGGCGTTGAACATCCTGCTGATTATGTTCGGATGTCTCCTGGGATGGATGCTCCCCCAAATGATCCTGAAGAGAAAGGGCAAGAAGCGTCAGGAAATCCTGCGCCTCTCGCTGCCGGACGCCCTGGATCTGTTGGTGGTTTCGATCGAAGCCGGCCTGGGCCTCGATATGGCCATGCAGCACGTGGCGCGCGAGTTGCAAGTGAGCCACCCGCAACTCAGCGAAGAGCTGTCGCTGATGACCCTCGAAATGCGCGCCGGCAAGCGCCGCGCCGACGCCCTGCGAAACCTTGCGGAACGCACCGGCGAACCGGAATTGCGTAAGCTCGTGGCCATCCTGGTACAGAGCGACCGCTTCGGCACCAGCATGGGCGAGTCTTTGCGCGTCCACTCCGATTTCATGCGCACCCGCCGGCGGCAGGAAGCCGAAGAGCGGGCCGGGAAGGTTGGCGTGAAGCTGGTCTTCCCGATCTTCTTTTTCATTCTGCCGTCCATGCTGATCGTAGCGGCCGGCCCGGGCCTTTTGATGGTATTTAAGAACCTATTCCCGATGATGAAAATGATGCACTAAACACAAGGAGAAACAACCATGAACCCTAGCACAGCGATTCAAGCTTTGATCTGGCTCGTAGCCGGCGGCGCCCTATTCATCTTTCTACGCAAGCGCAAGGCCCGGAGACAAGGCTAACCCTCACGTGGCGCAAGCCATCTTACGGCGGCACGCCTCGAGCGGAGGGCCGGTCGGACTGCCTGCGCCACATAACCACATCGAAAGGAGTAGAGAATGGACATCGCGATTCAAGGATCCTGCTGGCTGGGGGCGGGCGTCACGCTGGTCATGCTTCTGTCGCGTCGCCGCAAACACCGGACCGCCCGCTAAAATGTGCCGGGTTTTCGAGGCTGCGTGAGAGATCGCCCCGCGGCGCTTCCTCCGCCGGCCTGTGATTCTATCCCGGCCGCCCGGGCTTTTATGTCGATTGACGTCCTCGTTAGCAAGCAGAACCCCGATGGCGGCTGGCCTTACATCCGCGGACGCTCCTGGACGGAACCGACGGTCTATACCCTCCTGGCCCTGCTCGCCGCGGGGCGGATGGAGCCCGCCAGGCGGGGCCTCGACTGGATCCTTCGCACACAACGGCCCGACGGCGGCTGGCCGCCCCAGACCGGCGTCGATGAGAGCGCGTGGGTCACCGCCTTAGTCGCGCTCCTCCCCCCCGAGCACCTTGGAAGTGCCGTCCACTCCCGCGCCATCCAGTGGCTCTTGGGAACCATCGGTCAGGAATCCACCTTCCTCTACAGGGTCCGGGAGCGGCTCCTGGGTCACCCTCTGCCTGCCGATCAGGCATCCCCCGGATGGCCCTGGATGCCGGGCGCGGCTGCCTGGGTCGGGCCCACTGCCCTGGCGGTCCTCGCTCTGCAGAAGGAAAGCCGCCGCAATGCTTCCCCCACTGTCCGCAACCGCATTGACGGCGGCCAGCGGTTCCTTCTGAACCACATGTGCCGGGACGGTGGCTGGAACCATGGTGCGGTGCGCGCCTTGGGCTACGAGTCGCGTCCGTACCCTGAAACCACCGGGATGGGGCTGGCTGCCCTGCGGGGCCAGTCCTCGCCTGAGGTGGAGCGCGCTCTGGGGGTGGCCAAGAGTTTTCTGAAGGAATGCCGATCCGCGGACGGGCTGAACTGGCTGCGGTTGGGTCTGCTGGCCCATGGGCAATTGCCGGCCGGTTACTGTCCTCCTCCCGAGGTGGCCTATCGCACCCTTCCCGACGCGTCCCTCGAACTGCTCGTCAGCGGGATCGAGCGGGGACATGAGCCTCTTTGGGGTTGATGAATGATTCCCAAGTTTACCCGACGAGAATGGTTGGCCGCGTCAGCCGGCGCCCTCTGCCTCACCGGTTGCGGCAAGCCTCGGCCAGTGGTTCCGTCTACCGTCTCGATTCTCCGCGCCCCGGCCTACGACCAGACCATCTATGGAACCATGCGCCGGCTCCTGGCCGAGCATCCATTGGATGTCCGCGGCCGTAGTGTCCTTCTCAAACCCAACCTGGTGGAATTCGAGCCCCAGAGCAGCATCAATACGAATCCCATCGTGGTGCACGCCGCCTTGGAGGCCTTCCGTGCGTTGGGCGCATCCAGCGTCCGCATCGCCGAAGGTCCCGGCCACCGCCGCAACACTCTGGACCTTGCCGATGCCGCCGGGTACTTCAAGGTCGTTCCCGGTTTCGAAGATCTGTTCGTAGACCTCAACCTGGATGAGGTCACCCGCATTCGCCCCAGCCACCAGTTCTCGCGCCTGGAGAAGCTGTATCTCCCCAACACCGCCCTGGGGGCCGATCTGCTGGTCTCCATGCCCAAGATGAAGACTCACCACTGGACCGGCGCCACGCTCTCCATGAAAAACCTCTTCGGAACAGTGCCGGGCGGCGTCTACGGGTGGCCCAAAAACGTGCTCCACTGGGCCGGCATCGAGGAGTCGATCGCCGATCTGCATGCGGCCTTTCCGCGGCAGTTCGCGATCGTCGATGGAGTGGTTGGCATGGAAGGAAACGGTCCGATCCAGGGCGTGGCGAAGCGCGTAGGGGTCCTGGTCGCGGGCCGCGATCCGGTTTCCGTGGATGCCACGTGTTGCCGCATCATGCACATCGACCCCTACAAGCTCGGCTATCTGCGTCTGGCCTCGGGGGACGCGGAACCACGCCTGGCCGAGCAAAACATCCGCCAGACTGGGGAGAGCATTGCGTCGGTTGCCACGCCATTTGAGCTGTTGCCCGAACTTCGCCGCGTGCGACTGGAGAAGACCTAGGAGCCATTCAGGAGCGGATTGCCACCCTTTGGGGCTGGGCCGCGCATGCCGGGAGCACACTGGCAGCGCCTCTCCCCGTCGTCGGATGGGCAGCGCCTCTCCCCGCCGCGCTCACGTACGCGCTCCTTCGAGCTCCTCCCATTATGCGGTGAGCATGACCATCAGGTTCCACACTATCAGTGCCGCGTACCAGTATGAAATCCACCGGATCAGGTTGTACTTTTTCGCGTAGACACATACTCCACCCAGGACCAGGGCTACCAGCTTAGATGCAATTACTCCCACGGCGGGGCCCGCTTGCATGAGGATGCGAATGAAAGGGCTCGCTTCGGCCGCCCCTAACTTGAACCCCACCAACGTGGTAAGGAGATCCAGCAATTGCAAATAAATGAAAATGTGCGTAATCGCCATCCAATTGTCCTGGTAATTACCGGCGCTTCTCAGAGTATTGTAGTCCCGCGCGGCCAAAAATCTCCGACTAGATTCGCACGAAACGTACCAAACGTGGGCGGTCCTAGTACAAAACAAATGATTTAGAACCTGGCTCAGAAAGACCTGGCCGGTTTGCTAAATTGGTGATCAGTGATCCCATCGATGTCGGAAGCATATCTGACCCTGGAAGCCGGGGGGCGCCGGTTCCCTTTGGCCGCAGGGCAGTCTTGGGCCATAGGGCGGGGCGACGGCTGCGCGGTCATGTTGGACAGCCGCTCGGTTTCGCGGCTGCACGCCTTGATTCAACGGAGAGATGCCGGCGATTTCTCGCTGGTGGATCTCGGCAGCCGCAATGGGTCATTCGTGAACAATCATCGGGTCAGCCTTCCGGTGGTCCTCAACGACAAGGATCGCCTGATTTTCGGCGACCAGGAGCTGGCGTTCCGCAATCCGGCGTATGCGGGGTCTCTGGTCCCGGCGGTCAGCACCGATGATCGCAACGCTCCCACCACGCAGATGCATACCCACAGCCTGGCGACCATCGTGGTGGTGGATATCCGCGACTTCACGCCGCTGGCGCAGACGGTTTCCGAAGCGCTGCTTTCCCAGGCCATCGGTACCTGGTTTCTGCGGGTGGGACAGGTCACCCAGAGGCTGGGTAGCTGGGCTCAGAAATACATCGGCGATGCGGTGATGGCGGTCTGGGTGCATGATAACCGGACCCAGTTGCAGGCCGAGCTGGTACGCGCACTGCGGGCCGTCAACGAAATCAATGTGGCGACCTCCGAGATCAGCCGCTTGCTGCCTTTGCCCGGCCCGTTGCGCATTGGCGCGGGAGTCAACACAGGTCCGGCGATCCTCGGCGGATTCGAGTACACCGCGTTGGGTGACACCGTGAATGCGGCCTTCCGGCTGGAGGCAGCGACGAAAGGCCTCGGCCTGGGGGTTGCTCTGGGCGAGAGAACCTTCGCGGAACTGGGCCTGGCACCGATGGGGCCATTTCAGAGGCGCCAGGTCGTATTGAAGGGCTACGAAGCGTCGAAGACAGCCTGGGCGATCTCCTTTGAGGACCTGGAGATCTTCCTGGCACAGTGTCCTTGACGGGTTGGCCGGCAATTTGCCGACAGGCCAACGGCTGGTTCCACCTTGTGCTCACCGCTTGTGGCGAAGCCGGTGGGACAGGCGGTTCCGCCCGTCGCGTTATTTCGTGAACTCAACGCGCCTGGCTGGATTAAACGGAGCCGCCATGCCTGTGGGCCGGGGTCGCGACCGACCGCCGCACCATCCCCGCGAGCGCTCCGATAAACGAGGGCGAATCGTTCAGCCCGGGAACCATGCGGAAGTCGTGAATCCCCAGGCTGCGTGCCTGTTCGCGGTGTTCGATATCGATTTCGTGCAGGGTCTCGACATGGTCCGACACGAACGAAATGGGAACCACCAGCACGTGTTTGCGTCCCTCGGCCGCCAGGCGCTTGACGATTTCGTGCATCGACGGGCGCAACCACTTGGAAGCGCCCACCTTGCTCTGATAGCACAGGTGACGGCGGGCGGGCCAACGGCCGAGTTCCCACACCAGTTCGGCGGTACGCTCGATCTGCCTCCGATAAGGATCGCCCTTCTCCACCACCGAAACTGGGAGGCTGTGCGCGCTGAAGACCACATCGACTTCGCCGGGGTCGGGAAATCCGGCCATCGATCGATCGACGGCCTCGACCACGGAGTGCAGGTAAGCAGGATCCTCGTAAAACTGTTCGACCACATGCACTCGCGGATTCCATCCATTGGGGTGAAAACGGCGCGCCCATTCGTTCAGGCTGCTGCCCGTGGTGGTTCTGGAATACTGGGGATAGAGCGGCAGCAGGACCACTTCCTCGGGCGCGTACCGCTCCATCTGGCGAATGGCTTCCTCGGTGAATGGGCGCCAGTAGCGCATGGCAACTGCGACACGCGCATCGAAGTCCGCGCGGAGCGCCGATTCGAGCGCGCTCGCCTGCCGCATGGTGTATTCCAGCAGGGGGCTTTTGCCCCCGATCTCCGCGTAGTGATGCGCTACATGCCTGGCGCGCCGCGACGAGATCAGCCGGGCGAGCGGCTGGCGCGCGATGCGGGCGAACGGAAAATCGATAATGTCCGGATCGCAAAACAGGTTGTAAAGGAACGGCTCGATCGCCTCGAGCGAGTCCGGCCCTCCCAGTTGAAACAGGATGACCCCGAGTTTCAAAGCCTCTCCCTCACGCGGACACCCCAATTTCCACGGGCATGGGAAAGCGTTGTGAGAACCAGAATGAGTAGGGAGTGGCGCCGTGCTCCTGGTAATGCGTGAGCCGGTCGCGTCCCTCCGCCACGGTGGGCCGGTGGCCAATCGGGACCCACCAGAGACAATAGCTCGGCTTCTCCATCTTCTCGAACCACCGGGCGCGCTCCCGGAAAAACTCCATGTGCTTCGACCCATAGGCGTAGTCGCGCAAGGCCTCGACCGACTCCCAAACCGACATGTTGACGTTCACAGTCAGATCGTCGCAGTAAGGGATGTCGGTCGCGTTCCCGGAGGCGGACTGCAGCCGCCAGACGAAGCCCGGCGCGCGATCGGCCAGCGCGTTGATAGGCTCGAGCGCTGCCACGAAATCGGCGATTCCGGGATCGTCCAGCGGAGCGACCAGCCGGCCAATGTTGATTTGCGCGAGATGGAAACTCATTGCTCCCATTGTACTTCGTGACCAGGCGTCACGCCTCGGCGGCGGTACCCGCGGTGCCGCCTGCCCGCCCGCGCTGGACCAGCCGTCCTACGCCAGCATCTTCTTCACCACATCCCCCGCCACATCCGTCAGCCGGAAATCCCGGCCCATGTGGTGGTAGGTCAGGCGCGTATGTTCCAGGCCCAGGCAGTGCAACAGGGTCGCCTGTAAGTCGTGCACGTGGACTTTATCCTCGGTGATGTTCATGCATAGGTCGTCGGTCTTTCCGATCACCTGCCCGCTCTTGATGCCGCCGCCGGCCAGGAACAGGCTGTAGGCCAGCGGGTGGTGATCGCGCCCGGCGTTGTTTACATCGCGCGGGTCGCGGATCTCCACTATCGGGGTGCGCCCGAACTCGCCCCCCCAAACTACCAGCGTGCTGTCCAGCAGGCCGCGCTGTTTCAGGTCGCGGATCAACGCCGCGGTGGGCTTGTCCGCAATGTCGCAGCTCTTCTTGAGCTTGCGGTTCAAGTCTGTGTGATCGTCCCAGCTCGCGTGCGTCAGCATCACGAAGCGCACCCCGCGCTCCACCATGCGGCGCGCCAGCAGGCAGTTGGTGGCGAACTGCTTTCCGGGGCCATCCTCGACGCCGTACATGGCCAGCGTGTCGGGAGGCTCCTTGGAAAAATCAAGCAGCTCCGGCCCCGCCATTTGCATGCGAAACGCCAGCTCGTAGGAGGAGATGCGCGACGCGATTTCCAGATCTCCCGTCCGGGTATAGTGTTCTTCGTTGAGGTCCTTCAGCACGTCGAGCCCCGCGCGCTGCATGTCTTTCGTGACGCCGGGCGGATTCGAAAGGTACAGCACGGGGTCGCCCGAACTGCGGAACACGACGCCCTGGTACGTGGAGGGCAGAAATCCGCTCGACCAGTTAGACGTTCCTCCGCTGGTGCCCACGCCCGAGCTCAGCACCACGAACCCCGGCAGGTTTTGCGACTCGCTGCCTAAACCATAAAGCACCCAGGCGCCCATGGTCGGCCGCCCCACCTGGATGCTGCCACCGAACAGCAGCAACTGTCCGGGGTGGTGGTTAAAGGCATCCGTGAACATGGACCGCACCAGGCACAGATCGTCGGCGCACGAACCGATGTGCGGGATGTAATCGGAAAACTCGATGCCGCTCTGGCCGTAGGGTGTGAAGGTCCGCGGGCTGGCCAGCACGGCGGCGTTCGGCTTGGTGAACGCGAGGCGCAGGTCCTTGGTCATGGAAGCAGGCAGCGGCTGGCCGCTCCACTTCTTCAATTCCGGCTTGGGGTCGAACAGGTCGATCTGGCTGGGGCCGCCCTCCATGAACATGAAGATCACGTTCCTGGCTTTGGGCGCGAAGTGCGGCTTGCGGGGCGCCAGCGGGTTGCTCTCGGGGGTCGCGCCGCGGCCCTCGCGCTCCATCAATTGCGCCAGCGCGATGGTGCCGATGCCGCCCGCGGCCTCCTGGAAGAAGCGGCGGCGCGTCTGGATTTTCCGGAACAGCTCGCGTTCCATAGTATAGAGTACCCCCTGAAATCTTATCCCACCACAGAGACGCCGAGGGGTCGAGGAACACAGCGGTGGTTCATTCTTCTGGAATCCAAAAAACTGTTGCATTTCACAAAAACAGGCTTTAAACTATGCAAAGAGAGCCTATGCAAAGTGACGCACAAGAGGCGCGCGTGGAAATCCCCCCCGGGACGTTGCAAATGCTGATCCTGAAGACGCTCTCCTGGGGGCCGGCCCATGGCTACGCCATCGCGCAACAGATCAAACGGACTACCGACGATGTACTGCACGCCGAAGAGGGTTCGCTCTACCCGGCGCTGCAAAAGATGCTCCTCAAGGGCTGGGTGACGGCCGAATGGGTTTCCGCGGGGCCCCGGCGCCGCGCCCGTGTCTACCACCTTACCCCCGAGGGGAAGGAACAGTTGGCGAACGAAGTGTCGGAATTCACGCGTGCCATGCGCGCCATCGTACGCGTAATCGAACCGGCATAAGAGGCACACCATGAAGTGGTTCAAGCAGCTTCGGCGTAGCATCGCGTTTCTTTTCCGTCGCGAGCGCCTGGAGGGCGAACTCGAAGAAGAGATGAGCTTCCATCTCGAAATGCAGGCCCGGGAGGACCAGGAACAGGGCATCCCAGCGCGGGAGGCGCGTTTCCGCGCCAGGCGGCAGTTTGGCAATCCGACCCTGCTCCGTCAGGACAGCCGGGAGGTATGGGGATGGGGACCCGTGGAGCGCCTTTGGTCCGACCTCAAATACGCCGCCCGCACACTGCGAAAGAGCGGGGGGTTCGCCGCCGTCGCGGTTTTGACCCTGGCGTTAGGGATCGGGGCCAACACCGCGGTGTTCAGCGTAGTCAACGCCGTGGTTTTCCGGCCACTGCCCTTCCAGGATCCTGGGAGGCTGGCCATGCTGTGGGAAAAATGGGAGAAAAAGGGCGAGGAGCGCACGGTCGTGTCGTCCTACAATTTCTACGGTTGGAAGGATCGGAGCCAGTCGTTCGAACACATGGCCGCCATCTGGTCGTGGGGCTCGACAATCTCGCTGGGCGGGGAGCCCTCGGAGATTCACGCCGACAGAGTGACCGCCGACTTCTTCGACACGATGGGAGTCCAGCCCCTGGTCGGCAGGCCCTTCCTCCCCGAGGAACAACTCCATCCCAGCAAGGTGGCGATTCTGGGATACCGCCTCTGGCAGCAACTCGGCGGCAGCCGCGACCTGATCGGCAGGACCGCGCAACTCAACCGCGAGGCGTACCTGATCGTGGGCATCATGCCTCCCTCTTTCACCTTTCCCGACGATAGCGAGGCATGGTACCCACTGCCGAAGTCCGGGATGCCCCGTGACGGTAACCATACGCTTCGCGTCATCGGCAAGCTCAAGCCGGGCGTGGAGCTCCGGCAGGCGAGGAGCGAGCTGGATACGATTGCCGCGGGGCTGCGCCAGGCCAATCCGGAATTCAACCCGGTAACCGGGGTAACGATTGTGCCCCTCCAGGAACAGATCGTGGGCGAGTCGCGGCACGCGCTGGTGGTGTTGCTGGGCGCGGTGGGCTGTGTGCTTCTGATCGCTTGCGCCAACGTGGCGAACCTGCTGCTGACGCGGGCGAGCGGCCGCAAGCGGGAGATCGCATTGCGCCTCGCGCTGGGGGCCAGCCGCTGGCGGATTGTCCGCTCGCTCCTCATCGAGAGCGTCCTCCTGGCCGTGTGCGGCGGTCTGCTGGGTGTGGCCTGGGCGTACTGGGGGGTGCGGCTATTTGTGTCCCTGGATCCGCTCCAACTGCCGCGAATTCATGAGATTGCCGTGGACAGCGGCATGCTGCTGTTCACCCTGGTGGTGGCGGTGTCGACCGGCGTGCTGTTTGGGCTGGCACCGGCCTTGCGCGTGTCGCGGCCCGATTTGAACGAGACGCTAAAGGATGGTTCGGAACGGCAGGCCTCCAGCGGCGCCGGGCAGAACCGCCTTCGCAGCCTGCTGGCGGTGGCTCAGATCGCCCTGGCGATTGTGCTGCTCACCGGCGCCGGGCTGCTGCTGAGGAGTTTCATCCGGCGGATCAGCGTCCCGCTGGGTTTCCGGCCCGAGGGGGTGTTGGCGGTGGAGCTGCCGTGGTCCGTCAGAAAGCAGATCGACCCGGTGCTGGAACGGATCCGGGCGCTGCCGGGCATTCGCTCGGCTGGTGCTGCAACGGCATTTCCCAATCAGCCGCCCAATACGAGCGGCGGGTTCGCCATTCAGGGCGCTCCTCCCGAGAGGGAAGAACTCACAGCAGGTAAGATGCTGGCTACGCCGGACTATTTCCGCACCGCAGGCATGACGTTACGCAGAGGCCGGCTGACGGCCGAAAGCGACGGTCCCGATGCGCCCAAGGTCGCGGTGGTGAATGAGACCCTGGTCCGCAAGTTCTTCCACGGCGAGAACCCGATTGGGCGGAATGTACAAACCACGGACGGGAAATTGTGGCGGACGGTGGTGGGCGTGGTTTCCGATGTGAAGGGTTTCGGAGTGGACGGGGACCCTATACCCACGGTCTACCTCCCCTATCGCCAGGAGGACTGGGGCAACCCGGTCTATGTCCTCGTGCGAACAGCAGTGCCGCCTGCGGCGCTGGCCTCCGCCGTGCGAAAGGAGATCCGCTCCATCAACAAGGGATGGATCGTCAAGATCAATACGATTGAAGAATTGCTGGCGGAATCGGTCGCCGTGCCGCGGTTCTACCTGGTCCTGGTGGGCGCGTTGGCCGGGCTGGCGATGGTGCTTGCCGCGATCGGGATCTATGGAGTGATCGGCTACACGGTGGCGCAGCGCACGCACGAGATCGGTGTGCGGATGGCCCTCGGCGCCCATCGGGGAGACGTCTTGTTCATGGTGATCCGGCAGGGTCTGGCGATCGTTCTGGCGGGCGTGGTGGTGGGCCTGGCGGGCGCGTGAGTGTCAACCCGCGCACTCGAAAAGCTGCTCTTCCAGGTGCATGCCGGCGATGCGGGCTCGTTCGCCGGGGCCTGCGTGCTGCTGGTCGCGGTGGCGTTGATGGCATGCTATCTTCCGGCCCGGAGTGCCACGCGGATCGACCCCATGGTGGCGTTACGGTCTGAGTAGGTAGGGCATGCTTTAGCTTGCCATCGAGTAAGATTGCAGAATGCAAAGCTATGCGCGCGGACCGCAAGGCACTGTCGTAAAGTCCCCGATCGGCGAGGTCTTCCTGTCGACGGCGGCGCGTTTCCCGCATCACCTGGCGGTAGTGTCCTGCCATCAGAATGTACGGCTCACCTGGGAGCAATACGCGCACGAGGCGCTGCGCGCCGCGGCCGGATTGCGGGCCCTCGGTCTCACGTCCGGCGACCGCGCCGGCGTCTGGACCACCAACTGCGTGGAGTGGACCCTGCTCCAGTTCGGATGCGCGCTGGCGGGGATCGTCCTGGTGAATGTGAATCCAGCTTACCGCTCGCATGAGATGTCGTTCGTGCTGCGGAGGTCCAGGATGAAGGCCCTGTTCCTGCACCGGGAGGATCGCAGATCCAAATACCAGGCCATCCTGGAGGAATCGCGAGCGGGGCAGCACTTGGCGCTGGAGCACGTCATCTACCTGGGCACTCCCGACTGGCAGAGCTTCTTGCGGGAGCCAGATGGTGTGGCCGCCAGTCCCGACCCCGGCGAGCCCGCCAACATTCAGTACACTTCCGGTACTACGGGCGTTCCCAAAGGCGTGCTGCTGACCCACGTGAACCTGGTCAACAATGGCCGCTTCATCGGCGAGTATCTGCGGCTCTCCGAGGAGGACCGGATCGCCATCGCGGTGCCGCTGTTCCACTGTTTCGGCTGCGTGATCGGGACCATGACGGCCGCCGCAACCGGCGCCGCCTCGGTTCTTCCCTGCGCCACGTTCGACCCGCTCGCCACCTTGCGGGCCATTGACCGGGAGCGATGTACGGCGGTATACGGGGTGCCGGCCATGTTCATCGCGGAGCTGCAACACCCGGAGTTCGCACAGTTCGACCTCACTTCGCTGCGCACCGGCGTGATGGCGGGCGCGCCGTGCCCCATCGAGGTGATGAAGCGCGTGGTCAGCGAGATGCACTGTCCGGAACTGGTGGTCTGCTACGGGCAGACCGAGAGCGCGCCAGTGATCACCATGTCGCGGGTGGACGATGGCGTGGAGACGCGCTGCACCACGGTGGGCTCCGCGCTGCCCGAAACCGAGGTGCGCATCGCGTCGCCTGACACCGGCGAAACGGTGCCCGTGGGGGAGCAGGGCGAGTTGCTGGCGCGCGGCTACATGGTGATGCAGGGATATGACGATGAGCCCGCGGCCACAGCCAAGGCCATCGACGCGGAGGGGTGGCTGCATACCGGCGATCTCGCCCGCATGCGCGAAGACGGCTACTTCCGCATCACCGGGCGGTCGAAGGACATGATCATCCGCGGCGGCGAGAACATCTATCCACGGGAAATCGAGGAGTTCCTGTACACCCACCCGAAGATCTCGGACGTGCAGGTGGTGGGGCTGCCGGACGAGCGGTTGGGCGAATCCGTGCTGGCGTGGATCCGGCTGAAGCCGGGGGAGACTGCCGATGAGGAGGAGATCCGCGCCTTCTGCCGCGGCCGCCTGGCGCATTTCAAGGTTCCACAGCACGTAAGATTCGTCGACAGTTTTCCGATGACCCTGAGCGGCAAGGTGCAGAAGTACCGGATTCGGCAACAGGAGGTTGCGGAACGCGGGTTAGAGAGGGCCGCGGGTCAAGAGACGGCGTAGTAGGGCGGACGATCGTTTTTTGTCGTCCGTCATACCGGCTCTTAGCCGACAATTGCAGGCGGAACCGCCTGCTCCACTGTGCCCGGCAGTGGGCAGAATCTTGTTGGATGTCTGCGCCGCCGTAGCCGCCGGCCATTTCGTGGGCCCTACGCCGCCTGAGCCAGACCCTGCAACTTCCGCCCGCAGATCATGCTGGCTTCGTGTTTGTCGCCCCGCGGGCCTTGCCAGTGAGTCTCGAGACTGATCCAGCCCGCGTAGCCGTCCTGCGCCAGCGCGTCCACCTGGCCCGTCCAATCGATCAGACCCTCGCCCAAAGGACCCCAGACCAACTTGCCGTCTTGCCGCTGACAGTCCTTGGCATGCACATGCGCGATCCGGCCGGGCGGAAGTCTGCGGTAGCCGTCCGGAAAGGGGGTCTCGCCCGAGACCAGCGCGTTGGCCGGGTCCCACACGATTTTGAGGTTGGGATGGTCCACCGCCGCCAGCACGCGCGCCGTTTCCGCGCCGGTCGCGATGTTGCACGCATGTTCGTTCTCCAGCGCGACGATCAGGTCGTGCTGCGCCGCCTGATGCGCCAGGCTGCCAAGCGCTTCCACGATGCGGTCCAAGCATTCTTCCGGCCGCACCGTCCGCCAGTAGGAAAACACGCGGATGATGCGGGCCCCCGTACGCTTTGCGATTTCAAACGCCCGCGCCGCCAGCCCGGGTTGATCGGCATACGTCTGGGTCGCGGCGAACATGTCTTTTTGAAATCGCGCGTCCACCTCCGGCGCATCCGGCAGGGCGCACTTGAGCAGCGGCGAAGCGATCGAAACGATTTCCAGCCCGTGGTCGCGGACAATCCCCATGGCGCGGTCGAGTTCCTCGTCCGTGAGACCGACAATGTTCTTGCCGAACACCATGCGGAGCTCGGCGCCGGTCATCCCGATTTCCGACATGGAACGGGTGGCGATCTCGATATCGGGCGAGAATTCGTCGGTGATGGCGGCGGTGCGGAAGTTGACGGTCATCGAAGCCCATTATAAATTGCCGGAAGCAGTGCGAGAATAGCAGGAATGGCGCACGTTGCAAGCTCGGTTGAAAACGTTCCTCACTCGCGGATTCGCGAACTGGCGGAGATCGCCATGTCGATGGATGGCGTCCTGCGCCTGTATTTCGGTGAATCCAATCTGCCCACCCCGGACTACATCAAACAGGCGGCTTTCCGCGCCATGCAGGAAGGCTTCACGTTTTACACGGAGAACGCCGGGCTGCCCTCGCTGCGGCGCGCCATCGCCGGGAACTACCGCCGGCTGCACGCGGTGGAATTGGACCCCGCGAGTGAAATCGTGGTCACGGCTTCGGGCGTGCAAGCCATCAACCTGGGGATCCGCTGCGTGCTCGATCCGGGCGACGAGGGCATGGTGTTGACGCCCGCCTGGCCCAACGGCTCGTCCAGCGTGATGATGGCGAATGGCGCCGTCCGGCAGATCCCGCATCCCTTGTGCGGGGAGCGGTATCGCGTGGATTTCGACGCGCTCGAAGCCGCCGTCACTCCGCGCACGCGCCTCCTTCTGTACACTTCGCCATCCAACCCGCTCGGCTGGGTCGCGACTGAACAGGAACAGCAGGGGCTTCTCGATTTCGCGCGGCGGCATGGGCTATGGCTGATGGCCGATGAGGTTTACGACCGGCTCTACTACGCCGGCGGCCGGCTGGGCGAACCCGTGCCTTCGATTCTGAGGAAGGCCACCCGCGACGACGCCGTCATGGTGGTGCACTCCTTTTCCAAGAGTTACTGCATGACCGGTTGGCGCGTGGGATGGCTGGTTGCGCGGCGCGACCTGGCGGCCAAGGCCACCCAGTTGAACGAGTTCATCGTCTCGCATGCGCCCACCTTCGCCCAGAAGGCCGGGGAAACCGCCTTGGCCGAGGGCGAGGAAGAGTTGTTGCGCATGCTGGAGCGCCTGAAGGAGAACCGCGATCTTTGCCTGAGCGCGCTCAGAGGCGTGCCCGGGCTCACCGTGCCGAAACCGGATGGGGCGTTTTACGTGTTCCCGCGTATCGAGGGCTTGACCGACTCGTTCGGCTTCTGTCGAAGGCTGTTGGAGGAGACCCGCGTGGGATTGGCGCCCGGCGTGGCGTTCGGCGCTGGTGGAGAAGGCTCGATTCGCATCTGTTACGCGGCGGAGCGTTCGATTCTGGAGCCCGCCATGGAGCGTCTGACGAGATTTGTAAGGAGTGGATCATGATTAAAGGTTTCAAGGAATTTCTGCTCAAGAACAACGTGCTGGCCCTGGCGATCGCCGTGATTGTCGGCGGCGCGGTGGGCAAGGTGGTGTCTTCGCTGGCGGCGGATGTCATCATGCCGCTGGTGAGTTTCGTGCTGCCGTCCGGCGAATGGCGCTCCGCGAAATTCATTCTCAAAACGACAACTGGTCCAGACGGTAAGCCGATCGTCAATGCCCTCACCTACGGCACCTTCTTCGGCAACGTGGTAGACTTTCTGATCATTTCGTTGATTGTCTACCTGATCACGAAGGCGCTTCTCAAGGAGAAGCCGGCGCCGCCTCCGCCACCCGCGAAGACATGCCCACGGTGCAAGGAGACGGTGGCTGTGGACGCCTCCCGGTGTAAGTTCTGCACCTCGGATATCTGAGCGGCGGGAGTCGGACGGAGGTGAGATGTTCTATCCAGGAAACCCCGTGCCCTCTCGGGCGCCCTGTCGTCGTGCGAGTTTGCGCCACAGGCCATAGGCCGCGACTCCCAGGCCAACCATCACAAATGCCATCAGCGACGGCCGGGGCTGCGCCGTAATCGCGTTCAGCATGAACCAAACCGATACGATTACGAATGCCCACAGAGTAAAAGGATATCCCCACATTCTGTAAGGCCGGGCGGCATCGGGCAGCTTGCGGCGGAGCACGAATACGGCGGCGACACTCATCGTATAGAAGATCCACGCAGCCAGAATCGAGTACGAATATAACGTTTCATAAGAGCCGCTGAGCACCAGGATGGCGGTCCACAACCCTCCCAGCAGGATGGCGAAAGCCGGGGTTTGAAATCGCGGATGGACCTGTCCGAAGCGCGCGAAAAAGAGTCCGTCCCGAGCCTGCGCGAACGGGATGCGGGCGGCCGTCAGAATGCACCCGTTCACCGCGCCGGTGATCGAAAGCAGAACGGTGAGCGATACGAGAGTCGCGCCCCAGGGACCCATGGTCCGACCCGCCACATCGGCGCCCACGCGTTCGGTCCGCGCGATTTCCGGGATGGTCATCACCCTCAGGTAAGCCGCGTTGGCGAAGACATACAGCGCGGCCACCACGGTCATGCCAATGATGAGCGAGCGCAGAAGGTTCCGGGCCGGCTCTTTCACCTCGCCCGCCACGAAGCTGACGTAGCTCCACCCGTTGTAGGCCATCAGGCACGCCGACATGGCCATGCCGAAATGCGCCAGGGAAAACGGCGGAGATGCCGCCTCGGCCGGCGCGGCGGAGCGCGGGCTCAGAAACGCGGCGCCGATGAGCACGAGCAACCCCACGATCTTGAGGAACGTGAATGTTCGCTGCACCCAAAGTCCTTCTTTGACGCCCACGTAATTAACCGCGGAGAGCACGGCGATGAGCGCGACCGACGCCGCCTTGCTCGTGGAGGGCGCCAGCGGCACGAATTGGCCGAGATAGATGGAGAAGGTCACGGCCAGCCACGCGCTGCCGCCCGCGAGAACCGCCAGCATGAAAGTCCAGCCACAAACAAATGCAACCATCGGACCGTAAGCCTCCCGCAGGTACACGTACTGGCCTCCGGTTGCGGGCATCATCGCCCCCAGTTCGGCGTAGGCCAACGCGCCGAAAAAGGACAGCACTCCGGAGACCGACCAGACCGCCAGGATGGCGGCGCCCGAGGGCAGGTCCCTCGCGATCAGGTTGGGAAGCACAAAAATCCCGGAGCCGATCACGATGCCGATGACAATCACTGTGGCATCCAGGGCGCCGAGTCTTCGGGGCAAAACCTGCGTCGGAGGACTGGCGGCGTGCCCGCTCATGCCGTCACCGGGCTTCCCACAGGCGCTCGCCGGTGTGCTTCTCCACCGCATCCGTGTTGAGAGAAACCCCTAAACCAGGGCCATCCGGCACGGCCAGCATGCCGTCCGCATCCAGCTTCCAGCGGGTCTCCACCAGATCGTCGATGAAGGGGGACCCGGTGAGGTATTCCACCAGATCGGTACCGGGGATCGCAGACGCCAACTGGAGATCCGCCGCCAGTCCCAAGGCGGTGTTCCATCCGTGCGGGATAAACCGGACACCGTTGTCCTCTGCCATGCATGCGATCCGGCGCGCTTCGCTGATGCCTCCGACTTTGGTGGCATCGGGCTGCACGATGTCGAAGGCCCGCTCCTGGAGCCATGGAGTGAATGACTGCCTGCGGGTCAGGACCTCGCCTCCGGCGATCGGCACCGGCGAATTGTTTCGCAGCAGTTTGTAGTCCTGGAGGTTGTCGGGCAACAGCGGCTCCTCGAACCAGTACACGTCATACTCCGCGAGCATATGGACGGTGCGTATCGCCCATTTGTAATCCTGGGGCCAAAACGCGTCGCTGGCGCCCGCATCGACCATCAGCAGGGACGACGGCGAAACCGCCTCGCGCGCCGCGCCGACAATCTGCTCGTCCAGGGTATGGTTGTGGCGTCCAAACGGACCCCATCCGATCTTGAAGGCGCGAAATCCTTGAGACCGGATCGAATGCAGATGCTCCGCAAGCGCCGCCGGTTCGCGCATGAGGATTGACGCATACGGCCGGACGCGGTCGCGATATCGTCCCCCCAGCAGCCGCCCGGCCGGCTGGCCGGTGGCCTTGCCGAGTATGTCCCACATGGCGATGTCGATACCGCTGATGGTGTGGGTGATGGATCCGCCGCGCCCCATCCAGAAGGTGTGGGCGTGCAGCTTCTCGCTGACGCGCGCCGGCTCCAGCGGGTTTTCGCCCAGGTACAACGGCTCGAGCACCTGCAGCGCACCGCGCACCAGGAGGTCGTTGGTAAATGACGATCCCCAACCGGTGATCCCTTCATCCGTGGCCACCGCGATGAGCGTATGGACGCAGTCCTCGGGCTGAATCTCATTGGCCCATCCGCCTTCGGGCGTGCCGTGCCGTAGACCTGCCGATCGGATTCCAACGATTTTCATGGCCTTCGGCCTTGAGTATAATCAGGGCCATGCTAAGACGCAATTTCTTCGGCAGCATGGTGGCCGGGACGGTGCTCGCCCGCTTGGCGCGAGCGCAACAACAGCCTGCGCAAGCGGCGTCCGGAGGCGTCTTCCTGGAGCGCCCCGCCAGCGGGCAGCCGCACCGCGGCAAGGTGCTACTCGCTTTGCAGGCGCATTCCGACGACGTCCCCCTGTTCGCGGCGGGCACCGTAGTCAAACTAATCGAGGAAGGTTACACCGGGTATCTGGTCCGGGCGACCAATGACGATATGGGCGACGCCCCCGGACTCGGCACGCCGGGAACCATCGGCGACAACGTGTCGGGCAACGAGCGCGATAACGCCGAAGTGGCGCGCATCCTGGGCTGCAAGCGCACCTTCGACCTGAACTACAACAATCACCGGATGGCCGACGTCTCGCAAAATGAGTTGATCTGCCGTCTCATTTTGCTGATTCGCCTGGTCAAGGCCGATACCGTTGTCTGTTGGGATCCATGGGCGCACGACGAGGAAAATCCCGATCACTACACCCTGGCGCGGTGCGTGGAGGCGGCGTGCTGGATGGCCGGCCGGCCGCACGATTATCCGGAGCAGTTGGCCGCCGGTCTGGAGACGAAGGCGGTTGGCGACAAGTATTATTTCGCGCGGCGTCCGGAGATTACGCGCGTGGTGGATATCAGCGCCCAGATCGATAAGAAGGTGGAAGTGAACCGGGCCAACGTGGCGAAAGGGCCGGGCGGCCACCTCGGGTCGCGCCTGCGGGCGGACCTGGCGAAGAAGAACCAGCGCCTGTCCCTGCTGGGCGATGATGATGTCACCGCCGACCGCAATTACATCAAGGAGTTCGGCATGGCTGGCAACCGCGAGCTCGGCAAGCGATACGGCGTCGAATACGCCGAAGTCTTCCACTACATCGGGCCGGGGGCTTCGAGCGAGGAGCGGCGACTCGACACCTATATCCGGGAGCACGCAGTTCCGCTGAAAAAATGAGCGCTCGTACCATTGTCATTACCGGCGGCGGAGCGGGCATCGGCCGGGGTGTCGCGCTGCTATGTGCGGAGCGCGGCGACCACGTCGCCGTGCTCGACAAGAACGCGGAGGCCGCGAGAGAGACTGCCGCCGACGCGTTGGCGCGAGGGGCGGGTGGCGCTCTCGGCGTAAGGTGCGACGTGAGCGACGAAGGCCAGGTCGAGCGGGCTTTCGCCGAAGCGTGCGGCCGGTTCGTCGCACCCTATGGCATCTTTGCGAATGCCGGGATCGACCTCGGCGGATTGGTCCACGAGTTGCCGATGGAAACGTGGCGGCGGGTGATCGACACGAATCTGACGGGCGTATTTCTCACCTGTAAACATGGCTTGCGCCACATGCTTTCGGCGAAGACGCCGGGGTCGATTGTCTGCTCGTCTTCGCCCACCGGGTTCGTGGCTTTGGCCGCGGGCGCTTCCGGAGCTTACAGCGCCACCAAGGGTGCCATCTCTTCGCTGGTGCGATGCATGGCCATCGATTACGCGCGCTACGGCATTCGCGTCAACGCCGTCGTGCCGGGCGCCACGGAAACCCAGCTCATGTGGCAGAATGTCGCCGCGGGCGAGATCGCGCGCATGCGCGAGCAATTAAGCCAGGAGATCCCTCTGGGCCGCCTGGCCCAGCCGGATGACCCCGCGCGGGCCGTGGTGTGGCTGCTCTCCGAAGAATCCGCCTATGTCACCGGATCGCACCTGGTGTGCGACGGTGGCATCCTGGCGAAGGCCAGCATCAGCGTGTAGCCGCCTCACTTCCAGAGGCCGCTGGTAATCGAAAGCGCGGGCAGAACCAGGCGCAGTGAGCTGTCGTGCCACCGGAGATCGACGCTGGCCGGCTGCTTGCCGCTGTTCATCACCTGCACGACCATCCCGCCGTCTTTCGACTGGAACGCGAGGCAGCGGACGCCGCTCACCGCGCCAGTGGCGGCCACCCGCACAGTTCCCGGCCTGACGAACTTGCTGAAATGCGCAAGATAATAATACAAGCCGGTGTAGACCACCTCCTTCCTTTGCCGGTCGATGATGACGACGGGGTGCTGCCGGTTATCGTCCGGGTCGCGATGGATCTCGGAGACCAACCACGGACCTCCCCGCTCATCCAGGATCATGTTCCAGTAGATCCAGGCAGAAGCTCCCGATTCCAGGTCGTTGAAGATCTGGTTGCCCCAGAAATCGCCGTCCGCGTAGTCGCGATTGGGCAGGATCATGCCGCGCGGGGCATTGTTGCCCTCGTACGCGTGGCAGACCTCGGTCATCCACAGTTTGAGGCCGGGATAGCGGCGGTGGAGCGCGGCGATCTTGTCGAAGTCCCTGTACCCGTAGGCGTGGTAAGCAATCGCGCCGGCATACTTGCGGGCCTGCGGATCGTCGAGGATTACGGGCCAGTACTCGGCCGCGCGCTGGCGGTTATTGGTCTCGCACGCCATGATGCCGTTCCGGACGCCTTCCTTGGCCAGCAACGGCCCGACATGGTCGCGCAGCAGATCGCGGACTTTGTCGGGCGGGATCTTGGTATAGATACCGGGCTCGTTGAAGAGGCTCAAGAAATCGATGAAAATGCCTGCTTTCTGGTACTCCTGAAGGTAGCGAAGATAGTAGAGGGCCAGGGCATCGAAGTAACGGGGATCCACGTCCTGGTTGCTTTTGGCGTCGAACAGCATCCAATCGGGGGGATAGTCCATGGGCGCCTGAAGCGCGAATTGTCCGTAGCGGCGGGCGCGGCGGATGAAAGTGATCTCGCCGTTCTGCCCCAGATCCCGCTCGATGGAGAACAGCTTCATGCCGACATCCCCGGGATGATCGCTGTACGAAAAGAACGGCCCGGCGGACATGAAATCGGTGGCGCCGATTACGCTCTTCATGGCGCTGAAGCCGGCGCCCTTTTGCGGGTCGAACAGGGACTGGAGGACCTGTTCCTGGCGCGGCGCATCGAGGCTGTTCAGGCAGATCAGTCCGGCCTCGAGAAGCGAGGCCCCAAAACCGACGATCTCCTGATCGCGCACGGTTTCGTCGATGCGGAAGCCCGCAGCATCAGGGCGCCGGCCCGGCTCTCCCGTTGGGCTTCCTGAGGTTCTCCCAGGCGTTACAGGGCGAGGCGGATTACCGGCGAATTGCGCTGCGGGTGCCTTGGCGAACTGCAAGGAGGGCTTCTCCGCGATCCGGTCGCCTGCCTCGGAGGTAACATACAAGCGCACTTCCTGGGCCATGGCCGTGATTGCCAGGGAAGTGGCAACTGGAATCAGCAGCCAAGCGCGGAGGCGAATGATGAGATGCAAGCACATGGCGTCTCTCCTGCACTCTAGTGTCGGCCCATCATGTCGAGAAAGCCGTTGACTATGGCGTTCTCGGCACATCCGGGCTTGAGGTGGGAGGTGGTGATCTCGTAACTGATCTGGTCGAATGCGCTGTCGTTGGGAATGTACCCGCTGGAGCCGTTGGCGTGCGTCACCATGACGGTGTGGTTGAATGGCGAATCCCTTTTCAAGTGCTGATAGATGCCGGTCAGGGCCTCACCCGAGACGCCCGCCAGGGCAATATCGTCGATCATCAGGAGTCCGAGCCGGATGTTCACCGGGTCGGCATCCTGGAACTTGTAATCCTTGCGCGGGAGCGGACCCTGCTCGACCCGGCGTCCGGGACACGTGACCAGTTGCTGCGCGCCCCAGATCCGGGCTTGCGGAGAAGTTCGGATGCCGCTCGACACGCGAACGACTTCCTCCCCCAGGATCTTGCCTAGAGCGTCGACCATCGTAAAGTCCTCACCGCTCGCCATCGATACGGGATTCTGGTCTCCGGCCGCGCCGCTCGTCCAGACCGCTACTGGCCCGTTATCGCCCGCGGTCTGTTCGGGCCGCAGCCGCAGCTCGGGGCCGCCATCCGACCGGGTGGCGATCTTGCCCCGATAATACTGTTCGACGAATCGCGACGTGGCGCCTGGCACATCCCCGGTAACCTGGTAATTCTGGGGCCCCATCACGACCCCGTGAACCGGGTAGTTGATCCAGAGAGCGATCGGCTTGCCGGACATGTCTTCGAACTTCAGGACGGCGACGGTCTTGTCGGATGGTCCTACCGGATTGTAGCCGAGCCACCAACCGCGGTCGGGCGTCAGCTCCCGGCGGTTGACGTTGATGTAGGCCTTCCCGGTTCCGATGCCGAAGCGCGCGGGCTGAAGAGCGGCCTTGGCCTCGTGCACCGCGCGGACGGCCGCGACTTCCACCTGGTCCGTGTAGGCGGCGGTTGCCGGCGCCTCACCGCCGCCGCCGCGCAGCGAGGGTGCACCGTGATCGTGAACGGCCGACAGGATGAGGCGCTCCGGAGGAATCCCCGTGTCGGTGGCGATTCTTTGCGAGACCTCCGCCCACACGGCGGTGGGGACAAAGAGCAGTTCCCAGGCAACCAGGGCGGCCTGGCTGGTTCCGTCGTCGAGTACGATGGCGCGCACGTAGATTTTGTCGTGAATGGCTTTGAACCCCTGCGTGCGGTTAGCGAAGCCGGCCATGGGAAGCGCGGCATCTTGAGCGGGAGTGATGTCGATGCGCGCGGCGCCGGCGCGCAGCGGCCCTCGGGGAGCGTCCGAGGCCCACAAGGCCGTCACGCCGAGGAACAGCAAACACTTCGAAGCACGAATGAAAGACGACTTGTTCACGTCAGACTCCTTGTTGTTTCCCGGTTGCGACCGCGTTGATTTCCGCGGGCGATTCCGCGGAGCTTAGGGCAACGCGTCGTATGCGGTCAATGATATCAGGGCTCTTCGATCCGAGATAGAGCATTGGCTTCCGGTCGGCCAGTGCGCGTCATTCGGTTATCGTTACTTTGCTCGCCCGTTCGAACTTCCCGGCCTCCCGGCCCACCATCGCGGCCAGCGCCAGCGTGATCATCTGCACGGGAAGGATCTCGACGATGGGCCGGACCGAGGCGGGGACGGGCGGCAGCCGGAAAATGCCGGGTTCCGCATCCTCGCCGGCCAGGGAGGCGCGTCCGCCTGCCTGCACGATATCTCGCACCAGACGGGCGTTCAGTAAAGCCGTTGTCGGATCGCCGGCGAACACCAGCGCATAGACTGCCCGATCCACCATCTCAAATGGTCCATGCCGGAATTGCGCCGCGCTCATGCCCTCGGCGTGGAAGTGGGCGGACTCCTTGACGATCAGGCCGGCGATTCCCGCGGTGGCCAGTGAAGCGCCCCGTCCCAGCACGAAGAGGTGGCGGGCGCCGGTCAACTCGGCCTCCGCGGCTTGAACGTACTCGCGCCAATTGTGAAGGTAGGCCGCAACGGCGGGCGCGGCCTGCGACAGTTCGTCCCTGGAACGCGTGAGGCTGCGGCCGGCGATCGAATCCGCTACCCACTTCAATGCCAGCAAGGCAGTGACGTACGTCTTGCACGAGACCGTGAACTCCTCGCCCGCATGAGTCAATACCACGACGTCCGCCCGCAACGCCAAGGGCGAGTCCGCCGTATTTGTGAGTGCTAACGTGAAGCAATCGGGTGCCTTCACGTCGAGCAGCCGCACCGTCTCCGCGCTGCGGCCCGATTGTGACACCGCAATCAGCAGCGTGTGGGAATTCAGCATCGCAGGCAAAGAGTGGATCAGCTCCGACGTCTCTAGCAGGAAAGACGCGCGGCCTTGTTGCAGGAGGTCGAGATGAAGAGGGTGGAGCGCCCAATACGACGCGCCCATCCCGGTGAGGACGATCCGCCGGAAGCGCCCCTCATCCAGCCGTCTGACCGTTTCCGCCAGTTCGAAGCCCGCGAGGGTGTCTTCCAGAGCCCGCGGTTGGGCCAGGATGTCGCGCAGGTAGCCGCCTTCGATGACAGAGTGAGTATCCGGCATCATTATTGATGGCGATGGATCCACGCCCGTGCCGCCCCAGCCAGGCCCGTGTCGGGACCAAGAGATGCCAGGGTGAGGTGCGTCTTCTCAACCGGCACCTGCGTGCAGATTTCGCGGATCACCTGGCGCGCGCGGTCGAGGAACAGGTCCGCGCTCTTCATCAGACCGCCGCCCAGCGCAATCGCATCGGGAGTGAAAATCGTGATCAGGTTGGCGAGGCCCAGCCCGATGTAGTAGCCCTCGCGATCCACGGCGCGCCGCGCCAGTTCATCGCCATTGCGAGCCAGGTCGCAGATCCGGGAAGCCGTCAGCCCGCACGGATCCGGACGCTGCTCCCGCATCCACGCCACCATCGCAGGACCGCTGGCCAGGCACTCCCAGCAGCCGCGCGCGTGGCAGTAGCAAAGCGGACCCGAGAAGTCGAGCACCATGTGCCCGATCTCCGGGTGTGCTCCGTCTACACCGCGGTAGAGTTCCCCCGAGAGAATGATGCCCGCGCCGATGCCGGTGCTGATGGTTACGTAAATGAAACGGCTGCTCCCCCTGGCCGCGCCCCAGTTCGCCTCCGCGAGGGCCGCTGCATCGGCATCGTTTTCTACCACCACGCTTACGCCGAACGCCCCCTCGAGCGCCTCCACGAGGTTGCCGCCCTGCCACCCCGGTAGCGTGCCCACATCGCCGACGATGCCCGCAAACGGATCGAGCGGGCCGGGACAGGCAACACCAATGCCGGCGTACCCGGCGCCGGTCGATCGGCCCAACTCCCTCAGCATCTCTGCCGTTCGGCGCATGGCGGCTGGAAAGCCATCACGCGGCGCGGTGGGACATTCCAACCGGCCCAAGACCGTGCCGTCTACCGTGACAGCGCCGGCGGCAATCTTGGTGCCGCCAATATCGACTGCTCCGATAGTCTTCATGCCTTCGTGGCGCAAGCACTCGTGCCTGCCGCGTTCCGACTCATCGGGACGCTTGGCCTGACTCTCCAGTGGCCGTGTTATTCAGACACATTCCAGCCATCCACTTTGATGTGCGACTTAGCTCCGCCCAGTAACTTCTTCTGGAAACTGGCCGCAATTTCCCGCTTCTCGTGCGGCATCAGCTCGAAGTAATTATCTTCCCAAAGGACCGGGTGGACGTCCCCTCCAACCTTCCCCAGCACCGTCAAATGAACCGAGAAAGCAAGCTGGGACGTGGGATTCTCGACCACCACGTGTTCTATATCCTCCGCGCCCTTATGCTCCGTACGAGAAGTGACCTTCACTTTGACTTCCGGCAGTTGCTCCAGCCCTGTGAGGTCTGCGTACGTCTTGATCGGTGTGTAGCGGCCGTTGCCGGCGGCGAAGTCGGAGACATCCGGCTGCGTCGAAAGCCAGTAGAAATTAGAGCTCGCCAGCTTCCCGGCAGGGTCCTGAAGGGTCAACTTCACAAAATAGGCCTTGGAAAGCCCGTCGATCGCGGGAAGCTCAAACACCCGCGTGGCGGTATCTTCGGCAATGTCCACCGCAGCCGACTTAGAAAACTTCTCGGCTAAGTCCATGTTATAGACCTTCGCGGTAACCTTGTAGCCCGCGAAGGCGCGGTAATGGGAATTTACTACTACAATAGACTGGTCATCGTAAGAGTATTGCACGTGTAACAGCTCGTTGGCCTTTTTGGTTCCGAAGTAACCTCCGCCGGGCCGCAGATACCAGTCGTAGAGATGCCAAATAATCGATGGCCAGGCATTGTTGAGCATCCACTGCACTACTCCGGTTGCGCCGTATTTGTTCCGGCCGAAGGCTTCGAACATGGCGCGCTCGCCTTCGTAAGTCATCACCTGGCTCTTTCTCAGGAAGTCATCCAAATCTTTGGCCTTGCCGTAGCGGCCCTCCAGCGCGGCCCGGAAGACATTGACCGTCCGATAGCTGCCGCCGCCGGCATGAAAGTTCCAGAACTCATCGATAGGCCAGAGGTGTTCCTTCGGCAGCATCTCCTTGAGACTCTCCAGCACCGGAATGGCCGGGCCGGGGCTGGTCTCGGTGTTAAATCCAAATGCGCCGCCCCGCTGCTGATCCAGGAGCCAGTAGTTGGGCGCGACGTATTCGTAGGGCCCGGTCATCTTGACGCCGGTGGAACCGGTGGCTGTGGTCTTACGGGCGGCGGCGGAGGAGACCGAAGGATTGGGCCAGTGCTCCTCTTCCAGCACCTTCAGATAGACCTTCTCCGCCTCATCGTTGGGAGACTCGTCGCTCCCATAGAGGAACACGAAGACGCTGGCGTGGTTCCGCAGCCGGCGGATCTGATCCCGCAAGCTCTCGCCCGCGATCTTGTAATCTTCCGGCTTCCAGTTTCGCCAGCGCTCCCAGAACGAGCAGCAACACCATCCCGGCATGACCATCACTCCGTACCGGTCCGTGGTGTCGAAGAAGTGCTGGTTCATCATTTTGCCTTCCAGCCGGATGGTGTTCAGATGCATATCGCGGGCGTAGGCGATCTCGCTTTCCTCGCGCTCATCGTCGTACCGCATCAGCATGTCGGGCGACCATCCGCCGCCCCGAATTAGGATGTTCTTCCCGTTCAGCTTGAAGAGCCGATGCTGTTTGGCATCCATTTCGGAGGTGAACTCGCGAATTCCAAACTCGACATCCTGCCGGTCGGAAACGGCTCCGCCCGACTCGAATTCCATGCGCAGATGGTGCTGCTCCTGCGCCCCCAGGCCATACGGCCACCACAACTTGGGATGTTCGATGTTGAGCTGCGGGTTTTCCTCGGGATTAATCGTCACGCGCGTGGATTCTCCGGCCGGAAGCCGCACCTTTTTCGAAACGGCGATGCTGCCGATGGTCCCCTTCAGCGTGCCTTCCACCGCCTGGCCGCCCGCATTCTTCAGGTCCGCATAGAGGGTAAGATGCGCCTTGTCCGGCGGGTTGTCCAGATGGGTGACCACTTGTACGTTGCGCATGGCGACCGGGCCGCTGGTGAGGATATACACCTCGCGGACCAGGCCCATGTCCTTGTCGGGCGGCATGGGATTCCAATCGACGAAAGTCAGGGTGAGATCGTTCTGGGTGGGAGGGATCACCTCAACGGCCAGCCTGTTGACCGCTCCCGGCAGCGCGATATCGGTGATGTCGAACTCGAACATGCGATACATCCCGAGGGCCTCGCCGGATGTCGCCACCTGATGTCCGTTCAACCAGATATTTGCCCGATAGTTGATGGCGTCGAAGTTCAGCCACAGCCTCTTTCCCTTCACCGCGGGCGCCAGCTTGAATTCGGTGCGGTACCACCACGGCACGGCGAAGGGGCTATCCGCCGGCATGGCGATGTTCGAGAAATTCTGTCCGATGTTGTAGCTGGTGCCTGGAATGGACCTCAAGTTCATTCCGAAGTCGGGATCGGGATAGACCTTGTTGTTCACCAGGGCTGTCACTACCGTCGAGGGGACACTCGACGGAACCCATTCGCGGGGTTGAAACTTGCTGCTCGAGACGACATCGCCCTTGTCTGTCACTTTGGCGGAGGATTGGATCAGCCATCCCTTCGCCAGGTCGATTCTCGAGCTGTTCCCGGCAGGCCCGGTCTGGCTCCAGGCCGGTTTGAGGCCGTACGGGGCGGTGCACCACGCAATCGTTAGCAGAGCGTAGGTGAATTTCCGATGGATCGAAACAACGCTTCCAGGCAAGGCTTTCCTCCCTAAAGGTGGGGCATGCTTTAGCTTGCCCACCTCAATGGTATTTGATTTGCACGGCAAGCTAAAGCGTGCCCCACCCATGCATGAAGGTAAAATTGAAGCTCTATGTCCAGTCCGGGAACTGAAAAACCCCGCCTCCGCCGCGCTCTGGGGCTGTGGGATCTCATCCTTTACGGTGTCATCGTGATCCAGCCCACAGCGCCGATGTCGGTTTTCGGGGTGCTCAGCAATCGCGGCCGGGGACACGTGGTCACCACCATCCTCATCGCCATGGTGGCGATGCTGTTCACCGCCATCAGTTACGGACGGATGGCGCGCGCCTATCCCAGCGCCGGCTCGGCTTTCACCTACGTCGGCCAGGAGATCAATGCCGCGCTGGGCTACGTCACGGGCTGGAGCATGGTCATGGACTACATGCTGAACCCCATGATTTGCATCATCTGGGTCAGCCAGCAGGCTCACGTCTTCGCTCCCGCCATCCCCTACTGGGGCTGGGCAGTCATCTTCGCGCTGCTGTTCACCGGGCTGAACATCCAGGGGATTCGCACATCGGCCCGGATGAACGCCGGGCTGGCCGCGGGCATGGGGGTGGTGATCGCGATTTTCTTCGTGTGCGCCGCGCGCTACATCTTCGGCCACCCGCATGGCGGCGTAGGGTTCTTTACGCAGCCCTTCTATGACCCGGCGACCTTCAGCTCCGGAGCCGTGCTGGGAGGCACTTCCATCGCGGTACTCACCTACATTGGCTTCGACGGGATCTCGACTCTATCGGAAGAGGCGGAGAATCCGCGCCGCAATATCCTACTCGCCACGGTGCTGACCTGCGTAGTGATCGGCCTGCTTTCCGCGCTTGAGGTGTACGCCGCACAACTGGCCTGGCCGGCCTCCCAACCGTTCCCGGACGAGACCACGGCGTTCGTCTACGTGGCCGGGCGGATGTGGGCGCCGCTCTTCGCGATTGTCGGCTTCACCCTGGTGGTGGCGAATTTCGGTTCCGGCATGGGCGCGCAACTGGGCGCCGCGCGCCTGCTGTTCGGCATGGGACGCAGCAATGCCCTACCGAAATCGTTCTTCGGCGCGATCGACCAGAAGCGGCACGTTCCGCGCAATAACGTGGTGTTCGTAGGCGTGGTGAGCCTGATCGGGGCCTTCATTCTGGATTACGATCTGGGCGCGCAGATGCTGAACTTCGGGGCGCTGATCGCGTTCATGGGCGTCAACGCTGCGGCCCTGGTGCGCTACTACGTGCGCGCCCCGGAAAAAAAGCTGCGCAACCTGATCCCGCCGGCCCTGGGCTTTGCCGTGTGCCTGCTGCTCTGGCTGAATCTCAGCCGCACCGCGCAGATCGCCGGCAGCATCTGGATGGCCGCAGGCATTGCCTTCGGAGCCTGGAAAACCCGCGGCTTCCGCGGAGAGCTGGTGAATTTCGATATCCCGGCGGAGGACGAAGGCTGAGAAGGGGGCCGGCTCCACGGTTGGCCTGGCGACCTACAATATCCGCACCCCCTCATTCGTCTACAACCGTAGATGAACGACGCGGCAGGCCTGGAGCAGATGGCACTCGAACAGGACCGGCGGATCTCCGAAGTGGTCAAGCGGGAGCAGTCCCGGCTGCTCAACTTCATTCGCCGGCGCGTGCCCGACCCGCGCGACGCCGAGGACATTCTGCAGGACGTGTTCTACAAGCTGGTGGAAGCGAACCGCCTGCTGATGCCGATCGAGCACGTCACCGGCTGGCTATTTCGCGTGGCGCGCAATCGCATCACCGATCTCTTCCGGAAGAAGAGCCCGGAGAGCTTCAGCGATACGGCCGTCGCGGACGAGGACGACGAACGGCTGCAGTTGGAAGACCTGCTGCCTTCGCCCGATGCCGGACCGGAGGCGCTTTACGCCAGCAGCGCACTTCTCGATGAACTCGAGTTGGCGGTCGACGAGCTGCCGGAGGAGCAGCGCAAGGTCTTTGTTGCGCACGAGTTGGAGGGCCGCAGCTTCAGGGAGATGGCCGCCGAGACCGGTGTGAGCGTGAATACACTGCTCTCCCGGAAGCGCTATGCGGTGCTGCATCTGCGCGAGCGATTGCAAAGCATTTACGACGAATTTTACGAAAGCATGAGGAACTGAAGATGAGGATGAGAAGGAGATGGATTTTCCTGGCTCCGCTGGCGATCTGCGGATTCCTGCTATGTATCGCCATCGGTGGCGAAGTAGTGCTGCAACTGTGGAATTGGCTGGTGCCGTCGCTCTTCGGCTGGCGCCAGATTAGCTTCTGGCAGGCCCTTGGAATGCTGGCGCTGTGCCGGATCCTCTTCGGCGGATTTGCAGGCCACGGTCTCTCTCGCTCCAGGCACATGACGCCTGAGGAGCGGGAACGATTCCGGCAACGCATGCGAGAACGTTGCGGCTTCGGCCCATCCCCCAGCGAGAGCAAGGCGCAATGAAGCCATGTCAACAGCGCTCAAAGCAATGGCGATCTATCCGGGCCTGATCGGCACGGTCACTCGGGGCGGAGTTGGTGGGGCAGGCGGTTCCGCCTGCCAAGTTGATTCATTTTTTCTTGGCAGGCCAAAGGGCCTGCCCCACCAAGACCGCCGCACAGGGCAGTCATTTAGCGCCTATGCCACGGGTGGCAGCCCCCCAACCACTCAATGCACCCCGTTGAAGATCGCGCCGCCCCTGCTCGCTTGGCCTCATGAAAAAAGTGTGGCGCTTTCATCGCGACTCTTCTGTCGACCAGTATCCCGGCCGCGCGCGTATGCGAAACTCGCCGGCCCGAGCGATCCGCACTTCGAGCGTGTGATACCCCGGAGCCGACGACTCCGGCACGAAGCTGACCACATATTGCGTGTGCAGTTCGGCTCCGAGCTTCCCGATTGCCTCCTCGAGCGCCTTCTGCCTGGTGAACGGGAATGTTGTACCCCCGGTGCTCTTCGTCAGCACCTCCGTGGTGTTGGTCTGGTGGAGACGCGCAAGCTCGCCGATTCCGGCGAGAACATCCACCTGCTGTTCTGGCGGAAGATGCTTGGGCCATGGATTGTTTTTGCCTGGCGGCATACCGTTTACAGTCCCCGTCTCGTCGTTGGGCGTCTTCGGCTTTAGTGGCCGGCGCGGTCGACTGACCGGAAGTTTGGAGGTGAACGCTGTCTTGATAGCCGAGTAGGTTGCTGCGTATACGGTTACTCCCGCCGTTTGGACCGCAGCCTTAGCCGCATCCAGGGCGGTCTCGCTGCCCCGGTCACGCGATTCAGAAATGAGCAACAGCACGCGGCGCGCATTCGGCCGGCGGCCCAGATGCTCGACGGACGATTGCACGGCGTCGAGCATGCGCGCGTCCTTGTCCTCCCCGGGTCGGAGTACAGGTTGGAGTTGGTGGAACGCCCTTCCGAGCGCGTCCGGGTCCTTCGTGCAGTCCTCGATCCACAAAACGCGCTGATCGAATGAAACCACTCCCGCACAGCCGCGCTCGCCGGTGATCAGCGGTTGAATCATCGCTCCGATTTTCCGCACTTTCTCGAGAACCGCGGCAGAAATACCGGATGTCTGTACAGCGACGACCAGTGCGATGGGAGCCACACCTGTGTCAATCGTGTCGACAGTAGCTTTCTGCGGCCGGTCGTTGTCGAACAGCAGGAAATCCGAGGCTTCCAGGCCATCGATGGAGCGGCCTCTCAGATCCGTTACGGTCACGGGGACTAGCACCAGGCGCGAACGCACGTCGAAATGCGACTCCTGGGCTGCCAGGGAAGCCGCGAATGCGAGCACCACTGCGCGTTTCATTCACCGTGATCGCATGCACTCGAATAGCCAACGCACTTGACGAACCCGCGCCCGCGAGTGCAGCGGGCTCCCTACCGCGCCAGATACACAAACCGCGCCACAAACAGCCCCGTCAGCACCCACACGAACCAGCTCACCTGCCGCCACTTCCCGCGCAGCAATTTGATCAGCGTGAACGCCGTGAAGCCGAATGCCAGGCCGTTGGCGATACTGAACGTCAGCGGGATCGTCATCATGGTGAGAAACGCCGGGAGAGCCACTTCCGGATCGTCCCACCGGATCTCTCCCACTACCGACATCATCAGTCCACCCACAATGATCAGCGCCGGCGCGGTAGCCGCGGCGGGAATCGCGCCCACCACCGGTGCTACGAACAAAGCCGCGAGAAACAGCAGACCGGTGACGATGGCAGTCACTCCCGTGCGGCCACCGGCGGCTACACCCGCGGCGCTTTCGATGTAACTCACCACGGTGGACGTGCCCGTGAGCGATCCCACGATGGTCGCCGTCGCATCGGAAAGCAGGATGCGGTTAACTCGCGGGATCTGGTGCGTCTTGTCAAACAGGTTGGCCTTCTTGCCCACCGCCACCAGGGTTCCGATGTTGTCGAACAGGTCAATGAACAGGAACACGAAGATGATTTCGAGAAAGCCGATGCGCAAGGCGGCCGGCACGTCGAGTTTGAAAGCGGTGGCGGAGAGGTCGCTCAGGCTGTAGAATTGCGGGTTCCACTTCGCGACACCCGTGATCAGGCCGGCCACCGTGGTCGTCAGAATGCCGATCAGCATGGCCGCGCGCACGCGCCACGCCATCAGCGCGCCGATGAGCAGCAGTCCGAACAATGCCAGCGCCGTGCTCTTGTCGTTCAGATTGCCGAGCGTCACGGTAGTGGCCGCGTTGGGCACGATGATTCCGGAATTGCGGAAGCCGATCAGCGCGATGAACAGCCCCACGCCGGCCCCGACCGCGGCGTACAGTTCCACCGGGATGGCCGCGATGATGAGTTGGCGCACTCCCAGCAGAGTCAGCAGGAAAAACGCCACCCCGGAAATGAAAACGGCACCCAGCGCGGCTTGCCACGGCACCCCCATTCCCTTCACCACCGAGTAGGTGAAGTACGCGTTCAGCCCCATGCCGGGCGCCAGCGCGATGGGGTATTTCGCGAAGCCTCCCATGAGAAAGCTGCCGGCAGCCGCCGAGAGGCACGTGGCCGCCGTCACCGCGGCCAACGGCATGCCGGTCTCATGCAGAATCGCGGGGTTTACGAAGACGATGTACGCCATCGTCATGAACGTAGTGCACCCGGCCAGGATCTCGGTCCTCCAATCGGCGCCGAGCTTTTGGAAGTCGAAGTAGTGCTCCAGCCGTGGGCGCAGGGGCATGGGGATCAGGAACTCGGGGAGGGTTCCTTTTTCTTCAGGTGCTTCACCATGCGCAGCTCATTCTTCTGCCCGGGCACGATCTGGTATTGGACCTCGTCCATCACCGACCGGATAAGGCGCATACCGAGCCCTCCGCTCTTGCGCTGGCTGGCCAGTTGCTCCAGGTTGGCTTGTTCGATGACCGAAGGATCGAAGCCCCGGCCAGTGTCCACAATTTTAATTTCAACGGTCTCGGAGTCGAGCGTGGCCTTCACAGTGACCTCGCGCGTGTCGTCCGATCCGTAGGCATGCTCGATGACATTGGCGCAGGCTTCATCCACCGCCAGTTCCAGCCTTACCAGTTCGGCCGGGTTCATGCCCGCGCGCTCGCCGATCTTGCCCACGAAGTCCCGGATCATTGCCAGGTTCTCGGTCGAGGACGGCACGTGCAGTTGAAAGGTGCGTTCCAGCGAGTCCATGGTTAATTCTCCTTGGTGGGCACTTCGGAAAACCGCTGCACCGCGGTTGCCTGGTCCGCCAGAATATCGAAGAGCGAGGGGAAGCCGAGGATCTCGAACACCTGGTAGACCGTATCGGATACGGAACAGATCTTGATATCCCCGTTGGCCTCCCGCACATCCTCGATGAAACTCATGAAGACGCCCAGACCCGCGGATGAGATATAGGTCAAACCCACACAGTTCACGATGATCCGGAAGCGACCCGCATCGTACTCTTCCTGAACGGCCTTCTCGAATTGGGGAGCCGTATGTGCATCCAGATATCCATGCAGGGAAAGAACTGAAATATCGCCCTCACGGGAACGTGCGACCGTAAACGAGTTCGCCAAAAACTACCTCCGACTGATCATTGTGGCACAGGAACTCCCGACTGTGCGTTTTTTCGCCTTTCGACTTATAGCGTGTGCATCGGCATCGATTCGCGTAGTGGGCAAAACGGATACAACTCTCGGTGCGCGCGCTGAGCGCGGCTGCCGTAACCCCGCTGGCCGAAACGGGACGCGGTCAGGCGCGGAAGTTCTGGTCTCCCATCCGAGCTATGTTGCGTGATTCGGGAATCGGCGCTGGATTTCACCTAGGCAGGGCGGCATACAGCCTCGACAGGATACTCAGCCCGCCTGACCGGTGTGTCAAATAAATATAGGAGGAGAAAGAGGAACTGAAATGAGACTCCGAGCGCTGCTATGGAGCAGTTGCATTTCCGTCGCGATGGCCGTGTCAGCCCAACCAGCGGCTGCGGCAGTGACCCATGAATGCGTGGCCGGAAGACCGACTGCCGCATCCTATACGTGGAACTTCCAGGGCGAAGCCAACACGATATTTAAAGAAGTTCAATCCGACGCCCAGGAGGCCTTGTACCGTGCCGACAGGCTGCAGAGCTTTACCGGGACTCCGGAGCTGAGTTGGCAGACCTACGGATACCAATTGAACCGTCTTAGGGGCGATATCAATGACATTGGCGCCAAGCTGTGCCGCCTGGAGACCATACGCCGCGCGGTGGCCCCGTGGCAGCAGCGGGTGATCGATCGAATCGCGGTGACCACCCGGCTGATGGCCGACAACGCTCAAGACGCCATCGTGTTCGGCAACACCCACTCGAAAGAACTGTGGCTCGCCACATATCGGAACTACCTGAACAACCTGTATAACGAAGGAAAGAGCTTGACGCGGTCCGTCGGGAACGCTGTCGAGTACTCGAGTGTTTCAAAAGAGTATCGGGACCTGAGGCAGAGCCTGGGGGCATGAGCCTCCTCGTAAAACCCTCGACAGGCTTCGGCCTGCCGCGCGGCGTAGACCCGTTCCCGCTCATCAATACGAGGTAAACCACAATGAAAGTCAAATTATCGATGCTCGCCGCCACGGTGTGTACGCTGTTGGTGGCGATTCCTCTGACCGCGGCAAACGGACCCGCGGCCAAAACAAACAAGAAGATGACGACGACCGCGGCCATGCGGAGCGCGTGGCCGCCGGAAACCATTTCCGGGAAGATCACTTTGGTCAATCCAGATCAGAAACTGGTGGTTGTCGAACCTCCCAGTGGAGTTCCCTTCGATATGGTCGTCACCGCGAAGACGCTGATCAAGTCCGGCGATCAGGTCGTCACTCTGAACGACCTGACGCAGGACGTGAACAAGACGGTCTCGGTAAGATTCACGCCTGAGCGCCGCGGCGACGTAGCGAAGTCGATCCAGATCGGCGGATAGACTCGGTTTCGCGCACGGGCATCCAAGGGTGATGCCCGCGCGCTGTCCCGGCCGACCGACGAGTTCGTAACGGAACGATCCCGCCGGCCGGCCGGCATCGGGTCGGAGGCCAATTATTGGGGCTTGTGGCCGGCTTCCTCGCGAAGACAACTCATGTGGATCACTTCGGATTGACCACCCGGCTCAATCGGAATCACTTCCAACTCCAGCATGTCCCCATCGCCCGTTACGTGGAATAACCTCTTGACCACCTCGGAACCGCGGATTCGCATTTCGACCAATTTGGGTCCGTTGTACCACATCGACACCTTGGCCGCGTGGCCGGCCTCCTTGATGTTGCATTCGCGTCCCATGGTGTTGCATTCGTACTCCGCGATCTTCTGGCCGTTGGACTCCTCGGTGACTCGAATCGAACCGTTGTCTTCTTCCAACGTCCAGGTCCCGTAATCGTTCTTCTCGCCGGCCTTAGGTTGCCACTTGCCGGCCAGCTTGCCGCGATCGGCCGTCTCGTCCGCCAGAACGTTGGCCGCGGCGAGACAGAGAATACTACCCAAAATCGTCAAACGGAACAGCATGCTTTCTTACCTCCCCCATCCCATCCAGCGTGGATCGATGCACCCAATCGGCGCTGAACGCCCAGGGCCGCTGGAACGCGGTTTGTCAGCTTGCCCATGCGTTCAGATTAAAGGGACGGTGCCGGACGCACCAGCCTGTCAAGAGGGGAGACGCTCAGATTTTCGGACGAGCACCAACCAACACAGGCAAGTCCAGGGATCCGCGGCCGGAAATGCCCGTGCTACTCAGGCTACGCCCGGATCACCACCAGCGTGATGTCGTCCCTCGCGGGCGTCGGACCCATGAAAGCGGCCAGGTCGCGCAGAATGGCGTCCCGGCTCTCGGTGGCGGACCGGCCGTCCGTGCTTTCCACGGAGCGCATCAGCCGCTCCTCGCCAAATTGTTCCATGGAGTGGTTCACCGCCTCCGTAATGCCGTCCGAATAGAGCACGATGGCATCTTCAGGCTCCAGGTCCAGTTCCTCGATCCGGAGGCTGCGGTTGAAGCGCTCGCCAGGGGTCATTCCCAGTCCCAGTCCGGGCGGTTTCACGAGCTTCGTTTCACCTCGCCGCCGCCGGCGCCACACCATGGGATTGTGCCCGGCCCGGCCGTACTCCAAGCGGCGGTTGGATGGGTCCAAAACCACCGCCGCCATGGTGACGAAGACCTTCTTCCGGCACGCACGATACAAATGAAGGTTGATCTGCTCCAGGATGTAAGCCAACTGGTTGCTATCCCGCGAGACTGCGGCGAGCAGCCCTTTGGTCACCATCATGTACAACGCCGCGGGAACGCCCTTTCCCGAAACGTCGGCCACGGCAATTCCAAGGCGGCCGTCGGGAAGCGGGAAATAGTCGTACAGGTCGCCGCCCACCTGCTGCGCGGGTTCGCACCAGCCGGCCAGAGAGTATCCATCCACCACCGGCGGAGCGGCGGGCAACGCGTCCTGCTGAGCCTTGCGAGCCACTTGAAACTCGGCCTGCAAACGCTCGCGCTCCGATCTGGCGGGCACCTCGGGCTCCGCCGAAAACCGGGTTGCATACGACTCAGGCTCCGCGTCGGGCTCGGGTCCGCGAACTGCCCAATAGACGGATGCCGCGATGGCTGCCACGCCCAGGGCCACCAACCCGAGGGCGGAATCACGCAAGAACGGTTGGGTCAACAGCAGACAGGGGACAACGACGGCTCTAGCTGCGATCATGGCAGTCATCGCCGCTAGAAGATCGCTCCGGAGGTAAATCAGCAGGTAGCCACCGAACAGTACCACGGCGGTGGCCAGGGCTGGTACGGCGGCCCGGAACGGCATCGAATCCACCACCACCAGGACTCCCGCGGAAACGAACACCGCCCAAAACCAAAGGGGTTTCCGCAGGTGTCGAGTAAGCGGAAACAGGAATCCGAAGAGCGCCAGGGCTGGAACCGCGGCGGACAACCGCAGCGCCACGATAGAGGGGAAAGGCGCCACCATCGCGTCCATCGAGCGGAAGTCCAGGGCCACGCCGGGGAGCCAACGGATCGCCGCGACCAGGTAGGGCAGGGCCGCCAGCCCGATTCCACTCAGCAAGCCGATCGCGAGGGATTCGCCCACCGTGCGATTCAGAATCCGACCGCGCGAAATCAGGTCGAGCGTGTACCATTTCTCGCGATTCCCGGCCGTGTGAATGGCATATCCCGCGCCTGCAAACACAAACAACCAGAAGAACGACCAGAAAATGTCCGAATTCTCGCCGGCGATGAAGAAAAGGGCGTCCATAACGCTCTGTTTTCGCCCCAGGAATTCCTGGTAGTACGTGCCCCCCCAAAAACTGACCGCAACCCACACAAGCTGCGCCGCGAGCAACATGAGCGGAATGCGCCAGCGCCGTTTTCCGAAAATCGCCCGCCACAGGAACAGACCCAGCCCCGCCGTCCACACCACGACCCCGACCAGCTTGGCTACCGTCGCGAACGTGTCGTCCTGGCTGCGCTTGAACTGCTCCTCGAAGGCGTCCCGATAGACTGGCGCCAGTACTACCGACCGCAACACACCCGCCTTCTGCTCCAGTTTCACGGAGGCCAGGAGCGGGAATCGATCGGCCGCCCGCCACTCCCAGTCGTAGCGGAGCGCGCCATCGTCCGACACGCCGGCCGGAGTGAACGTCCCACGCTTCGCGCCTATAAAGTCCGCCAGGATCGTATCGGGCGCGGGACTGGGTTTCGGCTGAGTCTCTGGCCCGTTTACGGCGCCATCCCATTTCCATTCCGCAGGCCGGCCATCCGCCAACAACGCCATTCGGACTTTATGCTGCCCGCCCGGCTCGATCAAGACGACATTCAACCTCAGCAAGCCGAAGAGCCTGGCGGCCGGATCATCCGGGTAAGCTGCCAGATATGCTCTGTGCTTCGCGTCTGTCTGATCGGTGACTGCGACGCTCCACCCCGCCGTGTCCACACCATACCGGGACGCCATCTGCCTGACCCGCTCGATGGCGCGGCGCCGGTTCAAAGTCAACTGCTCCTTGGCGGACGGGTCCACCCGCGGAAACAGAATCGCCAGGAGGATCAGGCCCGCGAGAGCCGACAGGCCCGGGATGCGAAGCCGTTTCAGGCCACCACCTCCATGGCCCGCTCACGAGGCTCCTCCAGACGAACCACCACCGCGGTGACATCGTCGGGCGGAGCCTCATGCTTGCGTTTGATGGCGGCCTTGAAGATGGCGGCGTGCAGCTCGGCAGCCGAGCCATCGCGCATTTTGGAAGCGGTTTTTGCCAGGAATCGGTCCACGCGCTCGCGCTTTTCTTCCGCAATCTGCACGGCCAGACCGTCGGTGTAGAACACCAGCGCATCTTTCGGCGCAAGCATGGCGAGGCCGTGCTGGATGGCCATCTCATTCGCCCGGCTGGCGGCGAGTTCCTCCACCGCCGGGTTCCCGTTGATCACCAACCGCGGCGAATCTCCTGCCCGGGCGAACCGGATGGTGGCGGCGCGCGTATCGATGACCGCGTACAGCATGGACACGCCGGCATTCTCGTCGTGCAAGGTGGTAGAGAGCGCCTCCCGTAGACGCCGGAGGATCTCCACGGGACTCAGGTCCAGCCGCGTGGCATAGAGCAGATAGCCCTTGGCCAGCGCGATCGCCATGGCCGAACCGAGCTCGCGGTTTCCGCCCTCTGCCAGGAATACCCCCAGACGATGATCGTCGAGCGCATAAAAATCGTAGAAGTCTCCCCCCACCTCGCGCGCCGGAACGCACGAGCCGGCGATCGAGAGTCCTGCCATGCTGGGCGGCCGATCGGGCAAGAGCCGCAGTTGCGCCTGCCGGGCGGCGCCGATTTCCGCCCGCAGTGCCAGGCGCTCCGCGAGGAACCGTGCGTAGAGCGGCCGGACCTCTCCCTCCTGGTACGTCCTGCCGCGCCAGGCAAAGTAGACCTCCATCAGCAGGAAGACGATTCCCACGTAGACCACCGGAGCGCTGATCCGTGCCCAGTACGGCGAAACGGCGCTTCGGTAAATCAATTTGCCGACGATATCAAAGGCGACGATGCTGCTGATCGAGGCCAGCAGGTCGCCATAAAAGAACGGCACACAAGCAACCGCTATGGGGACCAGTACCGAGATGATGAAATTCCGCCAGGCGGATGAGTCCGCCCACCAGATTGCCGCGCACAACATCGAAAAGAGAGGCAGCAGCGTGTAGAAGATCCACTCTTTTCGCACCCGGGGCCGCAAAAGCGCGATGGGCATCAGCAGGCCGAATGCCGCGATGGCCAAGGCATTCAGAGCCGTGTCGGAGAAAGCCTCGCCCAGCGGAAAAGCCGCGATGAGGCTGCTGACAAGGTCGTGATCGTCCACGGGACACATCGCGTGCGTGGCGAACAAGGCCACATTCTGGACCAGAAGCATAGCGCCTGCCGTGGCCCCTCCGGCCAGAATGG
Source organism: Terriglobia bacterium (assembly GCA_020073365.1). Lineage (GTDB taxonomy): Bacteria > Acidobacteriota > Terriglobia > Bryobacterales > Bryobacteraceae > JAIQFL01. The sequence continues at coordinate 234 of JAIQFL010000045.1, read as the reverse complement.
ACCGGGCCACGTTGGTCGAGAACAACTTCCCGGAGAGCAGGGCATCCAGTGACGTCAGCTTGCCCGGATACACCGCGCGTACATCGCCTTCCCCGGCTCCATACGCCATCCCAATGAACGCGCCGATCAGGCTGAAAATGAAGATGAGGATGCCGAGCAGTGCAATTCTCTGGCCCGATGTGGGCGGCTCGCCGTTGACCGACATGGAGGCGTCCGCGAAACCGTAATAAATGG
>JAIQFL010000044.1 GCA_020073365.1 Terriglobia bacterium | reverse complement strand
CGCCTTTCGACACATACGTGGTGGAGCGCGACGGCTCCGGCCTGCGGAAACTCTCCGGCGATGAAGCCAAGCTCGCGCCGCCGGCCTTCGGCGATACCACCAAGGACAAGCGTCTCACCACCTACGCGCGCGATGGCGATCTCTTCGTCTACGACGCCGCTACGGGGAAGACGCAGCAGATCACCAAGACCACCGACGCCGAGGTGAATCCGCGGTTCCTGCCCGACGGCAAACGGATCTCGTTCACCCGCGCCGGCAACCTGTACGTGATGTCGCTCGATACCGGCCTGCTGGTACAGATGACCGATGTGCGCGCCGCAGCCGCCACAGTTCCTGGCGGTGGAACCGCGGCAACCGGTGGCGGACTCGGGCAGGGGCAAGGCCTGGGCGGACGGGGAGGACGCGGAGGGGCGTTGCCGCCGGCCGCCGGCGAGCAGCCTAAGGGCACCGACAGCCAGGAGTACCTCAAGAAGGAGCAGAAGGAACTGTTGGAGGTCATCCGCGACCGCGTCGCCCGGCGCGAGGAAGACGACGCCCGGCGGAAAAAGGAAAACCCGCGCAAGCCGTTCACCCTGCAGGCCCGCCAGAACGTAACCGCCCTGCAGCTTTCACCCGATGAGAAGTACGTCATCGCGACTGTCGTCGAAGCCCCCGCCAACGCCAAGAACACCATCGTTCCCACCTACGTCACGGAGTCCGTCTATACGGAAGATATCCCCGGCCGCCCCAACGTCGGCGATACCCAATCGCGCGCGCGCGTGGCGGTGATCGACGTCGAAACAGGCGACGTGAAATGGGTGGATCATGGGCAGAAACTGACTCCTCCCGATCGCGCCACCCAACGGATGGGAACCGCGAGAGATGGCGCCACCGTGGCCGTGCAGATGGGAACCGCGAGAGACGCCGCCTCCGGGACAGCGCGGCCTCCCACCCCGCAGGAGCGCGACGTGCAGCTTTTCCAGCCCGTCTGGTCCGAGGACGGAACCAAGGCGGTGATTGTGGCCCGGGCGGCCGACAACAAGGATCGGTGGATCCTCGCCCTGGACCCGGCCACCGGGAAAACGCGCGTGCTGAACACCGATCACGACAGCGCCTGGGTGGATGGTCCCGGCGCGAACACCATCGGCTGGATGAAGAACGACCGCGAGGTCTTTTTTCAATCCGAACGCACCGGATACTCTCACCTGTATGCCGTTCCCTTCGATGGCGGCGAGCCTCGCGCGCTCACCTCGGGCAAGTGGGAAGTCCTCAACGTCCGCCAGTCGAAGGACAAGTCGCATTTCTATCTCACCGCCAGCAAGGAGACATCCTACGAACAGCACCTCTATGAGATGGGCGCGGAGGGCGGTCCGCTGACCCGTCTGACCGCCGCGCCGGGCAAGCACGCGGCCACGCTCTCGCCCGATGAGCGCTGGATCGCCGACATCTACTCCTACACCAACAAACCGCCGGAGCTGTACCTTCAGGAGAATCGCCCGCTGGCAGAAAGCCAGAAGCTCACCGCTTCGCCCTCGCCGGAATTCTGGCAGTACCAGTGGCTGGACGTGCCCATCGTGACCTTCACCGCCCGCGATGGGGTGGCGGTGCCGGCGCGTCTGTTCAAGCCCGCCAACGCCCGGCGAGGCGGGCCCGGGGTGGTCTTCGTGCACGGGTCCGGTTATCTGCAAAACGTGGACCACAAATGGTCCACCTACTATCACGAGTACCTGTTCCACCACATCCTGATGGAGCGCGGTTTCACCGTGATCGATGTGGACTACCGCGGCTCGGCCGGATACGGACGCGACTGGCGCACCGCCGTCTACGAACACATGGGCGGCAAAGATCTGGATGATATCGTGGACGCCGCGAAATACCTGGCGGCGGAGCAGGGTGTGGACCCCAAAAAGATTGGTCTCTACGGCGGCAGTTACGGCGGATTCATCACCCTGATGGCGATGTTCACCCAGCCCGAGGTGTTCGCGGCGGGCGCCGCTCTCCGGCCCGTCTCCGACTGGGCGCTCTACAACCACGGCTACACATCGGATATCCTGAACGTCCCGCAGACCGATCCGGAGGCGTACCGCAAGTCGTCCCCCATCTACTTCGCTCAAGGATTGAAAGGCGCGCTGCTGATCTGCCACGGCATGGTGGACACCAACGTGGAATTCCAGGACACCGTGCGGCTGGTACAGAAGCTCATCGAACTGCGCAAGGAAAACTGGTCGCTGGCGGTGTATCCCGTGGAGAACCACGGCTTCGTGCAACCTACCAGTTGGGCCGACGAATACAAGCGTATCCTGGCGCTATTCGAGAAGAACCTGTAAAGTGGCGCAGGCACTCTTGCCTGCCGTGCCGGCACTTGGAGTTTGGCAATATGCAGACGGATGAGTTCACGCCCAAGGTCTTGTTGGCCGGGGTGATCGCAGTGTTTGTCTGGTCCTTCATCGGATGCCACGACGTCTTCACGTGGTTTCTGGAGGTCTTGCCCGCCGTCATTGGCATCCCCGCCCTGATTTGGCTCTACCCGCGGCTTCGCTTCACCAACCTGGTGTACGCGCTCATTGCGGTCCACGCGGCCATTCTGATGATCGGCGGCCACTACACCTATGCCCTCATGCCGGTCTTCGAGTGGATCAAACACTGGCTCCATCTGGATCGCAACTACTACGATCGTCTCGGACATTTCGCGCAGGGGTTTGTTCCCGCCCTGATCGCGCGCGAGGTGCTCTTGAAGGTCACTCCGCTCACGCGGGGCAAGATGGTCACGATGCTGGTATTCAGCATGTGCACGGCGATCAGCGCCCTCTACGAGCTGTTCGAGTTCGCCGCGGCCCAGATTACCGGAACCGCCGCGGATGCGTTTCTGGGAGCGCAGGGAGATGTGTGGGATACGCAGTGGGACATGACCTGGTGTCTGATCGGAGCGACCTGCGCGCTGTTGTTTTTCACCGGCCTTCACGACCGCGCGCTGGCAAAGCAGAAACTGCGCATCGACACGTTGCCATAGTGGAAGCCTTCAAAGATAGTCTCCGCCGGCTCGTCCGGAAACGCCGCGCCGAGCACTATGAATAAAGGGTCGAAGTGCTCCGTGGTGGGGACGGAGAGCCTCGCATGAGAGCCCAGACTGCGCACGCGGCGGAGGCTGTGGACGATTCCGCCGCTGCCCACTACCAGGATGCCGTCGTCGCGCAGAGGCCGTAACGCCCTTCCGATCTGAAAGAGCTCTTGCGGACTCTCGAACGGGAACGACCGATCGTCTCGGTTAGTAGACGGAGGACAACCGCAGTCGCTCTATATCAGAAGAGGAACTTCAGTCCAAGTTGCATATACCTCGCCGTACTCGCGGAAGTGATGCGTCCGAACAACGAGCTGGCAATATTGTTGTTTGGATTTCCGTAGTTGACATGGTTGAAAGCGTTGAACGCCTCCCCCCGGAATTGCAACTGCTTACGTTCTGCCACGCGGAAACTCTTCGAAAGCGCGGTGTTGAACTGGACGAAGCCGGGCCCGTCCAGAATCCCCAATGGTGCGCTGCCAAATGTATACAGGGCAGGCTTCTGGAAAGCCGCGGTGTTGAACCATGCCGCTGGGCTCGGATTCACGATGCCGGGGTTGCCGATGATGTTTGCCCGCGAGCTATCGCCGTCACCCAGATTGGCGTAACCGCCGCCGATTGAGAACGGGGCACCCGACCTCGCCGTCTCGAGGACCGTGAAGTTCCACCCTCCAGCCACTGCATCCAGCACGCCTCCGGCGTTCGGATGGAGTTTCCTGCCGCGCCCGAATGGAATTTCCCAAAGCAGGGTCGCAGATTGCAATTGCCGGAAATCGTAAGGTGTTCGGCCGCGATTGTACCAGTTGGGTGAATTCGCGAGAATGGACGTACCCTCGTCGACGCCATTCGAGTTTAGTGCCATGGTGCGCGAGTAGGTGTACGCGAACGTGTAAGCCAATCCAGCCGCGAACCGGCGATCCACCTTGACTTGCAGCGCGTGATACCAACTGCGTCCGGAGTTCTCCAATCGCGAGATACTGCCGATCAGGGGATCGGGACGGTCCGCCTGGAGATTGGGGTTCGGCCCGACGGGTGGAGCGTTATAGGGGATGAGAACCACATCCCGGTCCACTTTATTGCCGACATAGCTCAAGGTCAGAGCCGTCTGCTGGGGTAGTGCGGTCTGGAGCGCGAGATGCCACTCGTTGGTCCGGGCCGCCCGAATTCTGGGATCCTGCGACTCGCCGATGCTGAAAATGCCATACGAGTTGGGATCCGAACTCCAGACCGTTTGCCAGTTCTGTAACTGGGTCAGCCCGTAGCCGATCGACTCGACGCCCCAGAACGGCAGGTTGGCCGCAGCCGAGGCGGAACGGTTGCCGGTCATGGCGTTGTAGTAGAGGCCATACCCCGAGCGAATCACGAAGCGTTGGCTGTTGGCCGGCCGGTAAACCAGACCAACGTGGGGTCCCCAGTTCCCGTTGCCTGTCCAGAGGTTGTCCGGATATCCCGCCTGTCGGGCGGCCTCCCACAGACCCGCGGTCGCGGCGGCAACGCCGGGCGTCGTCAGAAATGCATTCAGGTTGATGTTTCCGTTCGATCCGTTCGCCGCAACCACCTTCTGGAGAACCGGATCCCAGGTGCTAGCCGCGTCGTGCGCATCGTGGCGACCGTACCAGTAATCATAGCGGAGCCCCAGGTCCAAAGAGAGGTTCGGCCGGATGCGCCAACTGTCATTGGCATAGAACGCCGTGTAGGGCGCGCGGTCAGTCCCGAAGGCCGCAAGCGGCGCGTTCTTGGAACTGCTTGATGTGTAGCCGAGCAGGTAATCGGCGAACCCATCACCGGTGTAGAGGTTTGAAAACGAGAAGGATCCGCGTACGCAGCAACTGCCGTGATCGCCGTACGTGTGTACATCGGTATAGTCGACACCGGCGGCAATGGTGTGCCTGCCGCGGTTCATGTGTACTTCGGCTTTGCCGTTGTAGTCGCCGCCATAAAGCGCGCCAGGTACGCCCCAACCGGCATAGCTGATTCCGGTGTACCCGCTGCCGAAGCTGATGTTCGGTGGACCGATCCATTTTTCCCGGCCGGCCGTCGGAAATCCCTGGATGCCCGCTGAAAGCGCGTCGTTGTTCACACCCAGGGACGGGTTTGTATAGCTTTCCCGTGTGCGCAGGAAGCCGCCACCGAGGGTCAGCACCGTCCTGGCCGACATCGTCCAGGTGTAGTTCACGCCGACGTTCTGCTGCGCCACCAGATCGTTCGTAACGGCGGCCGGCTGGTATCCCAGCAGCGTGTTGGGCTCCCGGACGGCGACGTAGCGGCCGTAGATCCGCTGGGCTGGGGTGATCTGGTGATCGATGCGACCCGTGCCTTCCCAGGTATCGTTTGTCGTTCCGGCGTTTGCCTTAAACAGGCCGCCCGGGGAATTCGCCACCATCAGTATGGGAAGGAAGTACGCGGAAGCGGAGTTGATTCTCGTCGCCGGAATGATGTTCCCGGCGAACGGCGCGTTGTTGTTCAGCGGATCGGTGATGGGGTGCTGCAAGGCGCTGAAATCGCCCTTCTCCATGGCCGGCGTCACTGCCTGCTGGTTGAAGACCTGCGCGTTGTGAACCACGGTTCCCTGAAAGTTGCCATAGAAGAATGTCTTGTTCCGGAAAACCGGGCCGCCCACCGCAGCACCGAACTGGTTGTAGCGGACGCGCGGGGTGGTGAGGGCGAAGGTATTGCGCGCGTTGTAGGCGTCGTTCTGGTTGAACTCCCAGGCGGAGCCGTGAAACTCGTTGGTCCCCGACTTCGTCACCACCTTCACCTGCATCGGATCGCGGCCATTTTCGGCGCTGAAGTTCATCTCTACGGAGAACTCGGCGATGGCGTCTACATTCGGGATTCCCGTGCCACCCTCGTCCATGGGCGCATTCGAGATAAAACCGTCGAGTGTAAACCCGGTCTTATTCTGGCGCACGCCTTGACCCTGCACATATGTCCCTCGTTCACCGCCAGCCTGCGTGCTCACATACCGCATGCCCGGGACGAGGGTCACGAGCGCCAGCGGGTTTCGCGTGTCGAGAGGCAATTCGCGGATCTGCTGCAGTTGTACCACGCTTTCGACGCTGGGTTTCTCCGTTTGTAGCAGTTCCGCGTTCGCGGTTACGGAGACGGACTCGCTGATTTCACCCACGGTTAACACTGGTGAAAGCCGGCTGCGATCCCCTACCGTGAGTTCGACCTCCGCCAATTGCCAGGTCTTGAAGCCGGTGGCTTTCACCGTCACAGAGTACTTCCCGATTGGCAGGGCGAAAAGGCTAAATGTGCCTTGAGTGTCCGTGACTGTTTGTTTCGTAAGACCAGTACCGAGGTGAGTTGCCGCAACAACCGCCCCCGGAACGGAACTGCCTGTGGTATCGGTGACCGTGCCGAAGAACGCGCCTTCGGTACTGACCTGCGCGGGCAGCAGGACCGCAGATGCGAGACCCAGAAGAATCGGCGCGAAATAGATTTTTCCCATTTGCCCCTCCTTTCGTTCAATCTTGGGTTCAACGGCACAAGGTGTCAATGCCGGCCGGAGTGGAGATTCCAATACATCGGAAAATTACCTTTTCGGTCTTTGTGGACTGACAGCGTATTTGCTAGAATCCAACAGGTTGGATAAGGAGGGGGTTCTTTGTCCGCTGAGAAAACGCCGACGGTGCCCGCTCTAGAACGCGGCCTTGCCGTTCTGGAGTTGGTCGCAAAATCGCGAAACGGCCTGACTTTCTCACAGGTGTCGCGTCATTTCGATTTTCCGAAGAGTTCCATTCACTGCCTGCTGGTCACCCTGGAACGCCTGGGGTACCTCCAGCGCCTCGAATCAACCGGACGCTTCGTTGCGGGCCTGAACCTGGTGCGCATTGCGACCGTCGCTTCGCACGGCATCACGCTGCGTCAGAAGGCTGGGCCGCTCCTCACCGAGTTGGCGCAGCGCACCGGTCTCACCGTGCACATGGCGGTCATGGAAAATAATGAAGCTTTGCTGATCGCCAAGGTTGAGCCGTCCGGCACCCGTCCCGTGGCCACCTGGGTGGGAAAGCGCATCGATTATCACTGCACCAGTCTTGGCAAAGCGCTGATTGCCTGGATGTCCGACGAGGAAATCCGCAGCCTGGTACGAGAGCGCCATATGCTCCGGCACAACGAGAACACGATCTCCACGCTGGTCCGGCTGAAAGAGAATCTGATGGCCACGCGCTCGGCCGGTTATGCGCTGGATGATGAAGAGGAAGAGATCGGCATTCGCTGCGTCGGAGCGCCCGTTTTGGGCATTTCCGGAAAGGTCGAGGCCGCCGTGAGCGTCTCCGGCACGGTCGAACAGATCCGCTCCGCAGACATCCCCCGCATGGGTGCGCGGTTGCAGGAAGCAGCGTTCGAAATGTCCCGGCGCCTTGGCTGGACACCCGCTCCCGGCGTCGCGGAGCTATCCGCCGCCGCGCATGCCAGTGGATGAATCGTGCGCAATCGAGGGTATGCGTCTCAAGAACAAAGTAGCCATTGTGACGGGCGCGGCCCACGGCATCGGTCGCTCCATCGCGGAACTGTTTTCAGGCGAAGGCGCCGCGGTACTCATCGCCGATCTCGACCCCGATGCCGGCCAGGAAGTGGTGGCGGCCATTGCCGCGCAAGGCGGCGTCGCGGAGTTTCGACCCTGTGATGTTGGGTCGCGCGATTCTGTCGCCGAAATGGTCGAAGCCGCCGCCCGTTTCTCGGGCTGTATCGACGTGCTCTGCAACAACGCGGCCTATATCGGCGAGTTTCACGGTGTGCTCGACGCTGCGGATGAAGAGTGGGAGCGCTGCCTGCGCGTGCAGGTTCTAGGTACCAATAACTGCACCCGCGCCGTGCTCCCCTACATGCTCGAACAGGGCGCCGGATCAATCGTCAACGTCGTATCCATCCAGGCTATGGTTGGCTGCCCGACTTCTGTAGCCTACACCGCCGCGAAATCCGCGCTGCTCGGGTTCACGTTAAGCGCGGCCTACGATTACGGCCCCCACAACGTACGTGTGAACTCGCTCTCTCCCGGTCCCATCCAGACCCGCATTTCCCCCAAGCCCGGCGACCCACGCTATCAGTGGCAGTGCGATCAGACCTTGCTCGGCCGAACCGGGCAGCCGCGTGAAGTGGCCCTTGCCGCGCTCTTTCTGGCATCCGACGAGTCGTCATATATTACGGGTGTCAACCTGCCCGTCGACGGCGGATGGACGGCCCGATAGAGGATTTCCCGATAGAGGATTTCCAGATAGATGATTTCCGATTAGTTGGAAAGAACCGTAAGAGTCCTGTCGGCAATGGCGAGTTCCGGCGCCGGGCGCTTTCTATAATTCAATTTGGATGACAAGGTACGGCTGGGTTCCCGTTCTGCTCATCAGCTCACTCGCGAATGGCGCCGAGATAGAGAAACTGCCGGTGCGCATCACCTGGGGCTATACCCGCCCAGCTTCTTCCAGTTATTACGTGAAGATCGATCCCGGTCCCGGAGTGACGATCGGTCTCATCTCCGGATATCAGCTCGAACCCAGTGAAAGCACCACCAGCAGCCACGCCGGCGGCGGCGACATCGACGGCATCGAGTTCACCCTCGAGTCTCCGAAGCGCGCCGAGCCGAAGCTCCAGAAGCTCCAGGTGATTTGGGCGGACCTGCTGGCTGCCGCCGATGCCGATACTGCCCGCCGCCTCGGCAACGATGCCGCCATGTATCCAGGGGAGCCGCGGATCTACATCCGTACCAGCGCCGATGGCACGCGCGGCTTCGCCGTAACCATCGCGCAGATGGAGCGTGAACGCTCCATCTGGGTACCATCCCATGACATTTACATCAGCGCCGGCGAACCGTTCGTCGATTACACCGCGCACCTGGAATCCCTGAAAGCCTGGCAGGGAAAGAAGATCCTCCAGCGGACGGCAAACGAACCCGAGGCCAGCTACGAAGAATATGCCGCGCGCTGGGAGGACATGGGCAGCCCACTCTATACCAACCCCCGGCAGACCGGGGTCGGCCACATCATCGGCCTCGCCTGGGACAGTTCCATCCACAAGTTCGGGATTGACCGGGGCTCCGGCGTGCGCAACGACCTCGGCAATCCCGATCGTTTCCAGTTGTGGTTCGAGTTCGCCGACATTACCCAGGGCATCGCCCGGACCTGGAAGAGCCAGCAGCTGGTGGATGGCTTGCCGATCGTGAATACGGTTTTCGAGCGCGACCAGGTGCGATACGAAGTGGAGCAGTTCGCCTGGCCGCTGGACGGCCCGCCGCCCGACCGCCGCGGCGACATGGGGATGGTTCTGCTGGAGCGGCTGCGGCTGTCCTCGCTCGATGGAAAAGCACGCCGCGTGGCCGTAACGCTGAATCACCGCCGCGCCTCGAGCTCCGTTGGGAACGCCGCCCTCGAGGTCGAGCAGACCGGGCACACCATCACCGGAAAGAACAGCGGCTTCGGACAGACCCTGATCGAAGTAGACGGCGGCGATGGGGAAGCCGTCTGGTCCGGCGTGCGCGATTACGACAATTCGGGGATGCAGCGTCTCAACATCACGGTGCCCGTCGACCTGCCGGCGCAAGGGATCCGCGATCTGATCGTCAAACTGCCTTCGCCGGTCCTCGACGCCCCCGGTGCGGTCCGCCTTGCCGGCATCGATTACGACCGTGCGCGCGCCGCCACCCTGCGCTTCTGGACGGGATGGATCGAGAGAGGCGCCCACTTCACCGTGCCGGAGAAGGTGGTGAACGATCTCTTCCGCGCCAACCTGTGGCATGCCCTGCGGCTCCCCCGGCGCCACGATGATCTCCACATCGACCTGCCTTACTCCAATTTCGCCTACTCGCAGAGCGGGACTCCCTGGCCCGTGAACCAGGCCGTTTACGTCGACTACATGATCTTTGGCCTGCGGGGCTACGGCGAGGTCGCCGGGGAAGAATTGCGTGCCCAATACCGCGGCAACCAGGAAGGCAACGGCCACGTAGGCGGCTACGCGAACTGGCTGGTCTACACCCCCGCCATGCTGTACGCCACCGCGCAGAACTATCTCCTTTCGGGCGACCGCGGTGCTCTCGATGGATTGATGCCCCAGAGCCTCAAAGCACTCGACTGGTGTCTGGATCAAATGAGTCAGGCCGAGAGCCTGGGCGGACTCTCGCGCGGCCTCGTCCACGGGCCGCTGAACGACCTCACGGGCGACGGCGTCTGGGCCTTTAACCAGGCATACTTATATGCGGGCGTGGAACTCTTTGGCCGCGCGCTCGAACAGCTCGGCAACCCGCGGGGTGCGGAGGCTCGCGCGGCCGCGGCGCGGCTGGCAGCCGCCGTCAATCGCGGCTTTCACCTCGCCAGCGTGAACTCACCGCTGGTACAGCTCCGCGATCACACCTGGATTCCGTACGTGCCGACGGAAGCCAAGACGTTTCAACGAAAGTTGGAAGAGTGGTATCCAACCGACGTCGATACCGGCCCGGTCCACCTCGTGCGCCTGAAGACAGTGGCCGCCAACAGCGACCTCGCCGACTGGCTCCTACAGGATCACGAAGACAATCTTTTCATCAGGGGCTGGGGTATTGCCAACGAGCCGGTCTACAACCAGCAAGCGACCGCCTATCTGCTGCGTGACGAGCCGAAAGCCGTGATCCGCGCGTTCTACAGCTACATGGCCAGTGCTTTCAGCCACTCGGCGCTGGAGCCGGTCGAGCATCGCTACACGCACGGGCAATACTTCGGGCCTCCCTCGACCGACGGCGCCTGGTTCGAACTCTACCGCAACATGCTCGTGATGGAACGTGATGACGATATGCTGGTCCTTGCCGGGTTCACGCCGCGGCGCTGGCTCGAAGACGGCCGGCGCATAGAAGTGTGGCGTGCCCCGACGCGCTTCGGCGAGCTCTCGATGACGGTTCACAGTAAGGCCGCGTCCGGGCAGATCGAGGCGGAAGTTGAAGTGCCGGGCCGCATCAGGCCCGCGGCGCTGCTGATTCGGCTGCGGCACCCGGCCGGCGCGCGGATTCGCAGTGTGCAAGTGAATGGGCGGCAGTGGACGGATTTTGATCCGGCAAAGGAATGGGTCCGGATCCGGACGCCTCGCGAAGCGCGATATATGATTGTCACCAATTACTGATTTCGGGCTGAATTAATGACGGAAGGCTACCTTTATACGCTGCTTGCACTAGTGGGTTTCGGCGCCCTCGGAGTGTTTCACAAGTTGGCCGACACCTTCCGGTGCAGGCCCAGCTCGGTGAACGCGCTGCTCTACGGATGGTCGCTGGCGTTTGCGGCCATTACGCTCGCCCTCAAGCCGGTGGGTTGGAGTGCTCCGCGCACCATTCCCGGGCTCGCCATTCCCTTCGGCGTCAGCGCTTCCATAGCCATCCTCGCCTTCCAGGCCGGCATCCGGCACGGCGATATCGCCACTAGTTGGCTCGCCATCAACCTTTCCTCGGGCGTCCCCACGCTCGCCTCGATCTTCATTTATCACGAGCCGGTGGGATGGAAGCGCGCCATCGCACTGGGTTTGATTCCGGTGTCGATGGCCCTGCTATGGAAAGACAAGGGCGTTGCGGAGAGGCGCTCGTGATTGAGGTAAAAGCGAGGCGCTACACGGAGGTTTGGACCCGCCTGATGCTGGTGGCGTTCCTGGCGAACGGCTTGGGACCGTTCGGTTTGAAAGTGCTCGCGACGCGCGGGCTCGCCGGGTATCAGTCGCAGTATCTTTTCTGGTGGTATCTCGGCGGATTGGTGTTTGCGCTGGCGGCACTCCGGCTTGCCCGTTCCGGAGTGAACCGCCGCGAGGTCCTGCTGGGGGCCGCCATGGGGGGTTGCAGCTTCGCCGGACAGAGTTTCACGGCGCTGGCACTGGCTAAGGGCTTGCCTGGGCACATTGCATTTCCGCTCACCACCGGCGGATCGCTGTTCCTGGTGGCGCTTGCCGGGGTTGTTTTGTTCCGGGAGCGGATCGGCCCATACGGATTATGTGGTGTGGTTCTCGGCGTCGCCGCGTTAGTGATGCTGAGTATCTCCTAGAAGCGGAAAGAGGTGCAAATTGGCCACTGAAAACGGAAACAATGGAAGAGCCGCAGGACGGGTTCTCGAAACCGCCGACGTGGAACTCTTTGAACATATCGAGAAGAATCTCTACACCTCTGTATTGGCCGATTAGCTGGATGAACTAGGCCTGCGGGAGCAGGCCGTACGTGAGACGATCCGGCCGTTGTCTCCCGATCTCGTCTTCGCCGGATGGGCACGCACCATCGCGTGCATGGACGTCTATCACGTAGACGAGGACCCCTACGGCGTGGAGATCGAAGCCGTCGATAGCCTCATGCCAGGCGAAATCGCGGTGGTGGCGACGGGCGATTCCAAGCGCAATGCGCCCTGGGGAGAACTGCTCTCCACGGCGGCGCTCGGTCGCGGGGCGCGCGGAGCCGTAATCGACGGCCTGGTGCGCGATGTCAAGAAGATCCAGGCGCTCGGATTCCCCGTTTTCGCGGCCGGTATCAAGCCGGTGGACTCGCGCGGCCGCGGCCTGGTGGTGGACTATAATGTGCCGGTCGACTGCGGCGGTGTGCCCGTGACGCCCGGCGATCTGGTAGTCGGCGATTTCGATGGGGTGGTGGTGATACCCGCCCGCGCCGTTACCGACGTGGTGCGGCTCGCCACGGAAAAGGTGATGCGCGAGAATCAAAGCCGCGCCGAACTGATGAAGGGCAAACTTTTGCGCGAGGTGTATCGAAAATACGGAGTGCTGTAGTGATCGTTGACGTGCATACCCACGTCTGGGAGTATCCCTGCCATCTCGGCGAAAGCTTCATCGCCGATGCGAAAGCCGTGTCCGGCGAGGGCTATAAGGACATCGGTGTGGACCTCGATCGTCACTGGGAAGCTGTGCAGGCGGTGGACCGCGCCATCGTGCTGGGGTTCCGCGCCCGGCACGTGGGCGTTTTGGTGCCCAACGAATACGTGGCCGAATATGTTGCGCGCCATCCGGAGAAACTGATCGGCTTCTGCTCGGTGGACCCGCAGGATCCCGACGCCGTGGAGCAACTCGACCACGCTGTCCAGGGCCTGCGCCTGCGGGGGCTTAAGATGGGTCCCATTTACCAGAACGTCGCGACTACGGAACCGCGATTCCGCCGTATCCTCAAACGCGCCGAAGAGCACCACATCCCACTTCTCATTCACCAGGGCACTACCTTCTGCTCCGACGTCTCCCTGGAGATCGCCAATCCGATCCAGCTTCAGCCGCTCGCCATCGAATTTCCTCGCCTGGTGATGGTGGTCGCTCATCTGGGGCATCCCTGGATCAACGAGACGCTGGTGCTGATCCGGAAGCATCGCAACCTCTACGCGGACATCTCTGCCCTTTACTATCGTCCGTGGCAGTTCTACAACGCCCTGGTGGCGGCCATGGAGTACGGTGTGCTTCACCGCCTTCTGCTCGGCTCCGATTATCCATTCACCACGCCGCAACAGACCATGGACGCGCTCCGCGCAGTGAATCGCATGGCGGAGAATACCAACCTTCCCCGCATTCCGGAAAAGGCCATCGAAGCGATGATTGGCCGGGACGCCTTGGAGCTCTTGGGAATCGGATGAAGAGTACGCTGGCAATTAGAATCGGGCTCGCGCTCGCGGCCGCGCTCGCGGTCGCCCAGCAACGGACGGCGACCGTCACCGTCTCGACAACCGAGCTCACCGGTCTGCTCGATATGGGGCGCATGGCGCTGGGACAGGGAGGTCTCTCGGAAGAGCCCATGTGGGAGAGCCGTGCCGCGGAGATCCGCGCCTTGCGGCCCCGGCTGATACGCCTGTTCATCCAGGAGTATTTCGACCTCCTTCCGGCGCCTGGAAAATATAACTTCGCGGCGCTCGACCGCTCGGTGGACCTGATCCTCAAAACCGGTGCCAAGCCGCTCATGAACATTGATTTCAAGCCGCGGCTGCTTTACCCGAAAATCGATCAGGATATCACCGAACCGAACGACTGGAGGGAGTGGGAGCGGCTGATCGCGGCTCTCGTGAAGCACTACAAAGACCGGGGCGCCGGTATTGAGTACTGGGAGATCTCGAATGAACCGGATATCGGTGAAGATGGAGGCTGCCCCTACCGATTCCGCCCGGATAACTACACGATCTACTACCAGCGGACGGCTGCGGCGGTGCGCGAGGCCGATCCGTCCGCGCGCGTCGGCGGGCCCGCCCTTGCCAACTGGCGATCGCCAATTCTGCCGGCTCTGCTGGAATTCTGCGCCCGCGGCCACGCGCCGCTTGATTTCGTGTCCTGGCACGGCTACACCAGCAACCCCACGGATTTTCGCCGCTCCATCGACGGCGTGAAAGAGCTGCTCGCGGCGTATCCCTCTCTTCATCCCGAGACGATGCTGAACGAGTGGAACCTCTCGCTGATGAAGCCCGATGAAAATAACCTGGCCGTGCAGCCGGCTTTTATTCTCGAAACGGTCTGGAACATGCTTGAAGGCGGGCTGGATTACTCGTGCTACTACCATATTCGCGATTACCACGTGGAACCGGGGGCCTTTGCGAAATTCATGTCGCCGCACGGCGTGGCGTTCATGGCCGGCTGGTGGAATCGAAGACCGCAATATGACGGGCTGTTTGATTTCCAGAATGAAATCCGGCCGGCGTATTTCGCCTTCAAGGTGCTCTCCCGCGTCACCGGCCAGCGTGTGAAGGTGGAAGCCGAAGGAGTCCGCGCGTTGGCTGCATTCGACCCGCAATACGAGATGGAGCACGTTCTGATCTGGAACTTCTCGAACGCGCCCGTGCGAACCTCGCTACAGTTCCGCGGTCTTACCGGCAACACGAAAATGGAACGGGTGAAGCTGGACGCGCGTGACCCGCGGCCGGACGAAGATTCCCGTCTGAAATTCCAGACCGCGCCCACGCTCTCGCCGCAGGACAATCAGCGCGAGATCGTTCTCGATCCATATGGGATCGAACTCTGGTTTTTCCGGAAGCAATAGCAGGGGCGTCAGGCGATGCGATATTTCTCCACTACCAGGTCGTTCACTTCGACGCCAAGCCCAGGCCCCGCGGGCACGCGCAGATAGCCATCCTCCAGGCGGATGGGCTCTTTGCCCAGTGCGCGGCTCAGCGGGCCGGAGGCCGTGTTGAATTCCACGAGTACGGCTCGCCTCTGAAACGCATTCAAATGCAGCGAAGCCGCCGTGAGCAAATCGGACGACCACGAGTGAGGAATCACCAAAAGATTGGCGCGCTCCGCCATGTGGACGATCTTGCGCCCCACCGTCAAGCCGCCGCAGCGTGTGAGGTCGGGTTGTAGAATGTCCACCTGGGCGCGCTCGATCAGCTCGCGAAAGCCCCACTCGGTGGCCTCTTGCTCGCCCGAAGCGATCGGCGTCGATACGGCCGCTGCCACCTTGCGGTATCCATCGTAATCTTCCGGGTGCAGGATTTCCTCCACAAAGAACGGGTGATAGGGCTCGAGCGAGCGGATCACTTCAATCGCCTGCTTGGGAGTGCGTTCCACAAACCAGCCCGTGTCTACCAGCAGATCGTTGCGTTCGCCCATCTCCTTGCGCGCGGCAGCGACGAGTTGCACATCGCGCCGCGGATCCTCGCCGAAGGCGCCCCACCCGAACTTCACAGCGCTGAAGCCGGCATCGAGGTAGCGGCGCGTAGCCACGCGCATGCCTTCGGGCGTGGGACGGAACAACGTGCTGGCATACGCTCGGATGCGTTCCTGCCAGCGTGCGCCCAGCAGCACGCAAACCGGTTGATCATAGAACTTGCCGCAGATATCCCACAGAGCGATATCGATCGCTGAGATCGCCTGGATCGCGACGCCGCGCCGGCCGTAATAGATGGAGCCGCGGTACATCTTGTACCAGAGGCGCTCCACTTCCAGCGGATTTTCGCCCAGGACGAGAGAAGCGAGGCCGTCAAAACACTCCATGCCGGGCTCGCTCCAGCGCGGCGCTTCCACCGCTGCTTTGGCTACGGGCGCGGATGTTTCCATATCCGAGTAGCCGGTAATGCCGGCATCCGTGCTTACCCTTACCAGCCCCATGTACGTGGGACCGACTGCCTCTTCATCCCCTTCCGGGGACCGGTACAGCCCGGGCGACTTCAAAACGAAAACCTCAACGTTGGTAATCTTCATTCCGGGAACCCGGTTTCTTCGCCGATGACAAACAGCGTCAGCGCCCTCGGACAGACCGCCGCCGAGTATCGGGCGATCAGGACGCCGGCGCGATGGGCGCGAATCTCCAGGGGCGGCGCCGAATGGTCGGAGAAGTCATGTACATAGCCGAGCAGTTGGTCCTTCGCGACATCGTCGCCCGGCGCGGCGAGCGGCTCCCAGATGCCATCGCGCGGGCACGGGCGGTAGTCCGCCAGATCGGCCGCCTGAATGAGCCTCTGCCGGTGCTGCGGGTATGCGATGGGACGCACGGGCGAGGGCAGCAGGCCGTAATGGCGCATGACGTTGAGCGAACCTTCATACGCATGGCGCACGCCCTCGGCACTCACGCCTTCTCCCGCCCCGAACTCGCCGCCGATCGCAATTTTGCCCTCATCCTCCGCCTCGTCCGTCAGCAGGCCCGAACTCATCTGCCGGGAATATACGAACAAAAACGGTGTGTCGAAGAGGCGCGCGGCCCGGGCAATCTCAGCGAACTGCGCGGCATCGGGCAACCTGTGGAACGAGGTGCACAGTGGAAATACTGCTTCGCGGCCGCCGGAGTGAATATCGATCACCACGCGGACGCGCGGGAATACGGAGGTCTTCAGAAAATTCGCGATGCGGTAGGAAAGGCTACCGCGCGCGTTGCCGGGAAACGCCCGGTTCATATTCACGCCGTCCACGGGCGAGATGCGCGTACCAGCGCGGCAAGCGCTCTCGCTCAATTGCGGTATAAGAATCACGAGACCGCGTAGCTCATCGGGCTCGATGCTCTGGCACAGGCGTTTCACGGCGATCTGCCCTTCGTATTCGTTGCCATGCGTTCCCCCGATCACCGCGACTCCGGTGCCACCCGAGGTGGCGCCACGGATGACCGTGGTGGGCACGAGCGAGTATCCCCAGCTCGAATCGAGATGGAACGCCAGTTGGTAGTGGCGCTTGCCGGGCGTGTCGAAATCAATGGCCGCGAAATCGAAAACGACTTCCGGTGAATCAGGCATTCGCAGCCTCGCCAAACATCGTACAGGACGCGCTATCGAGCCCTTCAAACATCCAGGGAACCACGAAGACGCGGAGCAAGGGCGGCAAGGTGTTCGGTAAAAGCGCATCTTCTACGAGGAGGATGGACCTTGCGGCGTAGGCCGTGCATCTGAGAAACACACGGTGAGCGTCGGCACCCGCAGCCTCGTGCGCCGGCGACGATATGGAGATGAAATCGACCGCGAGCGCCCGGAGGTTCGCAAACCGCTCCATCAGAAAGACGGCTGCCGCGGAGCCGAATCCGGGGGAGCGCAGGGAAGAATAAAAGGGTATTTGCTCGGAAAAAGGGTACGAGAGCTGGATGAACATCTTCCAGCAATTGTACTGGACAACGCTGCGCCTTCCGACGGGCATCCGGCACGCACTGGAAACTGTTTTCCAGCACAATGGAAGGCCGCCGCCTCTAGAGCTTCAGACATCGATGGGCGCGTCGGACCACGTGATGGAATCCGCCGCGTTACCCGTAACAAACGACCCGCTCCGGCGCCGCTCGACTCTTCCCCCGTTCTGCTGCATGGATTGCTCCACTGGCGATTGACGTCCACCAGCGGCGCCATGTATTCGTAGCGCAGCCCGGCATCCACCGTCGTTTGCGGCGTCACCCGCTAGGCGTCCTGCACGAACGCGTCCGGTTCCGACCAAACCACGGCCGGGACCGACGCCCAGGGTATCGGGCTTTACATAAACCGTCCACAGAACCTGTCGCTTTCCTGGATGCATCTTCAATGATTTCGACAACGTTGCCATCCAAGGCACTCTTGAGAATTCCCCTCCCCCTGCTCATGCCTGGGCTCCGCTCAGCGGGGCTGCTACTGGGTTTGCATCTGGTGTCTGGAGCAACATGGACCTGGGGTCGACCCCGTGACGGGCGAACTCTTTCATGAGCCGGCGGAATTTCCGATTCAAGTTTTGAATATTGGTCGGGCCGTTCCGGGTGGCGGCCGGTTGTTTTCCGACGGCCTTCGCCACCGCCGCCTTACCCGGTTTTGACGGAGTCGAAGATCGAGGGGCCGACGCGAAACCGGCAGGATCTTCCCGAAAACTGGCTGCCTGACGGCGGGAAGGGGATTTCGGTAACGCTCCGTTCCTTCTGCTCTCGGCACATCTGCCACTCTGGTCCCGCGGCGTCTCTTTAGTCCGCGAGACGCTCCGCCGCTCCGGGGCGAACACGGAAATGGGATTCGCTCTGTACCGGGCGTTCCAGGAGGCTGGGCTGCCGCCGCCAACCATGACGATGGAAATGCCGCTTGGGAATGAATCCCGGTTCACCGCCTGGGCCGGTGACACTCTTCGGAGTTTGCGGCCGCAAATCCAGCGCCTCAACCTGACTCTCGAAGGGCTGGGTGACTTTGACACGCTTGCAGACCGGCTTCAAGCCGAAATCGCTGGGGCGAACACCGTCGTCCCCTGGCAGGCCCTCGTCGGCGCCTGGTCCCGCGTACCATTTCAAATAAGCGAGGAAACGCGCGCGGTCGTCAAGCCGCCGAGCGTTTTTTCGGCAGCAGCAGTGTGAGCGTCGCACATACCAACAATGAAATTCCGGTGAAGACCATCCCACCGTTCAAGCCTCCCGTTTTCTCGTTAATCACTCCGATGACGTAAGGCCCCACGAACGCGCCTACATTCGCCACTGAATTGATCAACGCGATACCGGAGGCGGCGGAGAGCCCTGTGAGAAAATCGCTCGGCATCGAGTAGAAAGGGGCAATAAAGCTGTAAATCCCAGCGGCCAGAACCGACAAAATGGCGATGGATACGACCGGCGAACCCGCCGTGGGCAGCAACAGCAGCGCGGCTCCGCCGACGATTGCCGGAATGGCCGCATGGTATCGCCGCTCCAGCGCGTTTCGATTCCGACGCGATCCATTCTTTTTGTCCGGCGTCAGAAACCCTGCGTCGGCGCGACGGCCCGGCAAAAGAAAATAAGTGAATCGGCGCGGACTCCTTGCCACAGCCGCAGAGGGCCGCCTTTTGATATATCATTGAGGGCATTAATCTCGTCAAGGAGCGGAAACCGTGCCCGAGATTCGCCATCCGCTGATTTGCGGCCTGTTGCTTTTGTTACGGATCTGTGCGCCATCTGCCGCTCAGACGGCCAAGAAAGTCTCGTTTGCAAATGACGTTGCCCCGATCCTGTCGCGAAAGTGTGTGCAGTGCCACGGAGCGGCCAATCAGATGGCCAACCTGGATCTCAGGAACCGCGAAGGCGCGCTGAAAGGTGGCCAACACGGACCAGCCATCGTTCCGGGAGACGCCGCCGCGAGCCATTTGTATAACCATGTCGCAGGACAGCAGCCGCCGCGAATGCCGCTCGGCGGCAAGTTGAGCGATGAAGAGATCGCGGTGCTGAAGGCCTGGATCGAGAGTGGAGCGGAATGGGATTCGAGTGTAGCGCTCGACGCGCGTGCCGCGCCTGCCAATGCACAGCCCACGGAGAAGAAGTTCACCGACGCGCAACGCAAGTTTTGGGCTTTCCAGAGAGTCCTGAAGCCGGTCGTGCCTTCCGTGAAAGCGCAAAGTTGGGTCCGCACACCCATCGACGCCTTCATCCTGTCAAAACTCGAAGAGAGGAACCTCAAGCCGAATCCCCCTGCCGGCAAAATCACTCTCATTCGCCGGGCTTATTTCGACCTGATCGGCCTGCCTCCCACGCCGGAACAAGTTCAGGCTTTCCTGACCGACAACTCGGCGCAGGCGTTTGAAAAAGTAGTCGACGAACTGCTTGCTTCACCGCACTACGGCGAGCGCTGGGGCCGTCATTGGCTCGACCTGGCCCGCTATGCCGATACGCAAGGCTTCAAAGCCGACGAGACGCGGCCCAACGTCTGGCGCTACCGCGACTATGTGATTGCGGCCTTCAATGAAGACAAGCCTTACGACCGCTTCATCAAGGAGCAGATCGCGGGCGACGAGTTGTATCCGACGGATCCCGCGGCGCGGGTGGGCACCGGGTTCAATCGCCTTTGGCCGGACGAGAGCAACCTGGCCAACCCGATCCTGATGCGCCAGGAGATTCTCGACGACATCACGGATACGACGGCGTCCGTCTTCATGGGCTTGACCTACGGTTGCGCCAAATGTCACGACCACAAGTTCGACCCCATCCTGCAGAAGGACTACTACAAGCTGCAGGCCTTCTTCGCGGGCATCACAAATTCCGACCGGTCGAGCCTTCTGCGCCGCGACGAGGCCAGCCGCTATCAGCAACAATACGCCGAGTGGGATGCGAAGACCCGCGATATCCGGGCCGAGATGCAAAACGTGCTCCAGCAAGCTCGCCTCGACAGGACGAAAGAAGCCATCGGCATGTTCCCCAAAGAGGCACAGGAGGCCGTGTTCACTCCGCCCGAGCAGCGCACACCCATGCAGTGGCAGTGGTACTACCGCAGCGCCAGCCGTCTGCCCACCGACGCGGCGATCGAGAAGACCCTGAAGGGAGACGCGAAAGACCGCTATGCCGCGCTGAAGAAAGACCTGGCGCAAAACGATGCGATGAAGCCCGCCGATCCGCCAGTCGCCGAGGTAATGGTCGACCAGGGTCGTGAAGCGCCGCCCACACATGTTCTTGCCAAAGGTGTGTGGGATGCCCCGCTCGATGAGGTCCAGCCGGGGTTTTTGACGATTCTCGATCCCAACCCGGCCAAGATTGTCCCACCGGAGGGCCTGAATTCCAGCGGCCGGCGCACGGCGCTGGCTAACTGGCTGGCAGACCCGAACAATCCGCTAACCTCCCGTGTGATGGCGAATCGCATCTGGCATTATCATTTCGGGCAAGGCATTTCCGGCAGCCCCAGCGACTTCGGCGTCATGGGCGAAAGGCCGAGCAATCCGCAACTGCTCGATTATCTAGCCGCGACGTTCGTGGAGAACGGATGGAGCATCAAGAAAATGCACCGCATGATCATGCTCTCGAGCGCCTACCAGCAGTCTTCGGCCTACCAGGCGGAAGCAGCCGCGGCCGATCCCGACGACAAGCTGGTCTGGCGCTTCGAACGACGCCGCCTGGAAGGTGAGATCATTCGCGATTCTATGCTGTTCGTGGGCGGCGAGCTGAACATGAAGATGGGCGGTCCGGGTATGTACGCGCCGCTGCCACCGGGCGTCAGCATGCCGCGATCGACTTATCTGAACTGGAAGACGGAAAAGGACGTGGCCGAATCTAATCGGCGGAGCGTGTATATATTTGTGAAGCGGAACCTGCGCTATCCGATGTTCGAGGCGTTCGACTTTCCGGACACCCACGAGCCATGCCCCCGCCGTAACGCTACGGTGACGCCTGCCCAGCCGCTCGCCCTGATGAACGACGAACTGGTGATGGAATGGGCCAGGGTGCTTGCTACGCGGGTGCTGAACGACAGCGGCCTGACGAACCAACAGCGGATCGAACGGGTTTACCGCCTGGCTTTGTCTCGCGCGACGAAGCCGGAAGAGAGCCAGGCGATTCTCGACTTCCTCAACCAGCAGTCCAGCCTGCTCGGCGAGCGTCTGGCCAAAAACGACAAGGTGCCTCTGCCCGATCACGTCGCGGAAGGCACGTCTCCAGCCCTGGCGGCCGCGTTCGTGGATCTCTGTCACACGCTGCTGAATTCTAACGAGTTCATCTACATGAACTAGAGGAAGGGATGCGATCATGAACGGCAACTTCGCGAATCCGCATTATCGTCGAGCAACCAGGCGCCGCGATTTCTTCACGCGTGTGGGCAGCGGCCTCGCGGGCATCGCCTTGGCCCACATGCTGCAGGAGGATGGCCTGGCGGCGGCCTCAGCAGCCGATCCCATGGCTCCCAAGAAGCCTCACCACCCGGCGACCGCCAAATCCATCATCTGGCTCTTTATGGAGGGCGGCCCGAGCCACGTCGATCTGTTTGACCCTAAGCCCAAGCTGCAGGAGCTCGCGGGCCAGCCGCTCCCCGAATCGATGCGGCCGAAGTTCACAGCCATGCCCGGCACCTCGAAGAACGGGCTGATGCCATCCAAGCGAACCTTCCAGCAGTATGGACAGAGCGGCATCTGGGTGTCGGACTGGTACCCGAAGATCGCTGAACATGTCGACGACATGACCGTGTTCCGCTCCTGCTGGACAGACGGCATCAACCACCTGGGCGGCGTAACCGAAATGAACACCGGCTCCATATTGGGCGGCCGGCCCTCACTGGGCGCTTGGGTGAACTACGGTCTGGGCAGCGCCAATCGCAACCTGCCATCGTTCGTGGTGATGCTCGATGACAAAGATCCGATCGGCGGCACCAAGGAGTGGGGTGCTGGTTTCCTACCCGCGACATACCAGGGCATGCAATTCCGCCAGGGTGATACGCCATTGCTGCATTTGAAACCGCCGAACGGCATGACCGATGCCGAGCAGCGAAATGAGCTGGGCCTGTTGAAGCGCCTGAACGAGATCTGGGGCGAGGACAAGCGTGACGATACCGAGCTGGATGCGCGAATCCGTTCTTACGAACTCGCGTACAAGATGCAAAGCGCGGCCCCCGAGGTGGTCGATCTCTCCCAGGAATCCGACGCCACCAAGAAGCTCTACGGCATGGACGAAGAAGAGACGCGGGCCTACGGCCAGAACTGCCTGCTCGCGCGCCGCCTGATCGAGCGCGGCGTCCGCTTTGTGGAGCTGTACTGCGGCTCGGGCAGCGGGTGGGACGCCCATGAAAACGTCGAAACCAACCACTCGAAGTGGTGCAGAGCTTCCGACAAACCAATCGCCGGACTGCTGACTGATCTGAAAGCCCGCGGGCTGCTCAAAGAAACGCTAGTCGTCTGGGGCGGCGAATTCGGGCGCACTCCCTTCAATGAGAGGGGACTGGGGCGCGACCACAATCCATGGGGCTTCACCATCTGGATGGCCGGCGGCGGCGTGAAGGGCGGACAGTACATCGGCTCGACCGACGAGCTCGGCATGTATGCGACCGAGCGCCGATCTCACGTAAACGATATTCATGCCACCATGCTATGGGCGTTAGGCCTCGACCATTTAGGGGTAACCTATATGCACAACGGCCGTGCCGAGCGGCCGACGGTTGTGGCGGGCGAAGTCATCAAGGGAGTGTTTGCTTAATGGCGGAAGGAAGTTTATATGGCTGAGCTCAGTGGGAAGGTATAGAAGTTCGTCAAACAATGATACGAGCTGCGGGTACACCGCGCGAAGGCCTGTGATAGCCGGGAACTTGACGCCGATCCCATCGATCCTTTTTCCGGCATTCCGCCAGCCCTGGAATGGGCAGTGTTGCAATTTTGGCGTATCCAATGCTGGTAGGGGTGGTGAGGTGACCAAACTAAGGCCGGTGGGGTTCAAATGGCGGCAGTTTGAGCCTCAATTGATTCTTATGGCCGTGGGTACCTGCGCTTTTCACTTTCATATCGCGATATTGAAGGGCTCTTGCAGGAGCGGGGCATGTCGGCGGACCACGTCACCGTGTGGCGACGGGTTCAGCGCTACGCCCCCGAACTCGACCGACGGCTCCGGCCACACCTGAAGCCCACTAACAAGAGCTGGCGCGTCGATGAAACTTACATCCGGGTAAAGGCAAATGGGCGTACTTGGATCGGGCCGTGGACTCGGCCGGTGCCAGCATCGATTTTCTGCTCTCGGCCAAGCGCGATGCAGCGGCCGCCAAGCGGTTCTTTCAAAAGGCATTGTGTTCACCGAATCACCCACCGCCGCGGGTAATCAACGTGGACCAGAATCCTTCCTACCCACCAGTCGTTGAAGCGTTGAAGTCAGAAGGCACG
Organism: Terriglobia bacterium; assembly: GCA_020073365.1. Lineage (GTDB taxonomy): Bacteria > Acidobacteriota > Terriglobia > Bryobacterales > Bryobacteraceae > JAIQFL01. Next base: position 21,670 of record JAIQFL010000044.1, on the reverse strand, counting down.
CTGCGGCGTCGATGTCGACAGCGGCCGGTGCAATACCTAATAACATCTTGGAGCAAGATCATCGGGCCATCAAGCGACGCGTGCGAGCGAGCTAAGGCTTCCGTTCGTTCTGGGGAGCCTACCGCACGATCCAAGGTTACGAAGCGGTGCATGCGATTCGGAAGGGGCACGAGGTGGGTGGGCGTCGGTCAGATTGTTCGCCAACTCCATTTCATCGCTGGGCTGTTCCAGATTGCAATCTGATGCGACGCCGGCATCGTGCCTCTCTTGTGCCGCCGCTTGAAAGTTGCAACACTGCCCTTTCGCCTGCCGCCGATAGCACGAAATAGCCATATTCCACTCAAAAGTGGTGCTGTAACCTTGCATCCGCTTCGAACGGAATACTATCTAAGCACGGACAACGAGGACACAAAAATGGCAAAAGGAATGACTTTGGTCAGGCTCGCAGGGTTTCTGGGAATCTCAATCCTTCCACAGCTTGCGGACGGCGGAGACGGGTCTTGTTGGTTGCGCGACGCGGCGGCGCCTTCCAAGTCGGTGATCTATACGCTTTGCGAACAGGGCACGCTGTGGGGTACGGCCGATGGCGGGGCCACTTGGGCGAAACGGGAGACCGGCGCCAAGGAGCGGTTGCGGGCGATGGCCTTTCTGGATGCCAATCGCGGCTTCGTAATCGGCGATCATGGTCTGTTGCTGGCCACCGAAGACGGAGGCCAAAAGTGGCAGGCCCGCCCTTTGGAGACCAAGGAGCATTTGATGGACATTACTTTTGTCGGGGAGGCGGGCTGGATCTCCGGGTTTCAGGGCGTACTCCTGCATTCCGCCGACGGCGGGCGCACCTGGGCCAAACAGGAGACCGGAACCACGCAGACCCTGGAGACCGTTTATTTCCTGGATCCGGACCACGGTTGGAGCGTAGGCTGGGCCGGCACAATTCTCCTAACCACCGACGGCGGCAAGGCCTGGAAGAAAGTGCAGTCCGACGCGGCGACCTGGTCCCTCACCTCGGTGTACTTCCGGGATCCCCAGAATGGCTGGATGGTGGGGTTCGCCGGCCAGATTCTGCGCACCCACGACGGCGGAGTCACCTGGCAAGCGCAGGAGAGTCCGGTCAAGAACTGGCTGACCTCCGTTCTTTTCGATAGCTCTAACCGGGGCTGGATCGCCTTCGACGATGGGTTCCTGGTGAGCGAAGACGGCGGCGGAAGCTGGAAATCCGTTCCGATTGAGGGCCAGTGTTTTCTGAGCAAGCTTCTCCAGGTGGATGAGTCCCTCTGGGTGATCGGCCAATCCGTGGTACTGAGGCAAGCCGGCGGCGTCAAGTGGACCCGGATCGAAAGCCTGGTCCCGAACCGCGCCTTAGGCGGCGAAACGACACCCGCCAGCACCCCCAGCGCGGTCGTCAGCGTCAAGTAGCTTTTGTGGGGCGGACCGCCTCCGGTGCCCGCAGCGGCACGGCCGCGTCAGTTTCCGGCACCTTCAGAGGGACAACACTCTCCACGTCTCGAATACATTCCAACACGCACGATTGATGCGCGCCCTCCGCGCGTCCCTCCCGCCTCGCCGTGCTCCGAGCCCGGCGCCTGACTGGAGCGATCCCGGCAAACGCTGACGGGTGTTTCACCGCTCGGGCCGACAGGTGCGGCTGCCGAACGGCCGACGTTAGCGGCTGAGAAACCGGTCCCGTGGGCCTGGAATAACGTACCGGGTGAAATCGGTAGTGGTAAAGGGATGCAGTTCCGATGCTCCATTCAGGAATCGCATTCACAAAGGTTAAACATGCTCAACAGTACAGCAAGCCTCTGGCAAGGCGTTACGTTCGTTCCGATCGGCGCGCTCAATGTGTGGCTCATTCTACAGGCGTCCGCCCGGGTCCGAGATGGAAAGGCCGGCACCCGACTAATTGCCGCCCATCGGATAGGCGGCTATCTGTTCATCGCGCTGTTTTGCGTGATGGCATACTCCATGCTTGCCCGGTTGGGTGAGGTGGGACGCGGCGCGCCGTCCAGCACTATGATCCACCTGACTGTGGCGATGGTCCTAAGTCCGCTCCTCTTTGTGAAGGTTCTGGTCGCTCGCTATTACAAGAGCTACTATTCCGTTCTGATGCCGATCGGGCTCATGATATTCGTTCTGTCGTTTGTTCTGGCTGGCGGCCGGAAGCGGGATCACACCCATGATAGCGAAGATCCGCTATATGGAAGATCTCTGCCTGGAAACCACGGCAATCCTGCTGTACTGCGTACGCACCGTGAGCGACATCATATTCGAGAGCGAGCTGGAGCAGTTGCAGTCGAAGCTGAAGAACTTTCAGTACCATGTTCTGCTGTCGCAACCTCACGCCGAGTGGCCTGGTCCACGCGGGCACATCGACCGTGAATTCATCGAGAACACCGTGAAGGACATCTCATCATCGGACTTCTCTCTTTGCGGCCCGCCTCCGTTCATGGACGCCAGCCGCACGATCCTGGTTGGCCTGGGAGTGAAACCGGAACGCATAGTGCAGGAGAGTTTCGGCAGTTCCGCGTCGAAGCCCGCCCAACCGGCATCAGCAGCGGCCGGGACCGGCGTGGTGGTCGAGTTCGCCCGATCGGGCAAGACGTACGACGTCCCGAGCGGCCAGACCTTGTTGGAGGCGGCCGAGGAGCATGGCGTTGGCATACCTTCATCCTGCCGGCAGGGACAGTGCGGAACCTGCAAGACGAAGCTGCTGGAAGGAAGTGTGCAAATGGATGCGGAAGAGGGACTCGGTCCCGATTTAAGGGCGCAAGGCTTTGTGCTCACGTGCGTGGGGCACGCGGACGGGGCGGTGAAGCTGGATGCCTGAGAATCCGGGAGCAAGCGCCGCACAGACCCCCGGCCTACTCCGCCTGCCATACAATAACTACCATGCGACTTACGCTCTCTCTCGTACTGGCAGCCGCGGCCTGGGCTCAGGCCCCCGTCCCACCGCCCCTCCCGACGCCTCCGCCGGTGGCTCAACTCGCCCGCATGATCAACGACTATGGCAACACGTTTCGCTATGCGGCCGAGAACAGGACGGTTCAGCCGCCCGTTCCAGGCGAGGACCGCGTGGTTTTCATGGGCGATTCCATCACCGACAACTGGGGCCGCGGCAACGGCCAGTACGGCAAATTCTTCCCGGGAAAGCCATACATCAACCGCGGGATCAGCGGCCAGGTGACGCCGCAGATGCTGCTCCGGTTCTACCCGGATGTCATCGCGCTGAAGCCTCGGGTGGTGGTGATTCTGGCCGGCACAAACGATATCGGCGGGAATATCGGTCCCATGACTCTGGAAGCTACGGAGGGCTATCTCATGGCTATGTCCGATCTCGCCCGCGCCAACAATATCAAAGTCGTGATGGCCTCCCTGACGCCGGTTTGCGATTACCACGTGGGGCAAGGGAGAGGGCCGCAGATACCGCAGACCCAGTCGCGGCCCCCGGAGAAGATCAACGCCCTGAACCAGTGGATCAAGGACTACGCGGCTAGGAACCACTTGGTCTACCTGGATTATTTCTCCGCGACGGTCGACGACAAGGGGTTCTTCAAGGCGGAAATCACCAACGACGGCCTTCATCCGAATGCCGCGGGGTATGAGATCATGGCTCCCTTGGCCGAGAAGGCCGTCGCGCAAGCGCTGGGAAAGTAGGAAAGACGCGATAATGTAACTATGGCGGACCGTTTGATCATGACCCGATTGGTTCGCGGCCGGCCACCAGGACGCGAGTTCGATATCGCATTCTGGCAGGCGCTGGGCCCAAACCGGATCTTTGAAGCGGCGTGGGATCTGGTCGTCACCGCTGCCGCAATAAGAGGTATCGGTGAAGATCAACTCCGACTTCAGAGATCTGTTACGAAGCTTAGACGCGGCCGGCGTCCGCTACCTGATCGTGGGGGGATACGCCGTGATGGTGTACACGGAACCCCGCTACACGAAGGATCTCGACATCTGGATTGAACCAACCGAGCTGAATGCTCAGAAGCTGTTCCTCGCGCTCGCCGGGTTTGGCGCCCCGACCAAGGATATTCGTCCCAGCGATTTCACCGAAGCGAACACATTCTTTCAGATTGGAATCGACCCCGTCCGCATTGATATTATGACGTCGGTTCCGGGGCTCGACTTTGTTCCGGCGTGGGATCGCAAGGTGATGGTCGATTTCGGTGGAGAGTCCGCCCCCGTGATCTGCCGCGAGGATGTTATCCGGTCCAAAATTGCCGCTGGCAGGCTTCGCGACCGGCGGGACCTCAGGAATCTCACCCGCCACAAAGGATAGCGGGGCCTCGAGCCCGAGCGCTCGGCTAACGCTGGCTGTTATAATCCGAGATTCGCCGGAGGAAAACTCATGGCATCATCGACGAATGACCGGCGCGGCTTCCTGCACCGTATGCTGGCGGCGGGCGGTCTGGCAGCGGCGGCGCCCGCAACCTCGCAAGCGCAGGCTCCGGGCGGCTCCGGGCCCGGCTCCTCATTCCTGCCCGCATACACCCGCGCACAAGACTACAAGTCGCTCAAGCAATCCAGCTACGACCGCACCGGCGGCAACCGCGACTCCTGGAACATCCCGGCCGGTGGCGTGCTGGAGGTCTTCAACGCGCAGGGTCCGGGCGCGATCAGCCACATCTGGTTCACCATCTCCGCGCGCAGCAACGACCACTTGAAGGAACTGGTGCTGCGCGGCTACTGGGACGGCAACGCCAAGCCCAGCGTGGAAGCACCCATCGGCGACTTCTTCGGACTCAATATCAATACCTATCAGATTTTCCAGTCCGAGTACCTGGCCTGCTCGCCGGGAAAGTCGCTGAACTGCTACTTCGCCATGCCGTATCGCCAGTCGGCGCGATTCACGGTCACCAATGAAGGCAAGCAGGAGGTCGGCTCGTTCTATTCGAATATCGACTACATGACCGTCCCGAGCCTGCCCGCCGACGCGCTCTACCTCCACGCGCAGTACCGCCAGAGCGCGCCGTGCATTCCGGTCCCGAGCCAGGGCCCCAAGCTCAACCTCGATGGCAAGCTCAACCACGTGTACATGGAGACGCGCGGCCGCGGCCACCTGATGGGCGTCACGCTGGGCGTGCTCCAGAACGCCAACGGCTGGTGGGGCGAGGGAGACGAAATGATCTTCATCGACGATGAGACGAAGCCCGCGATCACCGGCACGGGCTCGGAAGACTACTTCCTGGGGAGTTGGGATTTCGGGGGCCGCGACGGCGCCCAGCCCTTCGGCCATTCCATGTACGGAGCTCCGCTGATCGTCAATGCGGAACGCACGGGCGGCCGGTACTGCTGCTACCGTTGGCACGGCGACAACCCGGTAACCTTTGAGCGCTATCTCAAGCACACCATGGAGCACGGCCACGCCAACGATCGCGGCGACAATTTCTTCTCGGTCGCCTACTGGTACCAGACCGCTCCGTACACGGATTTCCCGGCTCTACCTCCCGTGGAAACCCGCATCCCCATAGTCAAAACGCCGTAACGCGGCGGTGGGACAGGCGCTTTCGCCTGTCTCCTAAAACAGGCTTTGAGCCTGGCAAACGAGGACCCACCATGCAAATCACGCGGCGCGAAGCCGCTTCCGCAGTCACCAGCGCGCTGGGTCTGGCACAGGTCAGAGCGCAACAAGGGGAGAGAACCCCGGCGGGCCGTCGCCGGGAAACCCACGCGGTCTGGGCCAGCGCATCCGACGCGGGCACCACCGTCGAGTCCGTCCGGAGCTTTGTCGCTCAATTGAAGCGCGCCCATATTCACGCCGTGGTCATGAATGCCAAGGAGACCAACGGCAGCCTGTACTGGCACAGCAAGCGCTTCCCCCAGGCCATCTCACCGCGCCACCGGGATTTCGACATGGTCGCGAACCTGGTGCGCGAAGGCCACGACCAGGGCATCGAAGTACACCTGTGGCTGTGCGATTTCCCGGAAAGCCAGAATAGCGCAGCCTTCCGCGAACACCCCGCGTGGGCGCAACTGAGCCCCGAGGGCAAGCTCACCAACACGGAGCCCCTGTTCAACCGCCAGTACAACAGCATCTGGATGTGCCCCGCGCAGCGCCCCGGCTATACCGACCAGTGGCTCCTGCCGATGATCGAAGAGCTCGCATCCAGTTACGCCATCGACGGCATCCATCACGACTACGTGCGTTACTGCGGTGACGCCGCGCCCGACAGCTACTGCTTCTGCGACTACTGTCTCAAGCAGATTCCGCGCCATGCGCTGCTCCATTGGGAGACCGGGCCGAACGAGCGGCAGCGCGTCGAAATCGTCCGGCCGCGCCTGGAAGCCAATTGGGAAGCCACCCCGGACATGCTGCCCGCCGGCTGGGAGCAATACGACCGGCGCGAAAAAGCCGACCTTATCCTGAACGGCCGCACGCTGCCCGGTGGCCCGCCCGACATGCGCTACTTCTTCTACGACTACCGGGTGGACCAGATCACGCGGTTCGTGCGCGAGGCTTGGGACCGGGTGAAGCGGATCAATCCGAGGATCCAACTGTCGGCCGCGGTTTTCAAGAACCCGATCCAAAGCGGACGCTACCTGGGCCAGAAGTGGTCCGACTGGACCTCCTGGATCGACGTCTTCATGCCGATGAATTACCGCAGCCACTTCCTGGGGGATTTCCAGACCTATCTGGATCACCTGACCGAGATCACCGCCCGTCAACTGGAGTGGACGCGCCACGAAAAACCGCTCTGCGCGGGGATCTTCACTTCCGACCTGTACAAGGAGGAGGGCCAGTCGGGCGGCTATCCGCCCGAGAAACTGAAGCGCGCCATCGATGCCGCACGCGCCGCCAAGCCGGATGGGATCGTGCTCTTTTCCGCCGGCTCGCTCACTCGCCAGAACCTGTGGACGACGCTCGAATCGGTGTTTGCAGACTAGAACGGTGCCGGGATGCGTGCGACGTTTCATCCCTTGACGGCCGCGGGCATCGATGGGGTGCTGGTCCTCATGGCGCAGCTATACCAGCATGACCCCATCGCCTGGGACGAAGATCGCGCGCGGAAGGCCACCCACGGTTTGCTCGCCGCCTCCGATTCCGGGGGTGTCTGGCTCATTCAGGTGGACGGCACCACCGTCGGCTACCTGGTTCTCACCATCGGGTACAGTCTGGAGTTTCATGGCCGTTACGCCCTGCTGGATGAGTTGTTCGTGGAGGAGCAGTGGCGGAGTCAGGGCATCGGAGCGCAGGCCCTCGGGTTCGCGGAGGAGCAGTGCCGGTCGCGCGGGTTGAAGGCCCTTCGGCTGGAGGTGGGCCGGGAGAATCTGCGGGCACTGGAACTCTACCGGCGGAGTGGCTTCGAGCTCCCCGACCGGTATCTGATGACGAAGTTCGTCTGAGCGCGCCTCGGTGACCCATCGTGACAGAACGGTTAACATGGAGGAGACTTCGGCCGACTGTCCCAAAACGAGGCGCCATGATCGATGCCCCCGCACAACCGCCAGAGTTCGTCAGTCTCTACCGTCGAGCCTTCGAAGAATTCGGGGCGTCCGCGTTGTGGAGTAGCAAACCCGTGTCCGATCCGACGCCTGCCGATGCCCTGGCGATCACGCGCAGTTTGCGCGTTGAGGGCAACTTGCAGGCGCGGCGGTTGGCGGAACAGATCGAGCAGGCGTGCCGTGCCACTATCTAAAATCCAAACCGATATTCTTCGGCTTCTGGCTTCGCACCGCGACCCGGAGAGCTATGTGGCCGGCAGTACACCGCTGAATCGGGACACCCCGCGCTACTCCGGCGACATTGATGTTTTCCATGACCGCGAGGAGCGTGTGGCGCGGGCCGCGGAGGGGGATAGCGCGTTGCTTCAGGAGAGTGGCTACGCGCTCGACTGGATCAGGCGCGAGCCGGCCATCTATGGGCTCTTGGTCGCGCGGGGCGGTGAGACAACCAGGCTGGAATGGGTTGCCGACAGCGACTTTCGTTTTTTCCCGACGATGCGGGATGAGACTTTCGGCTATGTCTTGCATCCGGTTGACCTGGCCACGAACAAAGTCGCCGCCGCGTATGGACGCCGAGAGCCGCGTGACGTGGTGGATTTGTTGACGATTCATGAGCGGATTTTGCCGCTTGGCGCCGTGGTGTGGGCTTCGGCCGGCAAAACCCTGGGCTTTACGCCGGAGGGCATCATCAACGAAATTCGCCGCATGGCCCGTTACACGGACGCGGATTTCCGGCGTATCGCAAGCGACCCGCCGCTTGATCCTGCCGCGACGATGATGCGCTTGCGGGAGGTCCTCAGCGAATCCGAAGCCTTCGTTACGCGGATGCCCACGGATAAGGTAGGGCTCTTGTTCTTAAAGGACGGACACGTTGTTCAGCCGGATCCCGACCGCCTGGAAGACTATCAAACCCATGCCGGACGGAAGCGCGGTCATTGGCCGAGCAGCGCCGAAATCGCCACCGCCATGTTCGAGCCCTACAAGAAACCGCCAACTCTCTAGAAAACTACCGCCAGGGCAAAGTCCCAGCGCGGCCCGTGCCTGCCTTGAGCTCCGCACTCAACCCCCGTTGTGAGCAATCAGGGCGCTAGACTAGTATAGCGTTTCAATAAACCATATCCATATGTTCTTGTTTTGTGCTATGCTGACCGCATGGCATGGCGATTTGTCCAGTATGAGAGCCACACCCCATCATGGCGGAACGCTGGTCAGCGGTCAAGAATGGCAGTACCGGATATTTCTGGTCAGCAAATCGAAGGAGATCGCTGTTTCAATGTCGGGCGGGGCGGAAAAATTGAGCTGGACCTACTGCCGGCCCTTCAGTATCCCTTCGTGCAGCGCCTTCCACACCGCTTCCGAGCGTGAGTGAACGTGAAGGCGCTCATAGATCTTGCGAACGTGGAAGCGCACGGTATCGACGCTGACCGCCAACGCATCGGCGCAAGTCTTGTAGCTGTGGCCCTCCGCCAGCATCCGTAGAATCTCCACCTGCCGGACTGGTAAGCTGCTGCTCTTACCGCTTGGGCGGCGCCACTTTCTGAAACATCAGCACCACCTTGCGTGCCGATCTCGGGCGACATGGGAGCGCCGCCTGCGTGCAATTCCCGAATGGCTTCCAGCAGCTTCGCCGGCGGAGTTTCCTTGAGGAGGTACCCGCAGGCGCCCGCGCATACCGCGTCGAAGACCGAGTCGCTGTCGCCGTGAACCGTCAACATCAGGATGGGCAGTTCCGGCATTTCCTTATGGATCTGCCGCACGCCCTCGATGCCCGTCATGCCGGGAAGCCCGATATCCGAGAGCAGGACGTCGGGCTTGGTCTGCCGGATTCCCGGAAGGGCCTCCTCCATGGAACCGTACTGACCAGAGATCTCGAATCCCGGCGAGCCGGCAATTAGCAGGCTGAGCCCCTCGCGAGTGAGGGCCTGGTCTTCGACGAGCGCCACGCGAATCGGCTGCGACAGGATTTGCAGTGTAGGCCACCGCGCGCGGCGAGGCAACTACATATTCATGCGGTCCTCGTCTTTACGCCTGCCCTACCACCTGATGCTCCAACTCCGCCTCCTGGGACCTCCTCCGGAACCGCCGCGCCAAACTCGCGAACCCCAGGTAGATCACCGGTGTAGTATACAACGTCAGCAACTGACTGAAAATCAATCCGCCTACAATCGTCACGCCCAGCGGGCGCCGCAGCTCCTGGCCCGTACCCGAGCCGAGGGCCAGCGGGACGCCGCCCAACATGGCCGCCATGGTGGTCATGATGATGGGACGGAAGCGCAGCATACAGGCCTGGAAAATCGCTTCCAGCGGCGGCTCCCCGTCCTTGCGTTCCTTCTCCAGCGCGAAATCGATCATCATGATGGCATTCTTCTCCACGATGCCGATCAGCAGCACGATCCCGATCAGGCCGATCACGCTCAACTCCATCTTGCACACCATCAGGGCCAGCAGCGCGCCCACGGCGGCCGACGGCAGCGTGGAGAGAATCGTGATCGGGTGAATGTAGCTTTCGTAGAGCACGCCCAGCACGATATACACCGTCACCACCGCCGCCAGAATCAGAATCGGCTCGTTGGCCAGCGACGTGATAAAGGCTTTGGCCGTGCCCTGGAAATCGGTCTGGACGCTGGGCGGCACTCCCAGATCCTGCTTGGCTACATCGATCTCTCTTACGGCGTCGCCCAGCGACACGTCGGGAGCCAGGTTGAACGAAACCGTGGTCACCGGAAACTGTCCCTGGTGATTGACCACCACCGGGACCGTCAATTGTCCGTACCGCGTGAAGCCGGCCAGGGGCACCTGCCCGCCTCCCGCCGAGCGGATGAAAATCTTGCCGAGGTCCTGCGGCCCGAACTGAAAGTCCGGCTTGATCTCCAGCACCACGCGATACTGGTTCAGTTGCGTGAACATGATGGCCACCTGGCGCTGGCCGAAGGCGTCGTAGAGCGTGTCGTCGATCATCTGCGGCGTGATGCCGAGCCGCGACGCGGTATTGCGGTCGATCGACAGGCGCGTCTCGATCCCCGTGTTCTGCTGGTCGCTGGCGAGGTCGCGAAGCCGCTTCGACGTCTGCAGCTTCTCCACCAGGCGCGTCGCCCAGTCGCCGAGCTCTTTCGGGTCCGGGTCTTCCAGGCTGTATTGATACTGCGTCCGGCTCACGCGGTCTTCCACGGTCAGGTCCTGGATCGGCTGCATGTACAGGGTGATGCCCTCCACCTGGGCCAGTTGCGGCTGCAGGCGGCGGATGATATCGAGGGCGCCGGTCTGGCGCTCTTCGAGCGGCTTCAGGTTGATCTGGATGCGCCCGCTATTGAGGGTGGTGTTGGTGCCGTCAATCCCAATAAACGAAGACAGGCTCTCCACCGCGGGGTCGCGCAGAATGACCTTGGCCAGCGCCTGTTGCCGCTCCGCCATGGCCCGGAAAGACACGGTCTGCGGCGCCTCGGAAATGCCGAGGATCACGCCGGTGTCCTGCACCGGGAAAAAACCTTTGGGAATCGTCAGGTAGAGATAGCCGGTCATCCCCAGTGTGCCCAGGGCCACTACGATGGTCGCGAAACGGTGGCGCAGGACCACCGTCAGGGTCCTGCCGTAAAACCGGATGATGGCCTCGAAGACGCGTTCGGAAGCGCGATACAGCCTCCCCTGTTGGCTGGCGGGACGATGATGCAGCAGGCGCGAGCACATCATGGGCGTGAGCGTCAGCGATACGAAGGCCGAAACCAGAATCGTGACACTGAGGGTCACCGCGAATTCGCGGAACAGGCGGCCCACGATATCGCTCATGAAGAGCAGCGGAATCAGCACCGCGATCAGGGATACGGTCAGCGAGAGAATGGTGAATCCGATCTGTGCCGCGCCCCGGAGCGCCGCCTGGAGCGGGGGCACCCCATCCTCGATGTACCGCATGATGTTCTCGATCATGACGATGGCGTCGTCCACCACGAATCCCGTGGAGATGGTGAGCGCCATGAGGGTGAGGTTGTTGAGGCTGTATCCCAGCAGGTACATCACGCCGAACGTGCCGATCAGCGACATGGGCACGGCGACGCTCGGAATGATGGTGGCTGCCACGTTGCGCAGGAACAGAAAGATCACCATCACCACCAGCCCGACGGTGAGCATCAACTCGAACTCGACGTCGTGCACGGAAGCGCGGATGGTGGTGGTGCGGTCGGTCAGGATAGCGATATCCACGGAGGATGGCAGCGAGCTTCGCAGCACCGGGAGCAGTTTCTTGACCCGGTCCACCACTTCGATGATGTTCGCTCCCGGCTGCCGCTGGATGTTGAGGATCACCGCCGGCACGTCGTTCATCCAGGCAGCCTGCTTGACGTTTTCCGCGTCGTCGATCACGTTGGCGACGTCGGACAACAGCACCGGCGCGCCATTGCGGTACGCCACCACCAGCGGCTTGTACTCGGCGCTGCTCAGCAGTTGGTCGTTGGCGCCGATGGTGTAACTCTGGCGCGCGCCATCGAAGCTGCCTTTGGCCTGGTTCACGCTGGCCGTCCCGATGGCGCTCCGCAGGTCTTCCAGGTTGAGCCCGTATGCCGATAGCGCCGTAGGGTTGGCTTGTACGCGCACCGCGGGCTTCTGGCCGCCGCTGATGCTGACCAGCCCCACTCCCGGCAACTGCGAGATCTTCTGCGCCAGCCGTGTATCGGCCAGGTCCTCCACCTTGGCCAGCGAGAGGGAGGTGGAGGTGAGGCCCAGCGTTAGGATGGGCGCGTCGGCGGGATTCGTCTTGCTGTAGATGGGCGGGTTCGGAAGGTCGCGCGGCAGGAAGGTGGTGGCCGCGTTGATGGCCGCCTGCACCTGCTGTTCGGCCACATCGATATTCAGGTCGAGAACGAATTGCAGCGTGATGACCGAGGCCCCCTGGGAGCTTGCCGAGGTCATCTGATTCAACCCGGGGACCTGGCCGAACTGGCGCTCCAGGGGCGCGGTGACCGAGGACGACATCACGTTGGGGCTGGCGCCGGGATAGAAGGTGACCACCTGAATGGTCGGGTAGTCCACCTGCGGCAGCGCCGAAACCGGCAACTGACGGAAGGCCACGAAGCCCACCAGCAGAATTCCGGCCATCAGGAGGGAGGTGGCCACCGGCCGTAAGATAAAGGGACTCGAGGGACTCATCTATCTCTCGCCGGCTCGCCGGCCTTGGAACTCTCGCCGGTCTTCTGCCCTCCCTTCACCCGCGACGGTTCGCCCACCACTCGCGCCTCCACGCGGGCGCCCTGCTGCAACTTGTCGACGCCATCGATCACCACGATCTCTCCGGAATTCAGGCCGCTTTCCACCGAGGAGTTGTCCCCCTCCACGGGGCCGGGGACGATATTCCGCATCTCCACGGTCTGGTCGTCCTTCACCACGTAAACGAATGTCGACAGGGGACTGCGTTGTACCGCCGCCGCGGGGACGATTGCGACGCCGCGACGGGTATCCACCAGCAGCCGCGCGTTGACGAACTGGTTCGGAAACAAAGAGCTGTCCGCATTGGCGAACTCGGCTTTGAAGCGCGCCGTGCCCGTGCTCGCATCGATGGTGTTGTCGATGGTGAGCAGCTTGCCGGTGGCCAGCTTCTTCTTCAGGTCGCGGTCCCAAGCCTCCACAGGCAGGGTCTGGCCGTCACGCCACTTGGCCATGACCTGCGGCAGGAAGTCCTGCGCCAGGTTGAAGAGTACGGCGATGGGCTGTAGCTGCGTGATGGTGGCGAGGCCGCTCGGATCGTTGGCGTGCACGATATTGCCCCGGTCCGTCAGGCGCAGGCCGATGCGGCCGGTGAGGGGCGCGTGGATGTGGCTGTACACCAGTTGCAGCTTGATGTTCGCGATCATCCCCTGGTCCGCTTGGATCGTGCCCTCGTACTGATGCACGTTGGCGTTCTGGGTGTCCAGTTGCTGCCGGGCGATGACACCCTGCGACGAGAGAAGTTCGTAGCGCTTCAGATCGAGTCTGGCGTTTTCCAACTGGGCCGTGTCGCGGGCCAACTGCCCCTCGGCCTGGGTGAGTTGCGCCTCGAACGGACGCGGATCGATCTCCGCCAACAGGTCGCCCTGACGGACCAGTTGCCCTTCTGAAAACGCTACATTGATGAGCTCGCCATCGACGCGGCTGCGGATGGTGACGGTGTTGTAAGCCGACACCGAGCCCAACCCGGTGAAGTAGATGGGCAGATCGCCGATGCGCGAGACCGCTGCGACGACCGGGACAGTTTGGCCCACCCGCTTGGCGGGTGCCTTTTCGGGTCCTTTCTCACTTTTGGATGCGCCCTGCGTGACCTGAGGATAATAGCGATACCCGGCCGCCCCCGCGAGGCCGACAAAGATGACCCAAATCCACCAGCCGCTTCGAGTTCCGCTTCGTTTCGGCTCGCGACCCGATGTCGAGGATTTCCCGGTTGGCGTTTTGGGAGCCGGAGATGAATTGGTTCCCATGGCGAAGCAGTATACCACCGCGGGAAGAATGCGGACTAGGACGGTCACCTTGATAAAGCCTTGCCGTTCAGACGCATAGCTCGAAAGGGCTAGAAAAAAACATCCAGGTGACATGTAACGTCGGCGCTTGGAGCGTGCGTCTTACTGTTCAAATCCCCGTTACGACAGCGGGCGCACTCACCCCTATCACCCAAACGCGCCCGCTTTAACCCCAACATGGTTCACTTTACGCGCGGTGCTGTTTCCTGCGTCGGTCCTCAGGAATCCTGCCCCGCAGAGGGCTTCTTCAAACCGGCGTCCACCTGGCGCATCAACAACGCCATGAGCCCCGTCAGCGTGCTGGAGCCTTCTCCGCCGCCCATCACCAGGGTGTTGGGAACAAACGGGACACTGCTTTTCGAGAGCGCCTCTACCGCGTTCACCAGCGCCGTGGCGCTGGCCCCTAAAGCCGCCACCTGGCGGGCGTAGGCCTCGGCCCGCGCCAGACCCACCGATCGGACCTGCGCGCCTTGCGCGGCGCCGGTCTGCTCGATGAAGGCCGCCTCGCCCTGCGCTTCCATCTTGCGGGCCGCGGTCCGGTTATTCTGAATGTCCACGCCTACCTGCGATTTTGCCAGGTCGGCCTGCATGTCCGCCGTGCCCTTGGCTTTCTCGGTCTCCGTGCGCTGGTCCTGGGCGGACTTCTGCATCTTGTAGGTCTCCACTTCCTGGTTGGCGATTTCCCTCTGGGTCAAAACCTCCACCAGTTGCTGCGGCAGCACCACTGCCTGGATGTACACGCCGCGCGTCTCCACACGGTACTTGGCGAGCTCTTCCTTCACGTACTCGAATGCGCCCTGCTGCACCACCTCGCGGCTGGCGATGAAGCGCACCGCGGGCATGCTCTGCAATTTGTTGCGGAAGTGGTTCCCCACGGCCGCCTGCAGCACCTCATTCACCAGGTTCGGCACGCTGCCCACCATGGAGATGACGTACGGCGCCTGCGTGTCCGGAATGTGAATCTGCACCTGCAGATCGATCGCAAAAGCGAAGCCTTCGCTGCTCTTGGCCTCGATCTGCTTGAGCTGCGCATCCAGGTTGTGGGCCTGCGAAACCACGTCGGCCCAGTTGAGCGTGATGATGAAGGTAGGCACGATCACGGCCTGATAGCAGCGCGGATTGATGGGGTACTTCCCGGTGCGCAGCGGCTCCTGCCAGATGCCGCGATGGCCGGGGCGCACCAGGCTCCCGAACTTAAACTCCACGCCGGAAGTGTCCTGGGTCGGCAAACCGGCGTAGGCCTTCATGACCGCCACCTGTCCCTGTTCCACCACCAGCATGGGGACCTCTTCCACCCGCAGCAGGAAGGGGTTGAGGTTGTAGGCGCCGTACAGCAGCGGATCGTGCTGCAGCCCGATCCGTCCGCCCAGATCCAAAAACTTCTGGAAGTCCTGGTAGGCGCTGTGCCGGTCGTTCTGGTTGCCCAGGATGGTTTCGATTAGCCGGGCGTCGGTGGTCGGCTCTCCCCCGCTGGCGGTCTCCAGCGATTCCACATCGGCGAAGCCACCCAGGCGGCTGGCAATGTCTCCGGCCGGCAAGGGCTGGCCATCCAGGGCCGTGATGATGCCGATCATGTCGACTACTTTGCCGCCCTCGGTGGGACGCGGCGAAATCCGCGTAACCTCGAGCTGCTTCTCTTCCAGGCCGAAAGCCGTGTAAGTCAAACGGCCCTTGCTGTGCGCCAGCGTGCTCAGATCGGACGCGACCGGCACGCCGAAGACTTCGGGCTTGGTGATCACCAGGAACGCCACCGGGTGGATCGGCGCCAGCGTTCCCGGCGGCAATACCGGCCGCTGCACGCCCTTCTGGCCGCCTTGTTCCACGAAGACCTGGAGGTCGCTGAAATTGCCGAATTCCGGCTTATACACCGCCGACTTTGCGCCAATGGGACAGGACTGGCCGACCTGCGCGATCACCACGCCGATCTGCCCCGCAGGCACCTGTACCCAGGGATGCTTGGTGACCGCATAGACCAGGCACAGCTTGAAGCGGAGGCCCGGCATGAGCATTTCCGCCTGGTATCCGGCCTCCCCGTGAAAGGCCAGAGGATTGTCGCCAGGCAGTTTTGCCCCGAACCGTTTCCGCACCATTCCGATCTGCGTCGGACCGATGCTGTAGATGGACAGAAGCAGGATCACCACAACCGCGAATGCCGCGATGGCGATCAAGAGGTCTTGCATAGATGGAGACATCTCCTGCCAATTCTACGGCATTTGACGCTTATGCCGGCTGATGCAGGCGCTCGGCGTCAAGGGGCTGGGCATCGGCGTCTTGCGCGAAGGACGAAGGGACCACACAGACATGCATGCGGTACGCACGTGCCGTGTCCGTGTCACCTCTTCAGTAAAACCGCGAGAGCCACTCCGAGCAGCAAGCAGGCCAGGCCGATGATGATATACAACAGCGTGCTATTCGACGGTCCCTTGGCCGTTATCGTAGCCTGCGGAATGGTTGGTTGGGGGATTTGCGGAATGCGCGGCTGCTGAATTTGCGGCTGGGGAATGTGCGGTCCCTGTACGTAGCCCCCTCCGGGGAGCTGGACATTTGGCTGCGGCACATAGGGCAGTTGCGGCGCCATCGGTGCCTGTATATACGGCATCTGGGGCGACTGCACGTGCACGTTGATGGGTATGCCGCCGCCACCGCCGCCGCCGGATTGCTGGGCTGGGGGTGCGGCTGGCGCTCCCCCCGGGGCTGCGCCAGGCCCGGCCGGCGGCCTGCCGATCAGCATGGTGTACTCACTCGGTCCCTGCGGCGGGGCAGGTGGGGCTGCCGGCGGAGGAGCAGCAGGCATGCCGGACGGGGCAGCGGGCCCGGACCCATAGGGCGCCCCTGCCGGCGGCGAGGGCGGTTGCACGGCGGGCTGGGAAAACGCTCCCGTGGCGCCACTGGGAGCACTCCCCCTGGGCGCCGGAGGGGGCGCAGCGCCCGGATCCTGACCGGGCTTCCCGAACATGCGAGTGAATTCGCCCGGCTGCGAAGACTTGGGCGTATGAGGCGCCGGTTGCTGCGGCGTGGGGCCCATCGGACTCGGAGGGAAACCCGATCCAGAGGGCATTTGCGGTGTCCCCGGTGTCCCTGGCATCCCTGGTGGGGGGGCTTTGAAGAAGCGCGTGAACTAGCCGCCCTGAGGCGCCTCTTCGGGTCGGGAGGGTGCCAGCGAGGGTGTGGGGAACATGCGATTGTCCGGCGCCTTGGGCCGCTCCTGAGGCCAATCTCCCTGTGCCGCCGGGCGATCCGGCAGGGGCGAATTGAACACACGCGTAAATTCTCCCGGCTCCGCGGAACGTGGTGGCGCTGGTGGCTGGTACGGTTCCGGCAACGGGGATCTCGGCGAGCCCGGGAACAGGCTTGAGAACTCGCTACCCTGGGATGCGGCCGGAGTGCTGGACGGGGCTGCGGGCGTCACCGGAGGAGCACTGAACGCACCGCTGGCCCCTCCGAGCGGCTGGGATCTCGCAGGTTGCTCCGCTGGGCCTCTTGTTCCGGTTTGAAAAAGCTGAGTGAATTCGCCGGGCGGGGCTGCGGCCGGGATGCCCGACGGCATGTTGGGCTTCGTAGGCGGTGTATCGAACATACCGCTGGCCCCGGACGGCTGGGATTTCGCGGGCTCCGTCGGTCGTGGCCCCGTTTGAAAGGGCTGGGTGAATCGGCCCGGCGGAGCTGCGGCCGGGGTGCCGGGTGGGGCTGCGGCCGGGGTACCGTACGGAGCGCCAGGCGGAACGGCGGGCTTCGACGGCGGAGCATTGAACGTCCCGCTGCTCCCACGTGGTGGCTGGGGCATCGCGGGTTGCTCCGCTGGTCGTGGTCCGGTTTGAAAAAGCTGGGTAAATTCGCCAGGGTGAGACGCGGCAGGTGCGCTGGGTGGGGCTGCGGGTGAGGTACCGTACGGAGCGCTGGGCGGAACGGCGGGCCTGGCTGGCGGCGCATTGAATGTTCCGCTGCTCCCACGTGGTGGCTGGGGATTCGCGGGTTGCTCGGCCGGGGATCTTGTTCCGGTTTGAAAAAGCTGCGTGAATTCGCCGGGCGGAGACGCGGCCGGTCCGCTGGGGGCTGCTGCCGGGGTACTGTACGTAGCGCTGGGCGGAACGGCGGGCCTGGCCGGCGGACCACCGAACGACGCGGTGCCGCCTCCCGGCTGCGGTCTGGCTGGCTCTTGCGCCGCAGGCCCCGCGGCTTCGAACAAACGGGTGAACTCGCCAGGCGCGTATGCAACCGGGGCGGCGGGCGGAGCGTTGGGCGGAACGGCGGGCGGAGCACTGAACGAGGCGGTTCCCCCGCCCGGATGCGTCCTCCCGGGATCTTGCGCCGCGGGCCCCGAGGCTTGGAACATGCGGGTGAACTCGCCGGGCTCCGATGCAGGCGGGGCACTGGGCGAAGGCGAGGACTTGGGTGGCGGAACGGGCGGCGTCCTGAACCCCGCTGAAGCCCCGCCCGTCAGCCTCGGGTCCGGCGCGGGCGGATTCGCAGCCTGGAACATGCGGGTGAACTCGCCAGGCTCCGGGCCAGTCGATCCAGCCGCGGGCGGGGGCGCAGCCGCGGGTGGCGGCGCAGGGCCGCGCGCCGGCGCTGCGAAGGGATCCAGGGCCGCCGATCCGGAGGGCGCATTCGGCGGCCGCCGTGCGCCATGTGTGAGCTTTTGCACATTCTGAGCGGCCGCAGCCTCCTGCTCGTCCAACCACTCGGCCAAGTGCTGATAGGGGGGAGCCATGGTCACCACGTAGGGTGTGCTTTCGTGCTCGCCCACCTCGATCAGCCTGGAGAACGATTGTGGAGGGATCGTCCGCAGACGGGCCAGCAACTGTTCATTCTCCGGCGTGCGCCCGCCGGCCAGAACGTGCACCGTGACATCCCGGGCGGTCGAGACTTGCCGGCCGCGAAAGCTCCTGGTACCTGGCCCAGGAAGCGGATCGAACACTTCATATTTCTGAAAGAAGTCCATGCCTTCGCCCCGCTTGTCCCATCATCGCACGTGGCTTCCGCCCAAGGAATCGGGAATATTTTACGCACGGTACCAGGGGGTAGTTTCCTAAACCCGAAAGTTAATGTTACATTGAATCGCGATAACCTTATGCGGCTACTTTCAAGGGTCGTCTGGTCGGAGGGGATGTACCTGGGACCGCACCATTTCCAGGCGCAGAGCCGCTACTTCGAAGACTCCATCCAGTTTGCCACCGGCTCCCTCTGGTTCTCCTCATTCGGGCTCGTCGGCGTGGAACTGGACGCCGAGGCCCTCCACAATGGTACCGTTTCGCTGGTGCACGCGCGCGGCATCCTCCCGGACGGTTTGCCATTCAACATGCCGGAATCGGACGCTCTGCCCGAACCGCGCGCCGTGGCCGACCTGTTTCCGCCCACGCGCGATTTCGTCACCGTGATGCTGGCCATTCCACCGCGCAAGCCGAACGGTTACAACTGTGCGCTGGACGAGGACGGGGCGGAGGCGCGCTACGTGGCGGAATCGCGTGTTCTCTCGGATGAAAACAACGGGGGCGACGAGCGGCCGGTCCGGCTCGGCCGCAAGAACCTGCGGCTCCTCATGGACACCGAACCGGCGAGGGATCTCCTGACCGTGCCGATCGCCCGCGTGGTGCGGGACCACTCGGGGCATTTCGCCTACTACCAGGGTTTCGTGCCGCCGGTCCTGCAGATCAGCGCCAGCAAGAGCCTCATGATAATGGTGCAGCGCCTCATCGAGATCCTGGACGAGAAGGCCGCTACCATCAGCCGGGGGTCCGGCCGCGGGTCGCAAATCGGAACCGAGTTCGCCACCCGTGAGATTGCCAACTTCTGGCTGCTGCACGCGGTGAATTCGGCGCTGCCGCCGTTGCGGCACCAGCTCATCGCCAAGCACGGCCATCCCGAAGAGCTGTTTGTAGAACTCTCGCGGCTGGCCGGAGCGCTATGCACTTTTGTCCTCGATTCGCACCCGCGCACCCTGCCCTTGTACGATCATCTGCGGCTTACCGAAACCTTCGAAGAGCTGGAACGGCATATTCGACTGCACCTGGAAACCGTCGTACCCACGAATTGCCTGTCGATTCCGCTCACGCCCGCGGGCAATTACTACTACGAGGGCGAGATCACCGACACGCGTTGCCTGGGGCGGTCGCGATGGGTGTTTGCCATCCACGCGGAGATGGGCGAAGCGGAGCTGATGGCGAGAACCCCGCAACTGATCAAAATCTGCACGCCGCCATTCGTGCGCGAACTGGTCAAGCGGGCACTGCCGGGCCTGCCGCTGACACACCTGCCGATTCCCCCGCCGGCCATCTCGAGGCGGGTAGAGACGGAATACTTCGGCATCAGCAGAACCGGTCCGTGCTGGGACCACATGGTCAAGGAGAGGCAAGTGGGCGTTTATGTTCCTGGTGAGTTTCCGAAAGCGGAAGTCGAGATCTTTGTAGTGCTGGAAAACCCGTCATGACAGCTTCAACCAACATCCGCAGGCCCGACAACCTGGCGCTCATCTACCAGGAGGCCATCACCGCTATCGAGCGGCTGCGCGCCAACACGCAGTCCATCAGCGATGCGAATGCGTTTCGCCATCACACCCGGGAGGCTCTCAAGACAGCCACCAACCAGGCGCTGGCGGCCGGCTACAATGCCGACGACGCCAAGTTCGCCACCTTCGCGGCGGTGGCTTTCCTCGACGAGTCGGTGCTGAACTCGCAGAACCCGATCTTCGCCGACTGGCTGCGGAAGCCGCTGCAGGAAGAGCTGTTCAGCGTGCACATCGCGGGCGAAGTCTTCTTCCAGAACCTGCAGCAACTGGTGGGACGGAGCGATTCGCACGACCTGGCGGATCTGCTGGAAGTGTATTACCTGGCCCTCCTGCTGGGCTTCCAAGGCAAGTACAGGGCCGGGAACCGCGGAGAATTGAGCCAGATCATGAGGCTGACCGCGGACAAGATCCATCGCATTCGCGGGCCCTTCGGCCCACTTTCGCCGAACTGGATGCTGCCGCCCGATGTCATTCGCGGCCGGGTGGATCCGTGGGTCAGGAGGCTGGGGATCATCGCGGCGGTTTGTGCCGTATTGATGGTGGTGCTTTTTGTGGTCTACAAGATCGGCCTAAGTTCGGGAGTCTCGGACGTTCGCGACCTGGCCCCGCAGATCAGGAGTTAAGGAGTCGAGCTTATGCTGGTTCTCTATATCGTCATGGGCGTCATTGTGGTGGCGCTGATTGTCCTGACGGTGATCTACTTTCAGAAAAAGAAAAAAGAGAAGCAGGCGGCGGCCGCCGGGGGCGAGGTGGTGGCCCCGGGCGGCGACGATATTTCCGTGCTGATCCACGAAGCGGAAGGAAAGCTGTCGGCAGCCAAGTTGGAGCAGGGGGCCAAGGTGGCCAACCTGCCGGTCTACCTGATCATGGGGGAGCCCGGGACCACCAAGACCACCGTCATGCTGCATTCGGGCCTCGAACCGGAATTGCTGGCCGGCCAGGTCTACCAGGCCGGCAATGTGGCGCCCACGCGCACGGCGAACTTGTGGTTTTCGCGGCGCGCGGTTTTCGCGGAGGCGGGCGGCCCGATGTTGGGCGACCCCGGCAAGTGGAGCCGCCTGGTAAAAAGGCTCCAGCCCCGAGCCTCGGTAGTGGGCAAAGGCGAGCAGGCGCCGCGCGCAGCGGTGGTGTGTTTCGATTGCGAAACCTTTACCAGGCCCGGCTCGGCGGACATCGCGACCAATGCGGCGCGCACGCTGCACGCGCGGCTGGGCGAGATTTCGCAGGCCATGGGGATCAACCTGCC
>JAIQFL010000444.1 GCA_020073365.1 Terriglobia bacterium | reverse complement strand
CCGGATCACCCTTCTAGCAGAAGCCTACGGCAAGGCAGGAGAAATCGAAAATGCTCTCCGCCTCCTAGAAGAGGCACTGGCTACGACACACAAAACGGGAGAGCGGCTATGGGAGGCGGAGACGCAACGACTGAAAGTCAATGGCTGAATTGGGAACGGAAAGTTGCCGACAAATATACCCGTGGCTTGGAACTCCCAGCCGCGAGAGTCAGGCTGAGACGCCCACCAAATTGTGCTACAAAGAACCAAACGGGTTTAGCACTAACGCATCGGCGGTTGGTCGGGCGTGCGGCTCCCCGCCCCGCCGCCTTGTGTTGCTCCGCTCTGACTTCTTCCTCTGCACCGAGGATGACGCCCTAGATTCCGTACTTTTCAATCTTCGCGTAAAGCATCTTGCGGGAGATTCGCAGCAAAGCTGCGGCGGCGACCTTGTTGCCGTCGGTACTCTTGAGCGCGCGAGCGATCAATTCGCGCTCGGCTTCAGCGAAAGAACCTATAGGCAGGGCCGGCGCAGCTTCCTGCGAGACCTCGTTCGAATTCTGCAAAGGTCTGTTAGGACGACTTCCAGCGACACCGCCCGGCAGATCATGTAGCCGAATCATCGGCGAACGGCCGAAAGTAAATGCACCTTCAAGAGAGTTGGATAGTTCGCGAACATTCCCCGGCCAGGAGTATTCTGTCATCGCCGCAATCGCATTTTCCTCGATGCCCTGCACGGAAATGCGCGGTTGGAGCCTGTCGTTGAAGAGCGCGATAAAATGTTCGACCAACAATGGGATATCATCGGCGCGTTCGCGCAGCGGCGGCACGTTGAGGACACCGGCCTGCAGGCGATAATAGAGATCCTGGCGCAGATTGCCGCTGCGGATGGCCTCTTCCGGGTCTCGGTTGGGTCGAGGCTACCAAGCGCACATCTACCGGTATCTCCCGTGTCGAGCCGACCGCGCGAACGCACCCTTCCTGGACCGCGCGCAGCAGCTTGCTCTGGGTCTCGGGCGCCATCTCGGTAACTTCGTCGAGAAACAGGGTGCCGCCTTCGGCGGCCCGGAAGAGTCCAAGGTGCTCGGCATTCGCGCCGCTGAACGCGCCCTTCTTTTACCCAAACAGCTCGCTCTCGATCAGTTTCTTCGGAATGGCCGCACAATTGAGCGCAACGAACGGCGCTGCTGGCGCGTTGCCACACTCATGAATCGCACGCGCCACCAGTTCTTTGCCGGTGCCGCTTTCGCCGACGATCAGGATCGTTCCGCGCGTCCCTCCCGCAGATTCAAAGCGATCGTATAGCCGACGCATCGAGGCGCTGGCGCCAACCAAGCCGTGAAAGATGGACCGCTGCTCTCTCGCCACTAACGAGGTTTGCCGCTCGAGCGCCTGAATGCGCGCGCCGGCAGTTGCCGACGCCGAGCGAAAGTAGGCATCCGCGAGCAGGATCATCCGTACATGGCTGAGTTTGTCGAAAGCCGTGCAGATCTCCAGTGGCTGGGACGGATTCTTGGGGAAAACCGTGTACGCACATTCCTCATACAGATGTAGTGACGCCACAACTTCTGCAAACGGCACGTTTCGTTCGCACAAGAGCTCGCCGGTACGGATCGTATCGACCGCATAGAGATCCATGTCTTTATCGAGCAGATCCTTGGTGTTGCGCGAAAGCGCATTGTAGAAGAGATCGCGACACTCCCGTTCCGACAAACTGCGCGTATCGCCGAAATGCGGGACATAGAGCTGGTACCAATGCGCCACGACCTCACCCAGACGCTCCGACACCCGCTTGAGAATCGGCTGAAGCGCGTCCAGCTCCTCATCCCATAGCAGGTGGTAATGTCGCGGAGGTTGGGTCCAACTCACCGGCTTTTCGTGTGGCTCGTGGGCCGCCTCATGGTCGTGGTTCGATGTCCTTTTGCCACCTGGCTCTGATGGTTCGGCTTGAGGCATAAGGATAGTCTCTCTTCGCGCTACCGTTATTTGCCACGTCAGAATGCCCTTGGCACGTTTGCTGCTGGAGGTCTGCACTGTACTCTCGAGCGCGGCACCGAGCAAAACGAAATGTTATCTAGAGAACATAACGGGAATGCAACTGCCGTTAACTTTGCTCCTGCTCTCTGACGACGAGGCGTTGGTGGGACTCGTACTTGGCATTGTCAAGCCTCCTTGGAAGATGGTTCGCGATGGTGCCGACGGATACATGAGTCGCAAGATTTTTGCCACAGCCAAATGTGCGACTCGTGGTACTCGACGATCAAGCCGTCCAGCAAAGCGACCGAAGCCGATTCCTCGTGCAGATTCGCAGGCATTTCCCAGGACACTCCCTGCTACACGTCGCTGGTAACCACAGCGAGGTCAACGAGAAACGGGCGCGCACCATTGGCGCCCACTACTATGCCTCCAAGCCGCTTGCGCGCGAGCAATTCGGCCGGGTCCTCCAATCATTTCTGCAGACACAAGAGTTCAAGGGTTAACCAAGGCATTGACGGCCTCGCGGCTATTCGGACACGCCATCGACGAGGAAGAACGCAGGCTCTTCCCGACGGTCCAGCAGGCGCTCCTCGGAAATCGGCCGTCGCGCCTGAGATGCACAATGTCGTGCGACGGTCCGCCCCCAAAACGGGATTTGGGTCCGTTAGTGTTGCAAGGTGTTAATGCGAGCTGCGAGCTTCCGTATCCAATTGCACCGTCTGTTGCGGGGTAGTCGGCGCCTCGCTCTCCTCGTCGAGACTCCGTTCTTTCTCGATGGCAGCGCTTTGTAACGCAGAAACATTGAGCCGTGCGGTCGGAAGCCGCATGACGATCTCACGACCCACTTCGTATTCGGTGCGGGCAAGCCTGAGATCGCGCAGACTAATCAGCGTCAGTACCGAGTTGATGCCAATATCGATGGGATCGAACGCCGGAGACAGATCGACAGAGTAGCGATGACTTGCGCCGCTAAAGATTTGGTGGCCGTCACGGGTTGAAATTATTCTGATCCGCGCACTGACGCGCCAGGCTGAAATCAGAGCGGCCCAATAGGCGTCGTAATCCAGTATCTCCCCGTAAACGATTGCATCCGCACCCAACCACCGCCCAAGCTCTTCGGGCTTCACCGACATGAGCTTGTTCCAGTTATCGATTCCCCGGTCAGCAAGGACGGCGTCGACTGCGACCAATGGGACGATCTCGAACTCGCGTCCGCCGATTTCGCCGCTCACGGAGCGTCGAACCCGGTTGGCATGAGTCCAAGCCCAACGGTCAAGTTCTCTCTCGCTCTTGTGAAAGCTGAGCGGGATTTTGTCGACGATATACTCTCCGTTGCCATGATCAACAAAGGGCAGTACCGCGATTCGTCGCGGGGGCTGTTCCTGGTAATCGGTCGCGACCACGTAGTCGGTCAGACCCGGATCGGTTTCTATCAATCGGTCGAAACCGCTCTTACGTCCGTGGGTCGCCAAATCCTCCTCGGAAAGGAAGAAAGGCCGGGTCTGGTATTTAGAAGCACTATTCGTGGAGCATCCTGCGATCAGGATCGTCACGGCGGCAAACATGATGTATAGCGGACGCATAGCGAAGTACTCCACTACGAGAGCCCGGGCCGGGCCTCATTCCTGCCATTTGATTCTTTCGACCAAGGGGCGGAACGCACTCCACTTGAGGCAGCCGCAACTCGTTTTTGGGCTCTTCTACGTTCGGTCCGGTCAAGTTCGGTGCGGATTAACGAATCGGAGGCTAACGAAGCCGAAAGCTTGGCGGTGTCAACGATGAACCGCCGCCCCTGTCGAAGCAGCAAGTGGTCGCGCTCCATCTGAGCGAGGTGCTCGGTGACCCTCGGTCGTGAGGCCCCGGCGATGCTTGCGATTTCCTTATGGCTGAACGACACCGGCAGCAACGCGCCGCGTGAATCTTCGGTGCCGAAGTCCTCACACAAATCGAGCATCGTCAATGCGATGCGTTGATGGAGATGGTTGAGCAAACCCGAAATGTGCCGCAGCAACCGAGAACAGTACTTAAGATCGTTCTGATGAAATTCCCTGAGAACGGTTTCGGAGCCGTTCACGGTAACGCGGTTGAATCCTTTCCAATCCAAGGCGCCGACTCTGCACTCGTTGTACGCTTCGCACCGGAAATCAAAACGGCTCGTTAGCAGAGAAGGAATTGGGCCCGGCGCGATCAAGGCGACGGTCACACGCTGCTTCTCGACGTTCAGACAGGTGATCCGCGCTATTCCCGTGATCAACACATGAGCCTCGTTGGTGAGCGTGGATTCACGAAAAATCACTTCATCTCGGCCGTAATTTGACATTGTGAGCGAATTGCTCAGGGTCCTCAGCTCTGGCGGGTAAGCCGCGAGAAGATCTTAACCCGGATTTCCAGTATCTCAGTGAACTAGTAATTTGGTAAAATGCGCGAAACGCGCTGACGGGCGTGGGTTGGATGCGGTCGGAGCGGTGCGGAGGTGGAGAGGCTGTGGGTGAAACACAAAACCGGCCCTTTCAGCTCTCCTTCAATAGCTCGTTGAAGGTCGATTTCCAAGGCGCCCGGGTGACCTCCGACGGTGGTCTGATTCTTGTGCGCGAGCTGGATGAGCGTCTGGGCTTGAGCGTGCTCATAGAACGACCCCTGAGCGATTCGCGCCGGGGCAAGAATATCCAATTGCCGCTGGCCGACCTGCTGCGGCAGTCGATCTATAGCCGGCTGGCAGGCTATGCGGACGTGAACGACGCCGCGCGGCTGTCCCAGGATCCGACCTTTCGGCTGATCGGCTCCAAGAAAATCCTGGAACGCGGCGCGGCCTCAACCTCGCGTCTCCAATCATTCGAGACGGGCGTGCTGACCCAGAGGACAACCTCGCAGGGCTGGCCGCGCTCAACCGGGACTTGATCGCCAAGGCGGAAGCTATCGATTCACCGCGCCGGGTGGTGCTGGACATGGACAGCACCGAGAGTCCGGTTTACGGCGAGCAGGAGCAGAGCTCCTATAACGGACACTTTGAGTCCACCTGTTATCATCCGCTTCTGCTGTTCAACCGCGGAGGCGACTGTTTGGCCGCGAAGCTCCGGCCCGGCAACGTCCACAGCGCCGATAGTTGGGAGGAACTGCTGCTGCCCGAGATCGAGCGGCAGCAGAAGCGGGGCAAGGAGGTGGTCTTCCGTGGTGACGCGGCCTTTGCCAAGCCGGAATTGTACGAGGCGCTGGAAGAACGCGACGTGAAGTACGTCATTCGCCTTCCGGCGAACGACAATCTGCAGCGGAACATTAGGGAGTTGTTGACGCCGCCAGTGGGACGGCCAAGCCACAAGCCGGTGTTTCGATTCAAAAGTTTTCGCTATCAGGCGGCGAGTTGGACGATAGCCCGGCGGGTGGTGGCGAAGGTCGAGTTCCATTGCGGGGAGTTGTTTCCCCGTGTCGGCTTTATCGTGACCAACTTGGCGCTCGACAACCGGGCGGTGGTGCGCTTCTACAACAAGCGCGGGACAGCCGAACAGTGGATCAAGGAAGGCAAGCAGGCGGTCGCGCTGACGCGGCTTAGCTGTCACCGCTTTCGGGCCAACGAGGTGAGGCTGTGGTTGAGCGTCATCGCCTATAACCTGGGGAACTTGTGGCGGCGGCTGGCGCTGCCGACGTGGGTCGCTACCTGGTCGCTGACCAGCTTGCAGCAGCGGTTGGTCAAGACCGGCGGCCGATTGATCAAACATGCGCGCTACTACTGGTTGATGCTGGCCGAGAGCCATCTCACGCGACGGCTTTTCGCGGGCATGCTGCGGAGAATTGCGATGCTACCGTCGCCGGCGGGATAAAGTGAGCGCAAAGCGGAGCCAATCTCGATGACGACGCCGGGGATGCAGGGAGAAGTGTCGCCAGAATCGATGGGGAAAATGCGTCATCAGCCGTCGGAGGCCCGCTCGACGCGAAACCGGCCACTTCCGCAACTACTTGAGAACACTGCGGAACAAAGTCGGCTAAAACCTTGCACAGGAAAGCCGCTCGAGCTATCGAACGAGTTGGGAATTTGACGGTCAAAAAGGAAATCCCGGCTTCATCGTTCCGAATCAGGATTCTGGTTCCTTCGCTGACCGTGTTAGCGGTGCTTTTAGTTCTATGGCCTGCTATCGTCCGCACGGATACGCTGCCGGTGCCCGGGACGGAGTCGAGTGCTGGCAGCACAACCGACGCCTGGCTTGTTACGCGCGGCCTCATCGGTCACGGGATGGTCGGCGAGCAATCCGACCGTAGCGCGATGACGCCGCCTCCCGGCGTCGAAGTCGATGAAGTCCAACAGACAGAGGACCGGAGCGGCGAGATCGTGATGCGGGCAAAGTGGTGGAACGAAGTAGTTGGTGACGATACGGTTCACGTCGAGGTGACCACCCTGTCCAGCAATCAATTCCAAGTCGCTTTCTGGCTACTTCCCAATCATCGCCAGGGCTGCACCATGTATCAATGGACGCTGTACGATCACGGTCGCGCGCTGCAGAGCATGTTCTGGCGCAACGATGCGACGGTGCTCCGGATGGCAGGTGCTCCCGATCTGCCACACGACCTGTATCCCGACGCGGTTCCATGGATGGCGTTTCTACGTGTCCTCGACTCACCGCGTGAAGGCGCCCGCGGCGCGCTGCATCAGCAGATCACACCATACAGCTATGTGGGTCAGGAGGTTTCGGCCAAGGGCACGGAACAGGTGAGCGTGCCGGCCGGCAGCTTCTCCGCGCTCAAGGTCATTGCACGAGTCGACGTCGCGACGATAATGCCGAATTGGCCGCGCTTCGTTCTTGACGTCATCAAACCGTTCGTTCCCAAGGTCACGCTCTATTTCGAATCGACGCCACCCTACAGGCTGCTTAGGCAGCAGGGCAGCACCTTTGTCGGCGGCCCCGAGGTCACCACGCAACTTGTCCGCTTCTACATCGCCGGGGTACAGCCGGGCACTCCAGCAGTCCAGATCCCAGCCGCGCCGGACGCCGCGGCGCTCGGGGGTTCATCGAATTCCAAATGACAATTCCCTGTTCAATCGTCCAGCCTGAGTTCGGAATGAGCCACGACTTAGAAGTTGCTCTTGAGACAGCACGAAGGTGGAGAGACTTAGGAAATGCAATTCTGCTCGTCGGCATTTTGGCTGAGATTCTGATTGAGGCATTGTGGCCTGACCGTCCCAGCGTATTCACACTAAAATGGCGCGGCCATTTGTGCGGACCTAGAAACATCGCGATTCTGATGGCGGGTCTAGTAACTGTTGGTGGTCTCTGGTTAGAGCTCTTCAATCCTTCTCCTTCAATGTGGCCTCTAAAAGACTCGCCTTTGCGCAGGTATCGCCGTGACCTTCACTGGTACAATATCATGTAATTTTAGCGATCGTTACTTCCAGTTCTCCCCCGCGCTCCCGCGGCCGCGGGAGAGTCGCAGGACCGGAACTCAGGAAAGACTCTCCGACCTGATTTGCGACAGTCGAGCAACGCCATCCCCAGAGAAAACAGCGAGGACGTGGCGCCGGCAGGGTAGTATGCCGACTACGAAATCGGCCGCCTGATCGATTCTCTCAAGGATACCGGCGTCTACGACAACACGGTGATCATGAAGGCGTCAGGGCTGACTGGCTCAGGAAGCTTCGCGAGGATCTTTACGGACTAAACACGCGCGGCGTTCGAGATTTCGCTCGGGCGCCACACTTTGATTCAAGGTCAGCTTGAACGTAGTCCGCGAAGCGAAGAAATCCCGGCTTAAGCCGGCTCAGCCTCTCGTAATCGGTCGCGCGAAAGCTTTTGGTCTGTTCCATAAACTGCTCCGTGATCAGTCAACACCTGTGCCTCTGGCCGTGCCGGGAGTTGACGGTTCCTGGTCGATAATAGAGCAAAGACGATACCGTCGCCTGCGGCTGCGAATGACCCCACAATTCCCGAACATTTGACTCTCCAATCGCGGCAGATGTTGGGCAGCTCCCTCCCCTGTCCCTCAAGAATGTATCGAAGAGAACCAATAATTAGTCCCTTTGGATACATCTGCCCGAACCAAAAGGACAGGTTGTGAAGACGGTTATGGTGGCGCCGAAGCTCGCTCAACCGGCGGAAACGGAATGTGTCAACGAAATTGAGACAGCTGGGTTCCGCTATTAGCGGAGCAAGCGACCTCCAAGGTGTCCGGCGCCAACGGGTTGATCCAGACCGTTGGCGGCGGTCGGAGGACCTGCGGTTGGCCCCGGACGAAACGTTCGGGATGGGCCTTGAAGGCCCCCTCAAGCACCGTCTGACGCCCGGCGAGAAGCGCCTC
>JAIQFL010000043.1 GCA_020073365.1 Terriglobia bacterium | reverse complement strand
GAGGTCGCGGCTCACGAGCGTGCGGCACTCCCGCGGGCCACTTGCGCGATCGCGCGACCGAATCGATAGCCGCGCCGGCTGCGCAGGCGATCGCCGCGGCCGGCAGTCGTAGTTTCGGTTCCTCGCGTCCATCCGCGGGCACTGCGCTTCACATTGCCCCACGGGTCAATCTGCGATCACGCGGCGGGGGAGACGGAATCGACGTGCCAAAAGTCCGCGACGGCGCAGCGGCTTGCAGCCAGGAAGAGGTACGGTCGTTGCGTGGCAACAATGGCGTATCATTTACGCGGGGGCAACAAATGCGAATGAGCCGCTGCTTACCGGCTGCGCTGGCGGTGGTTGTCGCGGCGAGCGCTCAACAGGCGCTGCCGGGCACGAAGCCGATGGTCTCCGAAGGCGACCAGGCGGCCCAAATGGTCGAAGCGATCCACTTGTACCTGGACCGGGAGACCGCGCTGTCGCGCGAACACCGCGCCACGGAGCGCTCCGCCGCTGCCAAACGCGAGAAGCTGCGCAAAATCATCGGCGCCGTGGATCCGCGGGTCGCGGTCCGCGGGCTCGAAATCCACACGGTGAACGCCGCACCGCCCGAGATTGCCTGGGGCCGCGGCTACCGCGTTTATGCCGTCCGCTGGGGGGTGTTCGAGGGCGTCGAGGCGGAAGGACTGCTCCTCGATCCCCTGGGGACAATGAAGGCGAGGGTCGTCGCCATCCCCGATGCGGACTGGACGCCGGAAATGCTGGTGGGAATGGCGCCGGGCGTCCCTTCGTCCGCCCAGTTCGCGAGGCGTCTTGCCGAAAACGGCTGCGAAGTTCTGGTCCCCGTCCTTATCGATCGAAGCGACACGTGGTCCGGCATTCCGGGCATCCGAATGACCAACCAGCCGCACCGCGAGTGGATTTACCGGATGGCCTTCGAGACCGGGCGGACCATCATCGGATACGAAGTGCAGAAGGTCCTGGCCGCGGTGGATTGGCTCGCGTCACAGCCGCAACCGGTGGGTGTGGCGGGCTACGGAGAAGGCGGCCTGCTCGCGCTGTATGCGGCGAGCCTGGACCCGAGGATCCAGGCAACGCTGGTGAGCGGCTATTTCCAACCCCGTGAGCAACTGTGGAAGGAGCCGATCTACCGCGATGTCTGGGGTCTGCTGCGCGACTTCGGGGATCGAGAACTGGCGGGCATGATCGCACCGCGGGCGCTGGTCGTCGAGGCAAGCCGGTTCCCCGAGGTGGCCGGCCCTCCGCGCGCCACCGAGGAGCGAACCGGGGCGGCACCCAGTGGTACGATTACGACGCCTCCGTTGGATACAGTCCGTCGGGAGGTGGACCGCGCGCGCCCGTCCTTCGAATCGCAGCATGTGGCCGGGAATCTTCAGTTCGCCGTGAGCGCCGACGGGCACGGGCCACCCGGCACAGACGCAGCTCTGCAAGGGCTGCTGCGGGCGCTTGGGATTAAACCCACGCTGCGGCCCGCGGGAAACGCACCGCGTGACCTGCGAACCAAGTTCGATGCAGCCGCCAGGCTCCGCCGGCAATTCGACCAACTCTCCGCACACACGCAGGTCTTGATCCGCAAATCGGAGCAGAACCGCGCCGGCTTCTGGTCGCGGGCCGACGCGTCTTCACCCGAGCGATGGCATCAAACCAGCCGGTCGATGCGGGATTACATCTGGGATGAAGTCATCGGCCGCCTACCGGACCCCAGCGCACCCGCCGACCCGCGTTCGCGCCTCATCTTCGACGAGCCGAAATTCCGCGGGTACGAGGTGATGCTGGATGTCTGGCCCGGCATCCCGGCCTATGGGATTCTGCTCGTGCCGAAGGATATCCAGCAAGGCGAGCGGCGGCCGGTGGTGGTGTGCCAGCACGGCCTGGAGGGGCGTCCGCGGGATGTGGCCGACCCGAAGGTCGATTCACCCTACTACCATCGTTTCGCCGTGCGGCTGGCGGAAGAGGGGTTCGTCACCTTCGCTCCGCAGAATCCATATATCGGCGCGGACCGCTTCCGGCAAATCCAGCGCAAGGCGCATCCGCTGAAGCTGTCGTTGTACTCCTTCATTCTCGGCCAGCACCAGCGCCTGCTTGAGTGGCTGGGCAGCCTGGCATTTGTCGATCCCCGGAGAATCGGGTTTTACGGGCTCTCGTACGGGGGAAAAACCGCGGTGCGGGTTCCGCCCCTGCTGGACGGGTATGCTCTCTCGATCTGCTCGGCGGACTTCAACGAGTGGGTCTGGAAGACCACGAGCATGGACTCCCGCTACAGCTACATGGTTACCCCCGAGTACGACATGCTGGAGTTCGATTTCGCGAACGTGACCAATTATTCGGACCTGGCGGAGCTCATGGCGCCGAGGCCGTTCATGGTGGAACGAGGTCACGATGATAATGTTGCGCCCGACGAATGGGTTGCGTACGAATACGCCAAGGTCCGCAGGTTCTACACGAAGATGGGGATTCCGGACCGTACCGAGATCGAGTTTTTCAATGGGCCCCACACGATCCACGGCGTCGGCACGTTCGCGTTTCTGCAGCGGAACCTGCGCTACCCGGAGTAACCACGGCTGCCAGGGAACGGTACGCGTTTGATGAAGGTCTGGCGGGTCGCCCGATGTTTCGGCTCTCAAGCTTATAGCGCGCCTGCGGGCCAATCCCCGATTGCGCCGCGCAAAGGCGAGCAAATCGACGGCCGCGTCGGCTGCGCAGCACATCGCCGCGACCGGCAGTCGCGGTTTTGTTTCGGCGGGCGGTCGCCACTGCGGGCGCTCGTCGGCGCCGGGAGCGCGTTGGACGTCGGCGCGGTGTGGCGTGTCTGTCGCGCGATCGTGCGGAGGAAGACGCCGGAGGGGAGAGTCCGCGTCAGCGGACTCGCAGGAGTCCGGCCGCGCCGCCCGCTGTTGCGGCTCACGAGATGACATCACGCCGGCCAATCACATGATCGCGTAGAGGCAGCGCGGTTCCGGCTCGGCGAGTGCCACCCGCGGGCGCTTCTCGGCGCCGGGAGGGCGTTTTGCGTCGGCTGAGGCGCGGCGCACTATTGCGCGATCACGCGAGCGAGGACGCTAACATCAGCGGGGCGGATTTCAGCGGGGCGGACCTCCGTGGGGCGTGGCTCGTCGGGGCTAACCTCCCGGGCGGATCTCACCGGGCTGAAGTCCGCGAAACCGTTTTTGGCGATAATACAGCCGAGCGCAGGACGAACTAAACATCCGACCCTGTGGCAATGGGGCACATCTTACAGAACCCCTCCCAAGCGCTGTAGTCCCTCCTGTGTGGATTCTGTCAGCTTGTAGCACGTCTACGACCGGAGCAATGCTCGGCTACGCGTCAAGCTTTGCCGAAACATTGTTCAGTAGGTTTCGGTAGTAGCATCATCTCAGTGCGGCCCGGCTGTTGAACCCGGTGGTGAGTCCGGGCCAGTATGCAGAAATCACCTACGATCACGATCCCGGATCAACGAGTTGGCCGGGATCGTTCCGATTAGCGGAGTTACCCGATTGTGTAAAAACTCCATGATCTTTTACGCGCAAAAAGGTAGGGCGCCTGACAGCGTCAGGTCCATCCGCTCACAGCCGAGCATTCTTTGTGCCAGGCGCTGAGATTAGGGGTCAGACCAGGGGAGGAATGTCAATTATCCGCGCAAGTCGCTAATCCATTTAGAATTACCGTTTTAAAGAGATATCGAGGCCTCCTTATCTCGGAACTTTTGCCTTCATAAGAATACGCAACTGATTGTCACTGTTACCCAAAGACCGCCAAAACTGAGGGCGCGCGACCGCGATGCCCGGAAGTCGGCGGCCGCCGGCAGTGACGGATTCGGTTCCTCGCACTCCAGGCGTGGACGCTTCCCGATGCCGAGAGCCTTTTGGCGTCGGCGGGCGCCGCGTGCCCTCGCACGATCCGCAGGGGAAGGCGACGGAGTCGCGAAGCCCGGACCGCATCCCGAAACGATGGTTGTTGAGGTTGTTCGGAGTTCCGCCAGCATCGCACCACTCCTCCCGTCATTGAATCGGCGAATATGGTGCGGCACGCCAAAGCGAGAGATTATTATTGTCCACGATCTGGCCGCCCCGGGCGACGGATTCGGCCCGCACTTTGACCCATTCGGGGTCGGCGGCGAAGGCATCCCAGGCTTTCTCCCGGTCCGAGAGCGTGGCGAACGGCATGAGGTAGGTGAGGTTCGGCAGATCGGGACCGACAATGGTGTCGGCGTAGAGAATGGGATGGATGCCCGAGCGGTGGAATATCTTGACTTCCGCGCCAGCGAAGCGCTCGTGCAGCAGGTGCAACTGACGCAGAGTCGGGGAGTGGTAGACGCGCAGTTCGAAATACCGCGGCGACTTGGGCTTCTCCGGCAAAAGGACCACTTCGGGTGAGAAGTCGGTGGCGGCCAGCAGCAGGCGCTGGCTGCTGTCGAAAGGCTGTTCGCTCCCGCTTTCCAGTTGCTCGAATGCTTTCTGATATCCGGTATCGGCTTCCACCTGGGAAGCGGCGGACATCATCCCATCCATACTCTCGAAGCCGCTCAAGACCATCAAGGTCTGCAGGCGCGGCGCGAACACTGCGTTGAAAAATCCCAAGGCGCGGGTATGCTTGGCCAGCAGCGGCGCCTGCGAAGAGAAGAATTGGTTGAGCCGAGCGGCCTGGCCGCCCTGGCGGTAGTAGAAATAGTCGATGCGGTACAGGCGGGTTTTGCGGCCCGCTTCCTGCGATTGCGCGGCCTCTGGAAGCAGGCACGCACCTGCCGCGGGAATGAGAAACGAACGGCGGTCCATGGGATCTCCTTGTCGAATCCGTACGGTATATCGCTTCACGGGGCGGGCGCAAGCGTAAGAGCGCTACGCGGCCGCAGGCAGCAGGCTTCCGGCGGGCGCTTCCCGGCGCCGCGAGCGCGTTGGACGTCTCCGAGGCGCGGCGGGCCATCGCGCGATCCCACGCAGAGGAAAGACGCCGGAGCGGAGATGCCCGGCGGTCTCTCGTCGGACGGGTCGGGCCCCGTCCGTTGCCGCGGGTCACGAGCGTTGGCGCGCCGGCCAATCGTGCGATCGCGCGACGGAATCGACTGCCGCGC
Source organism: Terriglobia bacterium (assembly GCA_020073365.1). Taxonomy (GTDB): domain Bacteria; phylum Acidobacteriota; class Terriglobia; order Bryobacterales; family Bryobacteraceae; genus JAIQFL01. The sequence continues at coordinate 40,993 of JAIQFL010000043.1, read as the reverse complement.
CGTCTTCGCTGCCGAGAGGCGCCGGCAGGCGGTTGCAATTCGGCGCGTCCCATGCGCGGGCGCTTCGCGGCGCCGCGAGCGCGTTGACGTCGGCGCGGCGCGCGACCCCCACGAGAATGGAGGATCTCATGACTCTCTCCAGTCCCGTCCACTGACTGCCGGGCCCTGGCGCTGCCCTGTGCCGCGGTCCAACGCCTCGCTCGTCAGGCGCGCCGGGCCAATCGCGCGATCACGCGGAGGGAAGACGACAGAGGCGGGATTTCGCGTTAACGGACCCACGTGGGAAGCCGGTCGCGTCGCCTGATGATGCGGCTCACGAGCTTACCAGCCGAGAGGCGCGCCCGGCAGCCGCGGTTGGAGTTCGGCACTCCGGCCGCTTCCTGGAGAGGTTGCCAGGTCGAGTGGGACGTTGCTGAAGATCAACTGCGAGTCAAATGAGGGCTGGACGAAAGTGCGGGCTGTCTGAACTGTTTGATGCGTCATCAGACGTGACGCGCGCCGTATTTTCTAACGGTACTTAAGACTTAGGTCAGCATGATTTCGTCGAGGCGTTCACAGCCTTGTGCGGTGCATGTGGTGGCGTTCAAGTCGTCCAGCACAAAGCCGCGCAGCTCGGCGAGGATAGGCTTGATCAATTGTGCCGAACTTTTGGGCTCAAGACAGTTATGCTGGTTTCTGTTTTATCAAAGTACGTGGCCGAACATCGCCAAGCGGGTCGTTGGCTCAACCAACGCGTCGGTGAATGGCGCTGCCGAGCACCCCGGCATGGCTTGGCAGCGGTCCGCCACGGAAGGGCTGGTGACACTTGGCCAAACAGCTTCCAGCGCGTACCCCGTCCGCACCACCGGCGGCCCCGCAACGTCCCCCCTTGGGGAGAGCCCCACGGTTCATAGAACTGGAGCGCGAAGTAGAAAACGAGTACCGGCCACGCATGTTGGCAGCGCTACAAGACAAGGTGAATGCCGTGGCCGACTCGGTGCGCGAACAGACGCCCGTTTGTCCCCGGTGTGGTCAGCCCATGAAGCGCCATGACACGGAGGCGGTTCACTGGCTGGCCAGCTTTGGACGGTTATACGCCGCAGTAGCGCGCTATCGGTGCCCGGTCTGTAAGATAAGAAGCAGCGCCGGCCCTTGCTGGATCTGCTGGGAGTGGAACCGGGGCGCATCAGCGGTTCGCTGGCACGACGGTTAGCGCTGCTGGCGGTCGTTGCGCCGTATACCCTGGCGGCGTTGCGTCTGCTATTGTTGAACGACAACTGGGCGTTACTCGATCGGTTGGTGATGGTCTCTGTAGCCTAAGCAGTTCCCTTCTCTCGCCCCCCCAGATTTCCCCGGACTCACCTCGTCGCTGGGGGTTCGTGTAGCGTCACAGACTCACCAATCGATCTTGATCTGGCGGGGACGGTGAGCGATGCTCGGGGCATGCGGAACGCACGTACCGTGGCCCATCGCTCACCGTCGCCAATCCCCGGCGACCTCCGTCCGCGCCTGGAAGCCGTCCGACTGGACCTGCTGGCTTTGTTTCGCACACTCGACCGCATGAGTTTATCAGTCTGGCGAGATCCCACAACGGCTTCTTCAACAACTCTTCGAGCTCGATACTGATTATGCGGAAGCCCTTTGGGCGCTGGACCAGCCGGCTGGCAGCTTGCACCGCCACGCCATGCTCCGCGACACGCTCGCGGCCCTGAACCAACTGCCAAGAGCGGCGGTCCAGTTTCGAAAAAAACTCAAGCCGTGTACCGCCTAGTCGCGCGAGCCTTGGAAGCTGCAGAAGTCGTCGATCTTTTGGATGAGCATGCGCGGAGATGCCATCATGGGGAACACTGCCCAGCGCGTCGAAATCGGCAGGAGGATGGCCCGGGATACCGTGCGAACGGTGTGCTGGTACTTAAACTCCATCATGTGGCCGATTTCGTCCCGGACCCTCGCGAGACTGCTCGGCCGGGACAGGAGCGCGATCAGGATCGGACCGGTCCAGCGGAATAGCAGGTCTGTGGAGGGCAACTGGCGCTTCAGAAAGCCCGCAAAGTAGCGCAGGATTTCGTCGCCGACCTCGTAACCGAATCGCGTGTTCAAAATCTGGATGCGATCGACCGCCACGGCCAGTGCATACGCCGGTGTATCGTCCTGACAGGCTCGGGCAAGCACTTCTTCCGCGGCCTTCCGGGGCGGCAACCCGGTCACCGGGTCGGTGGGGGCAGGCGGAGGACCGGCTGGAACTTCGGTTGGAGCTCCGGCTGCAGATCCGGCCTTTGCGGATTCCAGTCCTCGATTCAACTCCTGCGCGGTGCGGGCAATTTCAACACGCTGGCGCTCGGTTTCGCGCCGGATCCCGTCCAGACACTCGGATAGTCTGCCTCGGATTTGCCGGACGTCTTCGATCTCGGTCGCGGCTTCCACCTGTTTCTCGATTTCCTGCAATTGGCGTACGCTCGTATCGCCCGCCGCGGTGATGGCGCTGACCGTCGAGGTCAGCATTTTCACCATCGCCTGGAATTCCGTACTCTGCAGGCGCAGGTACGTATTGGTGCGTTGATTGTAGTCCTCAAACGATTTGAGGGCCGAACCCGAAAGGACCAGGAGTTCCGCGGTCGAGATCTCTTCATCGAGCTGGCGCATGACCTGGTCGATGCTTCCGCGAAAGCGCGTGTATTCCTCGGGATCGCCTTCTACGGAGTGCTCAGCCATGCCTTGAAGCAAGAGCTTCACCATGTGCATCAGCGATTCTTCCGCTTCGTTAGAGGCCAGGAACTTCTTTATCGAGATCACAGCACTTCCAAGGTAACTTATCGGCGTTTTCCAGAAAATCCGTTAGAGTCCCGCTGAAGTTCACCCCACATCCTGCCGATGAGATGGAGCAGAAGATATGTTGCCAACAACAGTTTCATGCTTCGGGGAGTGCACCTCGCACCTCGAGAACATCCTGGACATTCCGGAGCGCCCGGACCTGCTGCGCATGACCACCCTGGTCGAGCACCTGTTCCGGGTGCCGGTGGCCTACATGGCGCTGGTGGACCACGCCACGCAGGTGGTAACTCGCATCGGATCGGGCAGCGAGTATTGGAGTCTCCTGAAGACGTACCCGTTGTCCGCGGTGATTGAGACGCCCGCGGTGGTGCAGGATGCTGCGCTCGGGCTTCCCGACGGCACTAGTTTCGGGGACCTTCGGTTTGCGGCGTCGGCTCCCTTGCTCACCAGCAGCGGAGTATCTCTCGGCGTGCTCGTGATTGCGGACCGCGAACCAAGGCCCCACTTCGCCGAGAAGGACACGCGGGCGCTTTCCGAACTGGCGCGCATGCTGGCTGGAAAGATGGAGTTGCGCATGATCGCGTCACATGCGCTGGAGGCGGAGTCGGCCTTGCGCGAAACCGAGAGACGTTTCCGAGCCATCGCCAACACCGCTCCCGTGAAGATCATCTATGGCGGCGTGGATGGCTCCTGTGCCTTTGTCAACAAGACGTGGTTGAACTTCACCGGGCGAAGCCTGGAAGAGGAACTGGGGGACGGTTGGGCCGACTGCATTCATCCCGACTATCGAGAGATCGCTTATGAGAAGTACTGGCGGGCTTTTGAGGCTCGCGAGGCCTTCACCGTCGAGTACCCGATGCGCCGGCACGACGGCGTCTACCGCTGGATGCTGGGGCGGAGAGTCCCCAGATTTCTGGACGACGGCACTTTTACTGGATTTGTGGGCACTCTGGTCGACATCACGGACTACCACAACGCCATCCTCGCGGTGCAGAAGCAGGCTCTCTGCACTTCGGCAGTGGCCCATGCCGCCGGTCTCTTCTATCCCGTGCTCGATCCCCAAGGCAAAATAGAGCAGATGAATCCGATTTGCCAGCGAACCTCGGGCCGCGACCCGCAGCAAATGCTGGGCCTTTTCATTTGGGAAGCTTGTACCGCGGCGCACCAGGGGGCGGCGGCCATCCGTGACGCCATTGAGCGGGCCGCTTCCAGCCGAACCGTGGTCCGGCTGCGGACTACCGGCGGGTCGCTGGAAGGGGAGCCGATGGAATTCTCGTGGATCATTACACCCATCGTCTCGACACCCGGCGAGCTGATCGCTCTGGTGGCCACGGTCTCAGAGGCAAACCGGTTCGTAAGGTCAACCGAGGAAGTTATCCGCTGCGCCTGCGGTCAACTGGCTACCGCAGCCATTTGAGAAACTGCGGCAGCGCGTGTAACTGGTCCACATGGTCTGGCGCGGAGTTTCCCGCGAACCCTAGCAAGCGGAACTTGCCGGCGACTGCCTCGCTGAGCTGCTGCGATCCCATGGGCCCCCATTTCAGCACCGCGCGGAGCCTCACGCCGAGCTGCGCCACCAGATAATCGGCCGTCTCCGTGGTGCTGGCATAGGTCCCCGGAAATATCTCGGAATGGGTCACCATCACGCGTTTGCGCCCCGCGATGGCGTCGCGCCCCAGTTGCACCCATATCTGTAGATTGCCGGGATCGAGCTTGGACTCCAGCGGTCCCGGCTTGCCGTCCACGTAGTCCGTATGCATTCCGTCGATCAGGAGCACCGCGGAGACCCGCGCGTAAGACTCGGGCGTCTTCAGAATCTGGCGTACGGCGCCACACCCCGCGCTCCAACCGCCCAGCATCACGCTGCCAAAGCGGACTCCCGCCTTCGACTCGGCATCCTCCAGCAGGCTCAGAAAGCGCTTGGGGTCGTCGAACAAGCGGGCGTATGATCCGGAGCCCGCGCCTGCCTGAATGCCGACCACCGCGATGCGGTCTTGCGCGCCAGCCACCTCCGGCAGCCACGTCCCGCCATGAAAGAAGAACAGGACCGGCGCGCCACTCCGCGGCTCCAAGCCGGCCGGCAGGAACAGCGTGCCGAGATCCAGTTTCACGCGCCGCCCCGGCGGAGTCTCTTCCCGCAGGCGCTGGTGCGCCCGGGTGTGCTCCACCATGGGCGAAGGGTTCTGCGCCTGCTGCCCGTGGGCCGCGGATACCACCACGACAAAAGCCGGCAGCCACCGCATCTGTCGGCCCCTACTTGCTGACCGTGTGGCCGCCCACCCGCAGATGGCTATGGGCGCGCCCGTATCCAAAGTAAACCGCCTGCCCGATCACCAGCCAGACCACCAGGCGTAACCAGTTCGACCAGCCCAGCGAGTACATCAGCGCAAAATTGACGGCGATTCCCAGGATTGGCACCAGCGGGACTAGCGGCGTCTTGAAAGGCCGCGGCTGATTGGGATTCTTCACGCGCATCACCCACACGCCGGCGCAGACGATCACGAATGCAAACAGAGTCCCGATGCTGGTCATGTGGCCCACTACGCTCAGGGGTAGGAACGCCGAGAAGGGCGCGACGAAGAAGAAGAACAGCATGTTCGAGCGCCACGGCGTCTGGAATTTCGGGTGGATGTCGGAGAAGATCTTGGGCACCAGGCCGTCGCGCGACATCGAGTAAAACACGCGCGACTGGCCCAGCAGCATCACCAGGATCACCGAAGTGAAACCGCAGATAATCCCAAACTTCACCAGGTTGTTCATCCACACGTAAGGCGTCTTGTCGATGGCCAGCGCTACCGGCGCCGACACCCCGAGTTGCGTGTAGGGGACCATTCCGGTGAGCACCAGGGCGAAGAGGATGTAAAGCACCGTGCAGACGCACAGCGAGCCGATGATGCCGATGGGCATGTCTTTCTGCGGGTTCTTACATTCCTGCGCCGCCGTCGAGACGGCATCGAAGCCGATGTAGGCGAAGAAGATTGTGCCCGCGCCCATCATGAGGCCGCTGAAGCCGAAGTGGCCGAACTCGCCGGTGTTGTCCGGAATGAACGGTTTGTAGTTAGCCGGGTTGATGAACGACCAGCCGACTCCGATGAAGACCAGCACAACCGCCAGTTTTATCACCACGATCACCGCGTTGGTGCGCGCCGATTCCTTGATCCCTAGCATGAGCAGCATCGAGATCAGGAAGACCACGATCACCGCCGGGATATTCGCGTAGCCTTGCGCCATCCTGCCATCCGGAAGCGCCACCTGCTCGAACGGGCCGGCTATCCACTGGGCGGGCAGTTCGATGCCAAAGGTGTGGAGGAGCGAAACCACATATCCCGACCAACTGATGGAAACGGTGGAGGAGCCCACCGCGTACTCCAGCACCAGGTCCCACCCGATGATCCACGCGATCCATTCGCCCAGCGTGGTGTACGCGTAGGTGTACGCGCTACCGGCCACCGGGATCATGCAGGAGAATTCGCTGTAGCACAGCCCCGCAAACGCGCAGCCGATGGCGGCGATCACCATCGAGAGGGCCACCGCCGGGCCGGAATTCTGCGCCGCCGCAACCCCCGTCAAGGAAAACAGCCCCGCGCCGATGATGGCGCCGATGCCCAGTGCAATGAGTTGGGTGGGGCCCAGGGTACGCCTTAAATGGTGCTCGCCGCCCGCCGATTCGGACATGATACGGTCGACGGATTTGGTCGCAAACAGGCTCATATCGATTTCCCTTTCAGGTCTATGCTCATACGGTCGCTTTCCCCCGCCAGATGAAGTAAACGGGCAGGCCCAGCAGAACAATGATGAGCCCCGGCCACGTGTAGTTCGGCTTGTACAGCAACAGCAAAATCTCAATCAGGCCCGCCGCCGCCATATACGCCGCTGGCAGCACCGGGTATCCAAAGGCCTTGTAAGGCCGGTCCAAATTGGGCTGTGTGCGGCGAAGCACGAACAGGCCCGCGATTGTCAGAATGTAGAAGAGCAGTACGGCAAAGATAACATAATCGAGAAGGTCATTGTAGCTGCCGCTCAAGGTGAGCAGAACTGCCCAGATGCACTGTACGCCCAGCGAAAAAACCGGCGCGTGGTGAACCGGATCGAGTGCGCCCGCCCGGCGGAAGAACAGCTTGTCTTTGGCCATCGCATAATAGACCCGCGCTCCCGAAAGCACCAGGCCGTTGGTGCATCCGAAGGTCGAGATCATGATGGCGGCGGCCATGACCTGGACGGCAATCGGTCCAAGCATCTTCAAAGCCGCGGCGGTGGCCACGCGATCCTGGTCGGCATGCTGGATTTCGGGGAACGTCAGCACGTTCAGGTAAACGAACTGCGAGGCAATGTAGAGCGCCGAAACGATCAGCACACCCAACCCCAGCGACAGCGGCAGGTTGCGCCTGGGGTTGCGCACCTCGCCGGCAGTGAAGGTGACGTTGTTCCACGCATCCGAAGAAAACAGCGATCCCACCATGGCCGCGCCCACCAGCCGCACGGTCTCAAAGCTCCAGCTAGAGTTGCGCCAGAAACCGGTGAAGTTGCTGGCCACGGCCTGGGCGTTGCGCCCCACCAGGAATCCGAAACCCACCAACCCCACCAGCGCCGCGATCTTGGCGATGGTGAACACGTTCTGCACCACGGCTCCGGTGCGAATGCCGCGCGTGTTCGACCAGGTGAGCGACACGATCATGAGGATGGCCAGCAGTTGCTGGGTGGTGATCCCGATCTTCCCGCTGCCCAGAAGATAGTTCTGCGCGGAAATCCACGGCAGGAAGACACCGGTGTACTTGGCGAAGGCCACCGCCACCGCCGCGATGGTGCCGGTCTGTATCACCATGAACAGGGTCCAGCCGTAGAGGAAGCCGTACATGGGTCCGAACGCTTCGCGAAGATACACGTACTGGCCGCCGGCGTGCGGCATCGCGGCGGCCAGTTCGCCGTAGCTCAGCGCGGCCGTGAGGGTGAGGGCTGCCGTGATCAGCCAGGTCAGGATCATCAGCCCCGGCGACTCGACCTGCCGCGAAATATCGGCCGCCACGATGAACACGCCGGAGCCGATCATCGAGCCCATCACCAGGGTGGTGGAGTCCATCAGGCCGAGGCCTTTGACTAGGCCGTTTTCACGAGTCGTTGCCATTCTTCCATCCGTTGTCGCAGAGATTGAGGGGTGAGGCCGCCCTCCGGGCCCGGGAGCAGGCCGGCGATGACGGCCACGGAATCGGCGCCGGCGTTCAGAACTTCGAGAGCGTTTTCGCGCGTGATGCCGCCGATGGCCACCAGCGGCTTGTCCAGCAGGGCCCGGCAGCGGCGCACCTCGTCCACCCCCACCGCCGGGTCGGGGTTGCGCTTGGACGCGGTAGCGAAGACCGGGCCGAGCGCCACGTAATCCACGGGCTCTCCTCCGGCGGCGGCAAGCTGGTTGACGTTGTGGCTGGAGAAGCCGATGACCGCGTCGGAGCCCATCAGTTTGCGGGCATCGCGCGGGGCCAGATCGTCCTGACCCACGTGGAGGCCGGCTTCCAGCAACAGCGCGAAATCGGCGCGGTCGTCGACGATGAGATCCGCCCCCGCTTCGCGGCACAGGCGCGCGACTTGTTGGGCGGATTCGAAGAACTCGCGGCTCCAATGGCCTTTATGACGGATCTGGAGGATGGCCGCGCCGCCCTCCAGGAACGCCGCAGCGGCCGTGCAGAGCGAAATCCCTCGGGCTTCCAGCGAAGTGGTGTCGAGAATCGGGTACACACGCGGCAGCCTCATGAGGAGGGGGCGATTGCCTATGATACATCAGGGGAAAAGTGAGGGAATAGGCCAGCCGCGCCAACCTGACGTGCCCGGACCCGCTGAACACCGGCAGAATGCCGGTGTGGCGAGCTGCGCTCGCCTGACAGGCGAGAGCGCCCAATGCCGAGCGTCGTGTGCCTGATTTTTTGTTTCGGGCATGATCTGGGATTTACTTTTGGGGACCGCACAGACGCAGTCGCATCAACCGCTTCCCCAGGATGCGTCACAACCAACGGCGACGGAGGGGTATTGAGGGTGATCCGCTGCTCCTTCAGCGTTGAGATGCATGAGGTGTACCCCTCGCCGCGACACAAAGCCGCGTTCCCCGAATCTACCGAAACTCAGGCGTCTCGAGAACCCTCGCCTTCTGGGTGAGCCTGGCGCCGCCCACATCGAGCGTGACGACGTACTCGCCCGGCGGCATGGCAGCGCGGGCCTGTCCACCCCGCCCGCCGCCTCCACCGCCACCGCCGAATCCGCCCAAGCCCTCCGACGCCACCCGGTTGATCCCTGCCTTCTGCGAGCCCGTCAGCGTCCGGAGCACCTTACCGTTCAGGTCTGCCACCGTCACTGTAACCGGTTGCGCCGCATCCTCATTCAGGTAGTAGTAAACCATCAGCCCGTTCGGCTCATTCGGCGTGGTCGGAAAACTGTCGCCGTTAAACCGGTTGTTGCCTTGCGCGCCGTCACGGCGAATCGGCTTCGGTTTCACGGCGAAGAGGTACGGGCCCTTCAGATTCTCCTCCGTCATCTCGCGGATCGGCGCGATATCCACCACCCAAATGCCGCGGCCATAAGTGCCCGCCACCAGGTCCTGCTCGCGCGGGTGCACCACCATATCGGTGACCGGCGCCGGAGGCATATTACTCTTCAGCGCCACCCACCGCGCGCCCCCGTCCGTGGAAACATAAACCCCAACGTCGGTGCCGGCAAACAGCACTGACGCCTTCTGTGTGTCTTCGACAATCGAGTTGACGGGCCACTCGGGAAGGTTGCTCGAGATATTGGTCCAGGTGGCGCCGAAATCGGTGGTCTTGAACAGGTACGGCTTGAAGTTGTCCTGACGCCGCCCGGTCTTGGCGGCGTAGGCGCTTCCCGGAGCGAAACGCGACGCGTACACGCGGCTCGTCCAGACATTCTCGGGACCGCCGGCGGCCGCGATGCTCTTCGTCACGTCAGTCCAATTGGCGCCGCCGTTCCGTGTCACTTGCACCTTGCCATCGTCAGTGCCCACCCAGACGATCCCGGGCGTCACCGGCGATTCCGAGATGGTCACGATGGTGCAGTACTGAATCGCGCTCCCCGCGGCGCTGCGGTTGGTCTTCTCCGGATCGTTGGTAGTGAGATCGGGGCTGATCTCCTGCCAGTGGTCGCCGCGGTCCACCGAGCGGAACAGTACCTGCGCCCCGGCGTACAACGTCTGGGGATTGTGGGGTGAGAGCACGAAGGGAGCGATCCAGTTGAACCGCAGAGGCGGCTGGCCTGCCGCGCGCGTGGGAACGATGCGCACCCGCTGGTGGGTCTTCTGGTCGTAGCGGCCGTGTCCCCCGAACTCCTGGGTGTTGTAAACCCAGCGGCTGTCGGTGGGGTCTACCTGGTTGTACATTCCGTCGCCGACGCCGACCGTCACCCAGTCTTCGACCCCCACGCTGCCGGTCCAGCCGTTGCTCGGCCCTTTCCAGCTCTCGTGGTCTTGCAGGCCTTCGTAAATGTTGTAGGGAGTTTCCATGTCCACTCCCAGCGCGTACACCTCGCCGCCCCGGATGGTCAGGTAGTGCTGGCTGGTGCGGCCACCGTCGAAGGACTGGTAGACGCCACCATCCGACGTTGCGATCATACGATCGGAATCCTGCGGATCGATCCACAGGGAGCGAAAGTCGCCGAACGCGCGCGCGAATGGCCGCGGCCCTCCCCGGCCCGCCCACGTCTTTCCACCGTCGGCGGAGTGGTTGAAGTTCGCCCCCGTGACCCAAACCCGGTCGGGATTGTTCGGGTCCACCGTGATCTGGTTGAACGAGTAACCGGCCTTGCCGCTGACGTCCACGTCGTCGGGATTCACTTTGCGCCAGGTGGCTCCCGCGTCATCCGTCCGGTAGACCTGGCCGTTGATCGTGTTGGTGGGGTTGGTGGCGCCAGGACGCAGATTGTGATTGTCGTACACCGCGTAGAGCGTATCCGGCTTGCTCCGGCAGATGTCGAGACCGATGCGCCCCATGGGTCCCTTCGGCAGACCGTTGGTCAGCTCTTTCCAGGTGGCGCCGCCGTCCGTCGTCTTATAGATGCCGGTCCCCGGGCCGCCATCGTTGATCACCCATGCCAGGCGTGTGTTTTCGTAGGTGGCTGCGTAGAGGACCTCGGGATTGCGGGCGTCGCGGACCAGATCCACCGCCCCGACGCGGTCGCCGACGTAGAGCACCTTCTTCCAGGTCTTGCCGCCGTCGGTGGTTTTGAACACTCCGCGTTCTGTGTTGGGCGTGGCGAGATGGCCGAGGGCGGCGACATACACCGTGTCCGGCCTGGTGGGATGGATGACGATCCTGGCGATGTGCTGGGTGTCCTTCAGACCCATGTTCTGCCAGGTCTTGCCGGCATCCACAGATTTGTAGACGCCGTCGCCCCAATAGGCGCTGCGCGTCGCGGAATTGTCACCGGTTCCTGCCCAGACTACGTTCTCATCGGAGGGCGCCACCGCGATCGCGCCCATGGAATAGATGCTCTGGCTGTCCATGACCGGCTCGAACGTCACGCCGCCGTTGGACGATTTCCAGACGCCGCCCGTGCGCAGTGCGGCGTAAATGGTATTCCGGTGAGCCTTGGCGGGCGTCTCGGGAATGGCTACGCCGACGGTCCAGGCGCCCGCCCGGTACGGTCCGAGGTTCCGGTATGTGAGCCCATTTAACAGCGCTTCGTTGAAAAGCTGCGCGGACGCTGCCGGCGCCAGCACGGTGACGAGAGCAAAGCCTGCACTGAGGCTGGAAACGAAGTGCCTCCGGTTCATGAAGGAGTTCTCCTATGACGCCACTGCGATTTCGGAGCTGAAGGCTCAAACTATCAGGGCTGCCCGGTCCTGTCAAGCCAGGTTCCCCGCAGGCCCGCAGGGTTCCCGCCAGGCACCTGAGTTCGCAATGGTAGGAGGTCCTCCGCCACCGTTCTTGTCCATTTCCCAAGGCGCCCGCACCCAACCCGCGGGCGCCACCGGGAACGGCTCACGCGGCGCGAAGTCGGCCGCGCAGGGTAGACGGCTGCAACTGGTGCGATCAAGTACACAAAGATCACGACGAATAGCTCCCGTAATGTCGCGAGTTCCGTTGTATTTGGTTGGAGGTATCATAACCCCGATGGGCTCTGTCCCGCGGCTGAGGCGCAACCGGAGTTTAAGACCGCTCGCCCAGGTTGAAAGGCGGAGGTGCCAGGGGATTCTCACGCCATCACCGGCCTCCCCGACGCCGGGTGACCAGGCGCGAGGGGTAGAGGGCCCCTGCGGCGCAGCACCCAGTGGCTCGACAGCAGCGCCTATAGCCCGGTCTGTGAGGGGCTATCCAACAGTTCAAATTCGCATCAAGGTCAGAGGTAAGTTATGGCAAACTTCTGCAATCTGAAGGAAGAAAGAATTACTGAGGTCACGCTTCCCAATCTAATGGATAAAGGTTCCCCGCACTTAACCATCGGTCTATGGGGTTTTCTGGACTTCGACGGCAAGGAATTGCAGATCCTGCGTCCGCCTTACGTCAACGTCTCGAAGGGTGCCATCAAGGGAAAGGTGCGCCTATACGACCTCTCCAGCTACCACCCAGGCACTTGGACTCTGGAGGCCGTCGTGCAGGGGGCCGACAATCTGGTCACATGGGACAAGCTTACCGTCTACGTGCGCGCCCGGAAGGAAGATTGGTCGGGGGATAGCTCGCAATGGAGCCAGGAAAAGAAATTGAGCAGTCTGGATCCTCTGTTTCGGCCTGCAGTAAGTGCTGTCCTTGCTGCGCTCAGGGATCAGGGATTTCAACCGAAAATCTTTTTTGGCTGGCGGTCGGTCGCCGTGCAACACCAGTTATTTCTGCAGGGTAGGACGAAGGTGCAATTCAGTTTTCACAACGCACAGCGTCCAGACGGCACACCGAACGCCTATGCGGCGGACATTGTCGATTCGCGCTGGGGGTGGACAGACGCGGCGCAGCAGAACGGTTTTTGGGATGCACTGGGAGCGGAGGCAAGGGAGAGAGGGCTCGTTTGGGGTGGCGATTGGACGAGTTTTCGCGATGTAGCCCACATTCAGAGCCGTCAGAACTCCGAGCTTGCCGCCACGAAGAGGGAAAGCGGCCTGTGAGTCGATGGTGTGTGGTAACCAGCCTGATCCTGTTGGCAGGACCATTGTCAAACGGTGCGGCGGACCCGCCGGTGTTGTGGCTGGCTATTGCAGCCAGTTCCACGACCCTGGCGCCATCCCTGAAAACCACCGGGAAACTGCGGTCGCAGTCGCCGCAGGCGGCTGTCGTGGCGAGCAGTGATTGTGAGAACCTCCGTCAGGGGCTGTATCTTTCGGTCGCCGTTGTCGCGGGCGATCGGGCGACCTCGCAGGCGGCTCTGGAAAAGGCCAGGGCCGTATCCGCCGATGCTTATGTACGGGAGTGCCGGCCGAGGCCTGGTAGCCGAATTCTTCTGGGGGTGCCCTTAATCGATCCATCTATCGAAAAGGTCCCTGAAGATGTAGTCAACTGGAGCGATGCGGACCGGATCTCGACCATCGTCAAACTCCCGGAGGAAGGGTATTTGTGGCTCCGCCGGATCTACGTGGCGGCGCCGGAGGATCCCCTCGAAGGGCGCCGTACATCCGTTCTTTTCTTCGCCACCGATCCCAAAAAATCCACGCAACTGACCGCGGATTGTACCGACCCTGGTTTCGCCGAAAAATCAAACCGCATCGCTCTTAGTTGTGCGCGAGAAACTGCCGCTGACAATCTACTGCACGAGACCACCGTTTACGATGCTACTTCGGCTCGTGCGTTGATCAAAGTTTCGCGCTGCCGCAAGCCGGAATTGATTTCAGTTTCGCAACTAACCTGTTGGGCAGAGGAGGTGGATGGCCAGGGTGTTCTCTACCTTCGGCCTAAGCGGGTACCGCTGCAGTGACGCTGACTTAAGGGCGCGGAGAGAAGTTGTAGCTCGGCGGCGATCATCTCTTCACGTTCCTCGAAGGTCGTACCCACCAGCGAGTCTCCATCTTCACGCGAGCGCGCGAGCAGCTTGCCGCTAACCTTAAATGCCGGGGTCCCGTAGGACGTGCCTTCCTCTACGTTCTCGAGCGACAACGCGATCCCGCGGACGTCTTCGAACATGACCGTGGTCTCAAAACCAAAACCGCGAAGACCTGAGGGCGGGGCGCCGCCTCCCGTCAGTCGGCCCCCCGAGCCTCAGTAAAAGGACGCGACGGAAGGGGCGCGCCCTGCTCATCGTCCGCGATGAGTTCCGGCCAGGTATTCCTCGATCGGGTTGCTCGCAAGCAGAGCCCGTCTCCGCCTCGCCGGCACCCGCATACTGACACGCACCCCACGGCAGATCTGGCACAAGGCGACGTTTCTACTTTGCCGTCAAAGGGGACATTGGCAGATCTGGCACAAGGCGACGTTTCTACTTTGCCGTCAAAGGGGACATTTCTATTTTGCCTTGACATCCGCCTCCGCTGGTTTGACAAGAGCCGGAATCCTGATGTAGCCTAGCAGCACTTGAGTCGTTTCAATTGGAGGGAAATCCGATGAGCGGCGAATCCACGCACGCGTATCCGGCGCTGCATAATGCCATGTGGCCCGGACTGGTCGGGAAGGGCCCCGATTCCGAGCCACCGATCGACTTAGAGACCATGCTGAATCTGACCGCAGCCGCCAAAGTGGATGGCGTGCGGTTCGACGGCGTCGATCTGTTCCTTTCGCTTCCGCACACCGATATCGATTCGTCGGACGACGATCTGGCGAGGCTCGCCGAAACCCTTGCGTCCAAGGGTCTGCGCGCGGGTTCGCTGGTGGCCCCGGTCTGGCCGCCCACAGGGGGCGGTTCCGCTATGGGCAACGACACGGAACGGGCCGCCTTTCTGACCCAGGTGAAGAAGGCCTGCCGGATCGGGCGCAAGCTGCGCGATCTGAAGATCCGGCAATATGGCATCATCCGCATCGACTCGGCGGCCGGCGCCGCGGACTGGGCCAAAGATCCGCAGGGGAACACCGCGCGCATCGCCCAAACCTTCCGGGAAGCCTGCACCATCGCGGAGGATTTCGGCGAACGCCTTGCGGCGGAGGGCGAAATCTGCTGGGCCGGCATGCACAGTTGGCGGCGCAACGTGGAGTTGCTGGAACTGGTGAACCGGCCGCGGACGCTGGGGTTCCAGGCGGACATGGCCCACACCATGCTCTTCACCATGGGGTACAACGCGCCGGAGGACGCGCTGCTGCCCGCGAACTTCGATTGGTCCCGGCCGGACCAACTGGCCGAGGCTTACCGCAAGATGGCCGGCCGATTGCGTCCGTGGACCATCGACTTCCACGTCGCGCAGAACGACGGCACGGTGAAGGGATCGGGCTCGCACGACAAAACCGGGAGGCACTGCCAGCCGCTCGACCCCAATGGGAAACTCGATATCGTACGCGACGCGGGCGCGTGGATGCGCGGCGACGATGGGCAACTCACCCGCGCTTTCGCCCATATCTGCTGGGACGGTTGCATGTTCCCCAATGCCGTGATGATGGATCCCCAGACCTGGAATGACGTGCTGCGGGTGATGATCGCGGTGCGCAATGCCCACGGATGGAATTGACCATGAAAAACCTGAACATTGGACTGGTGGGCTATGGCTTTATGGGACGCACTCATTCCAATGCGTTCCGCAGCGTGGGCAACTTCTTCGACCTTCCGTACCGGCCCGTTCTCAAAACCGTATGCGCCCGGAATGCGGACCGCGCCCGCGCGTTTGCGTCGCAGTGGGGCTTCGAATCGGCCGGGACGGACTGGAGGAAGCTGGTGGCGTCCCCGGAGATCGACCTGATCGACATCGCCAGCCCCAACGACACGCACGCCGAAATCGCTATCGCGGCGGCCCAGGCCGGCAAGATGGTGATGTGCGAAAAGCCGCTCGGCCGCAGCGCCCGGGAATCGGAAGCTATGGTGCGGGCCGTGGAGGCCGCCGGCGTCCCCAATATGGTCTGGTACAACTATCGCCGTGTTCCCGCCGTCATGTTAGCGAAGCAGTTGATCGACGAAGGCCGGCTCGGGCGGATCTTCCACTACCGCGCGAAGTTCCTGCAGGATTGGACCATCTCGAGCGACCTCCCGCAGGGCGGCGAGGGGCTCTGGCGCCTGGACGTGAATGTGGCGGGAAGCGGCGTCACGGGCGACCTGCTGGCGCATACCATCGACACCGCCATGTGGCTCAACGGCTCGATCGACGAGGTGTCCGCTGTCACCGAGACATTTATCAAGAGCCGCAAACACAACCTGACCGGCAAGGTGGAACCGGTCGGCATCGACGATGCCAGCCTGTTCCTGGCGCGTTTTCAAAATGGCTCGCTGGCCACGTTTGAGGCCACGCGTTACGCGCGCGGCCACAAAGCCCTGTACACGTTCGAAATCAACGGGGAAAACGCGTCCATCATGTGGGATCTGCACGACCTGCACCGGCTCCAGTATTTCGATCATGGCGACGAAGGGCGCCTGCGTGGTTGGAGGAACCTCCACATCACGGACCGCGATCATCCGTACATGGGACATTGGTGGGTTCCCGGTCTGCAGATCGGGTACGAGCACACGTTCATCCACCAGGCGGCCGATTTCCTCCAGGCGGCGAGCGAAGGCAAGAGCGCTTCGCCGACATTCCGGGAGGGTCTCGCAACGGATGATGTTACGGACGCGGTCCTGGAATCGGCGGCGAAGCGGAATTGGGTGACGGTGCGCAGGCAGGGGAACGCGAAAGAGGAGGCGATATGATGTTGCGACACGCCGGCAACTGCGCTGAGGGTTCGGCACCAGAGGACCATAGCGACCGCTCCCTTACGGTCGCGGCTCCGCTCCCTATTCGGAGCCGCGACCGTCAGGGAGCGGTCCCTCGGCAAACGCATCGGAGCGGCGCGTGGCTGGCGGCGGGGATCTGCCTGTTGGTTCTGGCCAGTGCGGTTCATGCACAACGCAGCATGTTCCCACCTGCCGGTGAGTCGGGATTCCGCAAAATCTTCGATGGACAGAGTCTCAAGGGGTGGGACTGCGATCCGGATTTCTGGCGCGTGCAAAACGGAGCCATCGTCGGCGAAACCAAGGCCGACCACCAGCCGCCGCAGAATATCTTCTGCATCTGGCGCGACGGCAAACCGGCGGATTTCGAGTTTAAAGTAGAGTACCGGCTGACGGGCGCAAACAGCGGGAACAGCGGTTTCCAATATCGCAGCGTGGAACTTCCCGAGGTGGCCAAGTGGGTCCTGAAGGGCTACCAGGCCGACATCGACGCCCAGCAGCGATACACCGGGCAGATCTACGAGGAGCGGGCGCGGGGCTTTCTGGCGCTGCGCGGGCAATTCACTTACATCGGAGACAACCAGAAGCCGGGGCTGGCCGGTTCGCTGGGCGATGACGCGGCGCTGAAGGGTCTCATCAAGGTCGAGGACTGGAATGAGATGCACATCATCGCGCGCGGCAATATCCTCATTCAGCTCATGAACGGCCACGTGATGAGCCAGCTCATCGACGATGATAAGGCCGGACGCAAAATGGATGGCCTGATCGGCATCCAACTGCACCGCACAGATGGTCCAATGAAGATTGAATCGCGCAACATTCGGCTGAAGGAGTACTAGCGTAGCAGTACATGCCCACCATCAAGGAAGTGGCGGATCTCGCGGGGGTGGCGGTAGGCACGGTCTCGCACGTGATCACCGGCTCGGTGCCGGTCAGTGAGGCGCTCCGGCGAAAGGTTCAGGCGGCCATACGGGAACTCGATTATCACCCGAACCATATCGCCCGCAGCCTGAAGACCAGCAAGACCCGGACACTCGGCATTATCGTTCCGGACATGACGATTCCGTACTTTCCCAGGGTCATCCGCGGCGCCGAATCTGCCGCCCGCGAGCGGAACTACTCTTTGATTGCCGTCAACTCGGATGACAGCGGTTCCAGGCAAGGGGAATTGCTTTCGCTGCTGCGGTCGCAACGGGTGGAAGGGATTCTGCTGGTGATGGCGGCGGCTCCCACGCCCATGACCCAGATTTCCGGAATCGTCGGGGCGGGGATCCGCCTGGTGTGCGTCGACCGCATCCCCGATCGGTTTCAGGTCGATTCGGTATCGGTGGAGGACGTGCCGGCGGCGGAGATGGGTGTCGATCACCTGATTTCCATGGGGCATCTCCGCATTGCGACGATCACAGGGCCGCTGTCGCTCAAAAATGAGAGGCAACGACTTTTGGGATACGAACAGGCTCTCAAACGCGCTGGCCTGCCGGTCAATCGGGAGCTCATCTGGCACGGCAATCTCCGGCCCGAGGATGTGGCTGCGATTTGCCGCGATCGCCTGCAAGCCGCGGGGCCCAAGCCGGACGCGATCTTCGCCACCAACGGTCCCACCGGGCTGGGAGTGCTGCGAGCATTGCGCGACTGCGGCTTGAGAACTCCCGATGACATCGCATTTGCGACGTTCGATGAGCTGACCGTCGACGATCTGTTTTTGCCTGCGATCACCACGGTAGTGCAACCCGCGTACGACATCGGCTTCCGCGCCGCCGAGATTCTCCTGCAGCGTATTGAAGGCTCCGCTGAAGATGCGGCGATTACCATTCGCTTGCCGGCCAGTCTGAAGGTTCGGGACTCATCCGGACTTTCAACCAGGCGGCACTTTGGCGCGCCCGGGGGGGCCGCCTGAAAGGCGGCTGCAGCCTGGAGTGGCGGCCCCACGGACATTCGCTTGGAGGAAACCGAATATGGTCAAACTTGCCTGTCTGGCCGCACTCACAAGCCTGAGCCTTTTCGCCCAGGGGGCGGGTCGCGGCATCCCCGGCCTCACCGAAGAGCAAACGGCAGCGCTCGCGCGCATGACCGCGGCCCTCGCGCCCGAAGTGCAGTCGGTGACCGCGGCTCGCGGCGCCCTAATCACAGCCGCCTTCGCCGAGCCACGCAATGACGCCGCGATCCGGGCGAGAGCGGAAGCCGTGGGCGTTGCCGAGCTGGCTCTGGCCAACGCACGCGCGGATGCTTTTGGTAAGCTGCAAGCTTCGTCGCTCAAACTCGCCCAGGCTCAGGTCGCGGCGTTAATCCGCGCGGGGGGCGCATTTCGTGGCGGCCAAGCCGGTCCGGGAGGCCCGGCGGGCGGAGGAGGTCGCGGCACTATCCCAAACATCCGGCAACCGCAAACGACTGCCCTCACCAAACTGACCACCGATGTGATGCCGTTGACGCGCGCGCTCGCCACGACCCGCACTGACCTGACCGCGGCAGCGTTTGCCGAGCCGTGTAACGATCGGGCGATCCGCTCGAAGGCGGAGGCCGTCAAGACAGCGGAGTTAGCCGTCGCCAACGCTCGGGCGGGCGCCTTCGCGAAAATTCAGGCCTCCGCGAACAGGCTCGCGCCCGATCAGGTGGCGGCGTTCCTCGTCATGGGCGGTTCGTTCGCCGGCCTGGCCTTTACTCAGCCGGAACCCTTGAACTTCGCCGAGCACGAAGGCTACGTCTCACTCTTCGACGGCGTCAGCCTGAAAGGATGGGATGGCAATCCGAAGTTCTGGCGCGTGGAAGGCGGGGCGATCGTCGGTGAATCCACCGTCGAGAACCCGAGCGGGAACACCTATCTGGTGTATCGCGACCTGGAGGCGAAAGATTTCACTCTGAAGTTCGAAATGAAGGTCGAAGGCAACGGCGGCAGCGGCTTTCAGTACCGTAGCAGGACGGGGCTGCCCTGGCTCGCGAACATCGCAGACAATGTCACGGCCAACGTCGGCCCGGTGAATCTCAACTGGATGATGACCGGCCCGCAAGCCGACTTCTGGCCCAGCTCGCGCGACTGGACCGGCCAGTTCTATTCCGAAAACACTCCCATGCGCATCCTCGCGTGGCGCGGCCAGGTGGTGGAAGGCGCGGGTCTCGGCAGGAAGCGGCTGATGGGCAACATCGGCGACCGGCAGGTTTTGGGGGGCGTCGTGAAGATGAACGACTGGAATGAGTACACGGTCATCGCACGCGGCGGCACATGCATCCACATCCTGAACAGCCAGTTGCTGGCGGTGATGGTGGACGACGATCCAGCTTCGTCGAACAATCAGTCAGGACTGTTCGGCATAGAGATCGAGGCCACCACCAAGGTCTCGGTGCGTAACATCTGGGTCAAGAAGCTGAACTGAAAAATCGCACGTGAGCGCGCCTGTGAGAAGTTCCATTTTTTGCAGGTATTCTGCTTGACATCTGTTCGGCTATCAACGCGCCCCCGGGGTATTGGACCGGGACGCCCACCGGCGGTATTCCATTCCGCTGCCAGATGGGGAACAACATCTTCCTCCCGGCTGGACAGTTCAACTCGAAGACCGAAGACCCCGGATTGCAATGGGCGCTCAACCCCGGCAACTTCACTCTGCCGGCAGCCAATACGCTGGGCATCGGCAACACGCCGCCGGAGTTGTTCTACGGGCCGGGCGTGTTCAACCTCGACCTTTCCCTGGCGAAGGACTTCCGGGTCGCCGAGCACAAGAGCCTCGAGTTCAGAGTGGAGACTTTTAACACGCTCAACCACTTCAACCCGAGCAACCCCAATACATCGCTCTCGTACAACTTCGCCACGGGAGCGCAAACCAATGCGAATTTCGGCACCATCACGAGCGCGCAGGTGCAGTCCCGCCACTCGGTGATGTCGCTGCGATTCCGATTCTGACAAACGCACGGCGACGGGTGGGTCCGGCGGAGACACACGGGCCCACCCGAGCAGGTCTATCCTGGGAGTACGAGGTCAAGGGATGCGAAGATTACGAGTCTTGATTGCAATTGCGCTTGGCGGTGTGCTGGCTTGGGGAGCGGACTGGCTGACCGACGGCTTCGACACCAGGCGAACGGCCTGGCAGAGGGACGAGAAGATCCTCTCACTGGACAGCGTCAAAAGCATGAAGCTGCTGTGGAAGGTTCAGTTGGACAACGAGCCGCGCCAGATGCATTCGCTGTTCCCGCCGCTGATCATCGGCAAGGTGAACACGGCGGGAGGGCCGAAGGAGATCGCCATCGAGGCCGGTGTCTCGGATAACATCTACGCCGTTGACGTCGAGAAGGGCACGGTCCTCTGGAAGAAGCACTTCGTCAGTACCTGGACGCCGCCGGCCAACGGCGGCAGGGGCGGCGGCATTCTCTGCCCCGGGGGACTTACCGCGACGCCGGTAATCGGGCCGGCGGACGCGACGGGGAAATACACCGTCTACGCCGCATCCGGGGACGGCATGCTCCACCAGTTGAACGTGGCCGATGGCGAAGACGTCAAGTCGCCGTCTAAATTCATGCCACCCAACGGCAAGCCGTACGCGCTCAATTTATTCAACAACGTGCTCTACACGCACACGGCGCAGGGGTGCGGGGGCAATCCGAACATCGTGTACGCGTACGATCTGGCGACCAACAAGGTCGGCACATGGGGTCCGTCAGGCGGCGGCATGTGGGGCCGCACCGGCCCGGCGATCAGCGCCAGCGGCACCATGTACACGGGAACGGGCGACGGCCGCTGGGATCCGGAAAACGGGATCTATGGCAATGGCATCATCGGCGTCAAGCAGAATCCGCAGACGAAGTCGCTCGACCTGGTGGATTACTACGGCCCGTCCAATGCCGAGTGGCTGGTGAAACGCGACCTCGACATGCAGGTGACGCCGGTGATCTTCAATTACAAGGGAAGGGAACTGATGGTGGATGCCGGCAAGGAGTGCCGCATGTACCTGATGGACACGGAGTCGATCGGGGGCGACGACCATCGCACGCCGTTATACCGCAGCCCCCTGCTGTGCAATGAGGACGTCAACTTCGCGTCGGCCGGCATCTGGGGATCGCTGGCCAGTTGGGAGGATTCCAAGGGCACGCGCTGGGTGCTGACGCCCATTTGGGGAAAGAAGCATCCGGGATTCAAGGCGCCGATCGAGAATGGTCCGGTGAAAGACGGGGCCATCGTGGCGTTCAAGGTGGAAGAGAAGGGCGGCAAGCTGCAGTTGTCGCCGGCCTGGATCTCGCGCGACATGAACCGCGCAGAGCCGCCGGTGGTCGCCAATGGAGTCGTGTTCGCCTATGGCAATGGCGAGGATACCGATCAGGCGTATCCCGATGTCGGGCTCGACGATGTCGCCTCGCGGCGCATCCCCGGTTCGACGCGCGCCGTTCTGTATGCGTTGGATGCGCAGACCGGAAAGGAACTCTGGTCCAGCGGCGACCAGATCGCCAAGTGGAATCACTGGACGGGGCTTTCGGTGGCCAACGGGCGGGTGTACATCGGGACATTCGACAGCATTCTGTACTGCTTCGGGATCAAGAAGTAGGGAAAGCCGAATGTTGCGGCCACTGGCACTCTTGATCCTTGCCATTTGCGCTGCCGCGCAGACGCCGGATTCCGAAAAGCTTCACCGCCTCTTCATGGATTGGGCCGGCCTCACTCGATACGGCAGTGAAGATGCCGAGTTGCGTCCTCCCAAGCCCGGAGTGGACCGTGTCGTGTTCCTCGGCGACGAGATCACCGAACTCTGGGGCCGCGGCGAACCTGGGTTCTTTCCCGGGAAGCCCTATATCAATCGCGGCATCGCGCGGCAAACCACGCCCCAGATGCTGGTGCGCTTCCGCCAGGACGTCATCGCCCTGAAGCCCAGAGTAGTTGTGATTCTCGCGGGCACGAACGACCTGGCCGGCTACACGGGGCCTGCCACCGAGGGCATGATTGGAGAGAATGTCATGTCGATGACGGAACTCGCCAAGGTCAACGGCATCCGCGTCGTGCTGGCTTCGGTGACTCCGGTCTGCGATTGTTTCAAGAACCAGACGGCGCTCAGACCGCAGGGAAAACTCATCGGATTGAACGGATGGATCAAGGATTATGCGGCGCGGAGCGGATCGGTGTATCTGGATTACTACGCCGCCTTGGCGGAGGGCCGGAATTTCAAGAAGGAGTTGACCAGCGACGGGCTGCTTCCGAACGAGGCGGGGTACGGCGTCATGGCCCCGCTCGCGGACAAAGCCATCGCCGAGGCGCTCGGCCGTTCTGAGGCGCGACCGTGAAAGGCTGCGAAAGAATCGCCCGCAAGCGGGCGAGGCAGGCAGAACCGCCTGCCCCACCTCTGAAGCAGGGCTTGTGCTGGTGGGGCAGGCGCTTTCGCCTGCCAATTCTTTCACATCATGTGAGGGAGCGGTTGTAACGCGAAAGGAGTTTCAAGGTGCGAAAACTGACTGGTTCTGTGGTTCTCGCGTTGGCGGCGATGAGCGCGGCCCATGGCCAATTCGGGCGCGGGGGCGGCGACTGGACCACCAGCGGCAGCGACGCGCAACGGTCGTCCTGGCTGCGGGCGGAGGCTAAAATTTCCAGCGAAAGCATGCAGAAGCCCGGCTTCCAGTTCCTGTGGAAGGTGAAGCTGGCAAACGAGCCGAAGCAGTTGAACGCGCTGACGGTGCCCGTCCTGCTCAACTTCTACATCGGCTACCGCGGGTTCCGGTCGCTGGCATTCACCGGAGGCAGCTCCGACAACATTTTCGCCATCGATACGGATCTGGGGCGCCTCGAATGGCAAAAGCACCTGGCCGCGCCTGCGCAATCCGGCGGATCGTTGGCGTGCCCCGGCGGGATGAGCGCCAACCTGTCGCGTCCCACGGCCACGGCATTTCCCGGAGCGCCGCCGGCCGGCCGCGGAGGCGGTGGTCGCGGTGGGGCTCGCAGCGGTGTCGGCGATCCGGGAGAGGGTGCCGTGACGATCAGGGAGATCAATGCCAATGCGGCGGCCCGCGGTCCCGCTCCCCGGATGCCTGCGGATGCGCCTGGAGGACGTGGAGGGCGCGGCCGAGGCGGTGCTGCGGCGGCGCCCGGAGGTCCCAATCCCTTCGCCCGCGCGCCCAGTTGGCTTTATGCCGTTTCGAGCGATGGCATGCTGCACTCCGTGTACGTCTCCAATGGCGAAGAGCCGCAGCCACCCGTGCGCTTCCTTCCCGCCGGCGCCGACGCTCGCGGCCTGATTGTGGTCGATAACGTTGCCTACGCGGCCACCGCACAGGGTTGCGGCGGCGCCGACAACGGCCTGTGGGCGGTCGACATCGCTTCCAAGGAAGTCAACACCTGGAAGTCGAATAGCGGGGGAGTCGCGGGATCGATGGGGCCGGCGATTGGTCCCGACGGTACGGTCTATGTGGTGACGGAGGGCGGTGAACTGGTCGCGCTCGAGCCCAAAACCCTGAAGATGAAGGACGCCTACAAGTCCGCGCAGGGCTTCACGTCTTCGCCGGTCATATTCCAATACAAGGATAAGACGCTGATCGCCGCCCTATCGAAGGACGGCCAGATTCATCTTCTGGACACTGCGTCGCTCCCAACGGTGCTCACCAAGGCGCCTGCGAATGCGGCCGCGGAGTCCCTCGCAAGCTGGCAGGACTCTGCCGGCGCCCGTTGGCTGCTGGCGCCCACGGCGAACGCCATCGGGGCATGGAAGGTGGTGGACCAGAACGGCGCTCCGTCGCTGGCTGACGGTTGGGTATCGCGCGAGATGGTTTCGCCGTTGACGCCGATGATCGTCAATGGCGTGGTCTTCGCGGTCTCGAGCGGCGAGTTCCGCGGCGGTGACAGCAAGATGACCGCGGCCCAGCGCGCCCAACGCTCGTCGCCCGCGGTGCTGTACGCGCTGGACGCCGCGACGGGCAAGGAATTGTGGAGCAGCGGCAAGACGATGACTTCGTTTATACACGGCGGTGGGTTGTCCGCCGGCGGCAGCCAGATTTATCTGGGGACGTACGATGGCACGTTTTACGCCTTCGGATTCTGGATCGAGCACTAATGCGCGGTATGTCAAAGCTGGTTTTGGCGTTTTCGCTCCTGGCACGGGGCGCGTGGGCGCAGTTGCCGGACGGTCCCGGGAAGGCCGAGACCGAGAAGATTTGCTCGCAATGCCATGAACTGGAGCGCTCGATCTCGCTGCGGCAGGATCGCGCCGGTTGGCAGGCCACCATGGACAAGATGATGACCCTGGGCGCCAAGGGCACGGACAAAGAGTTTCAGGTGGTGGTCGACTATCTGGCGAAGAACTACCCGGGCGAGGAGATTCCGCGCATCAACGTGAACAAGGCGCGGGCCATCGAGCTCGAGAGTGGATTGACGCTGCGGCGGTCGGAAGCCGCGGCGATTATCGCTTACCGCGACAAGCATGGGGACTTCAAATCGATCGAGGACCTGAAGAAGGTTCCGGGCGTGGACGTAGCGAAGATCGAGGCGAAGAAGAACCGCCTGACATTCTGAACGGCTAAAGAGAATTTCTGCCACAGACGCACACGCATGATCACAGATGCTGGCAAACCCCGCAGTTGCAGCCTGAAGCCGGCGGACCCAGCATTGGCGTTAGATGCGCGCCCCAGTCGGCCCATCTGGCGCCCAGTATTGGATCGTCCACTAACAACTTGGCGACTACGCAGGAGATTTATTCGTGGCGCAGAGCTATCATCGGATCGACCAGGCTCGCCTTCCGGGCAGGTACGTACGCTGCGAGTATAGCAATGACCAACCAGACCTCCGGCTTGCCGAGATCCGGCAATTCAACGTCAGGCACTATCCCCACCACCGTTCATGTTCGGTCATTGAGGACCAACTGCCGCCTTATGGTCGAGGCATCTGCCCCAAACTGCGTCTGCCAGAGATGGCGGCTGATCAGCACGACGCGGTCAGCACCGGCCCGGTCCTCGTCGAATTGAAAAAGCGCGCAATGTCTTCTTGCCGCGCATTTTGCCGCCACCAAGCCATCTCATCTCTCCTGAGCGGCGACCTGGCGCCGGTGCGTGGGGTCGAACATCAAGGTGCGGAGGATCAGCATATCCAGCGTGCTTGGCAACAACCCAACGCGTTCCTGCATTGCTTTTGGCGGCACTTGTCGGTAGATGTTCTACTGCCGGAATGAACCCAACAGGGTAGACGCGCTACCTTGGCCTTGGTTAGCAAAGGGGAGGGGGATGAATCCCCGAAAACGGCGCAGTGTTTACCGATTCGGCGAACCCTGCGGTACCGCGGCCGGGCGAGGGCGCCCGCCGCACTACAGCAAGTCGTGCCGGTTGCGCTTCTCCAACAACTTCAGAATCTCACCCACCTGCTGCGCCTTGTCGCGGCTCGCCACCAGCAGGGCATCCGGCGTGTCCACCACAATCAGGTCATTCACACCCAGCAGCGCCACCACTTTTTCGCGGGCATCGACGAAATTGTTATGCGACTCCAGGCACACCGCATCCGGGCCCACCACATTGCCCGATCCGTCCCGCGGCAGCAGCTCGTAGACTGCGTTCCAACTTCCCACGTCGTTCCATCCGAAGTCCCCGGCTGGAATGCCGCGGACGCCGGCCGCTTTTTCCAGCACCGCGTAGTCAATGGAGATGTTGTCGCACAAGGGAAACACTTCCTTGAGCTTGGCTGGGAAACCGCGCGCACCGAACGGGGGCAGCGCGGCCAGGACGGAGGCGGTCTTCGGCAGGTGCCGGCGCATTTCGTCGAGCAAAACGTCCGCGCGCCAGAAGAACATTCCGGAGTTCCAGTAGAAGTTGCCCGCCTCCACGTACGCGGTGGCCTTCGCCAACTCCGGCTTTTCGTGAAAGCGGTGGACCGCCACCGGCCCGCCTGTGGCCCCTGCCCGGGTGCCGGGCGGGAATTCGATGTAGCCATAGCCCGTCTCGGGCCAGCGAGGCTGGATCCCCACCACCATCAGGTTTCCGGCTGCGGCGGCTTTGAACGCAGCCCGGATCACCGCTCGAAAGGCCGCCGGCTTGCTCACTGCGTGGTCGGACGGAAAGACGCCCATCACGGCCTCCCGATCCACCGATCGCAGGATGTGCGCGGCCAGCCCGATAGCGGGTGCGGTGTTGCGCTGCTCGGGTTCCGCCAGAACCTGGTTCCGCGGAATCTCGGGAAGTTGCTTGAGGATGGTGCCGCGCAGGTGTTCGTTGGTGAGAATCCAAAGCCGCTCGGGCGGGATCACGGGAGCCAACCGCTCCACCGTCGCCTGGATCATGGAGCGGTCGCCCACCACGTTGAGCACCTGCTTGGCGGAGCGTTTACGGCTCCGCGGCCAGAAGCGCGTTCCGCGGCCTCCGGCCAGAATCAGGCCGTAATAATGGGGATTCATTTATTTCAGCGGGTATCCGTGAATCAGATTGAAGGTTCGTCCCCAGCGCGTCTTGGTCGGGAAATGCATGACCAGATCGACAATGTGGGTGATGCTGATCGAAGGATCGGCGAGCGCTTCGGTGGGCGCGTCGTACGACCAATAGATAATCAGCGGCTTACCGATGATGTTGTCGCGCGGCACGAATCCCCAATAGCGGCTGTCGAGCGAGGAATCGCGGTTGTCGCCCATGGCGAAAATAGAGCCCGGAGGCACCACGACTTCGCCGTTCCGCACGTGGTTCGCCAGCATGTCCTGGGCCGAGTCGGCAACGTGCACATTGGGCTCGCCGGGGAAGTTGTCGCGATAGCTATCCACGTACTCGGTCTTGTGATAAACGTACGGCTCCTTCACCCGGTTACCGTTCAGGATCAGTTGCTTGTCCACCAGGCGTATGCGGTCGCCCGGCACGCCGATGGCGCGCTTCACAAACGTCTGCCGAATGTCCACGGGGTAACGGAACACGATGATGTCACCGCGCTTCACATCGGTGTATGGCAGGACGTGCCGCGAGACCGGTCCGGGAGGAGAGAAGGCCAGCTTGTCCACCAGCAGGTGATCGCCGATGAGGAGCGTATCTTCCATGGAACCCGTGGGAATGACGAACGCCTGCACCAGCGACGTCGTTCCGAACAACAGCAGGATGATGGTGACGGTCCATTCGGCGATAAAGCCCCGTTGGGGCTCCGGCCGGTGATGTTCCGGCGCCTCGGGGCGCTCGGCGTCTTCGAGGACTACTTTGTTTTGGTCTTGATCCACAGATACTTATTTTAACGGAAACCCTGCTATTCTGTTGAGATTGACATTGTTGAGGCCCATCCCTTGAGCACCTCTGTGGCTGCTTCGCTCCCACCGTCCAAAGCCGTTGCTGCCAGGCGCCGTTCCCTGCTGCTGGTGTTTTCCTGCACTATTCTGGGCGCCGCCGCCCAGATCCTGATGAAGGTCGGGATGACCCGCTTTGAGCCTACTCTCGGGTCCCTCGTCACCAACGTCCCGTTGATCGCCGGCTACGTTTTGTACGGAATCAACACCCTGATGCTGGTACTCGCGCTTCGCGATGGCGAGCTCTCGATGCTCTACCCGATCATCGCGCTGACCTACGTGTGGGTGACGCTGCTGTCCTATGTGCTGCTTCGGGAAACGCCGAACCTGTATAAGAACATCGGAATCGCCACGATTGTTTTGGGCGTCGGCATTTTGGGCCGCGGTGGCCGGAAATGACGCCAGCACTGGTCCGATCCATGCTGCTGGTGTTCGGCGCTTCCATCGTGGGCTCGCTGGGAGCGGTCTTTCTGAAGCGGGGATCCGCCCAGTTGACCAGATCGCTGTTCAGCTTCCTCAACAAGAATCTGGTTCTGGGTGTGGCTCTGTTCCTGGGCTCTTCGGTCTTCTATGGCCTGGCTATCCGGGGCGGGCAGCTATCCGTGCTGTACCCCATGGTTTCCCTGGGGTACATCTGGACACTGCTCTGGTCACGCCTGTTCTTCAAGGAGCCCTTCACGCCGCAGAAATTCGTGGGGCTGGGTTTGATCCTGCTGGGGGTGTTCTTCGTGGGGCTGGGAAGCTCTTAACGCGGCAGACATTTTCACAAATTCGGTCTCGGATGCCCCCGAAGACCACTCAAAGAATGCCCGCAGGAATGCGGGCATGGCAGCCTAAAAGGCCGCTCCACGTGGATAATCGGACAATCAGACCCCTTGACACCAGGGGTGCAGGCGGGTCAGAACACTAGTAGTCAGCCTATGCGACGAGATGAGGCCATCCCCGGACCGGGGGAATGAAGCCCGTTTTTCCCACCAACACGATGTTTTCCGCCTTGGCGATGAACTCCAACTCCGAAAAAGCGCGAATCCCCGGTTGCGGGTCCGTTCCGGATGTTTGCGGTTAACGCCAGGTTGGCGGGCGAAGGGGAAGGTCTCCAGCGACCAGCGTTCAGGCAGGTTGGCACGCTAAATGCGCCATTCCAGAGCGCCCTCCTGCCGTGCGTGCCACTGCGCGCGCACCAGACGAGTTACGAACTCGGAGTACGTGGCGTCTTCCTTTTCGGCGGCGCGTAACTGTTCGCCGTAGATCTCCAGAATGCGCCGGAGCTTGAGATTCTTCAACAATTGTTCGAGTTCTTCAGTCATCGCTTTCCTTGCCATCGTCGAGTAGAAAGTAATCGCGTACCACACGGCGCAGAATCATTCGTTCCAGCCGCTCCGGGTCGTAGAGACCATAAGCGGGCAGCTTCCCGCACGGCGGCCAGCAGCGGTTCCCGTGGGTACTCTTTGACCAGGCGCAGCAGTTGGCGCAGGGCCAGCGTAGGCGTCTTGCGGCCTCGCTGCTTCATCGCCGCGACATAGTCGGCCATCTCGGGGGAGGCCTCCAGGATGGCTTTCTCTTCGGGGTGAGGATCGGGGCGTTGCGTGCCATGGCCCCACGGTGGGCGGTGCTCGGCGAGCATCACCCGTTGGTACTCGGCCTCAGCAATGCGGGTGTGGGTGACCAGGTTGCGGGCATCGAGTTGAATCTCGATCTTGTCCTTGGTCTCGCGCACCTCCACGCGGCGTCCGATCCAATACACCGAAACCGAGTAGCGGTTGCTGTGGAGCGCGACATAGCCTTCCACATCCCATGCGGGGGTGCAGCCGGTAGACCTCGGGAATCCAGCACGGCAGCGGCTTGAGGCGCAGCCGCTCCACCGCAAATAACTCGCGCGGCACCGCACGGATATGTTTCTTATATGTGGAGTTGACCTTGTCGCACCACTCGCGCGCCTGCCGATTCAAATCCTCCCAACTGGAGAATGTGCGCCCAGCCAGAAAGTTGTTTTCAATGAACCAGAATGGCCGTTCTACACGGGCCGAACGATTGGCATTCCCAATCGGATGCGCTACGAACCGGAATCCGAAACGCTCTCCAAATGCGGCCATCTCGGGCACCGGAATCATGGCCCGGCCGGTGCCGCGCAGCACCACCACATGCGTGTTATCGATCCTGACGCGAGTCGTCGCGCCGGAAAAGTAACGGAGTGCCTCGGTGAGGAACACCTTGCAGTCGAAACGCTGAAACGTCGGGTAGCACTGAAAGAACAGCATCCGCGAGTAGCACAACACCCCCGACGCAGTCTGCACCTTGCGCTTCTTGCCGGCCAGTTGGACTTCGTGCGGGGACGTCCGGAACGGATATGCAAACCGGATCTCATGCTGCAGTTCCTCGCCCGGCTCGAAGCAATACTGGCCCGCCGCCACGATAGGCGTTTGTCGGATGCCTTGCTTGCGGCAGAAAGCCGTCAGCGCGGGATACGACAGGGCCGCTCCGCCAGCCGTCAGTTCCTCATGGAACCGGACGAGATTCCCCGTGCAGGCGTTCAAAAGCTCCAAAATCTGGGGTCGGTAGGGTTCGGCTTTCTAGGCCCGCGGTATCTCTGGCACCTCGGTGGAGTTCGATCGCACTACTTTGCGCACCGTCAGACGGGAGATTCCCAACAATCGTGCAATCTCGTGTTGCCTCACTCCCCGGGCGCTCAGTTCCAGAATCGTAGTGCGGCAACCTGGGGGAAGGCCCAGCAAACGGTCCACGCAAATTTCCTGTTCGGCAAGCGGAGCGCCAAGAATCAATACCGGCTGCGAAACCTGATCAAGTGCGGAAGGTGCGGTCTGACCTACGTCGGAGTTGCCACAACAGGCCGAACGGGAAGCGGGAGTCCTACTACTATCGCTGTAACGGCGCGCATTCTCCCTCGGTCTAACTCGAGGACTGGAGGTTGCCAGGCCAAGGTAGTCCGCCGGCGACCAACTGGAAGAGCAGGTTTGGTCGGAGGAGGAATCCTTCCCGCGCAGTCCCGAGCCGGTGCTCCAGCAGATTCACTCAGGGCTGGAATCGGACGCGGTGGGCTCCGACCAAATCAGGAAGCAGATCACGCGGCTGGAGGGGCTACTGGCGCAGAAAGCGACGGAGCGCAGCCGGGTGGTCGGATTGTACCAGCGCGTCCGGTCGACCGGAGCCGACCTGGACGCCCAGATGGACGAGATCGGCAAGGAACAGACCGCGCTGGAGTCGCAAATTGCGGAGCTTGGCGGCAGGATTGCGGGAGCCGACCCCATCGCCGGGAACATCAGCTCCCCAATCGCACAGTTACCTGGCCGCGATTGGCGTGCCGCCGATCCGGGTGCCAATCACCTCGCCGGAGATCACGATTTCCACGCGCCGATTCTGCTGCCGTCCGCTGGCGGTGTCATTGGAAGCCACCGGATTGCCCTTTCCGAAGCCCTTCGCCGTGACTGAGCCCGCCGCCATTCCTTCCTGTGTGAGGTAATCGCGAACCGCGTTTCCGCGTTGCTCGGATAGGCGCTGATTGTACTCATCACTGCCCACGCTGTCCGTGTGACCTTCCACATCCAGCCTCAAGCCCGGATGCCCAGAGACGATGCCGGCTACCTTGGCCAGTTTCTCCCGCGCCAGCGGCCGCAACGAAAACTTGGCCGTGTCGAAAAGCACGTCCGACATGTTCACGATCAAGCCACGTGCTGTGTCGCGAGTCTGTAGAACGGCGTTGAATTGCGCCAATAGTTGAGCTCGCAATTCCACCTTCTCCGCCTCCAACTGCGCCTTCTGCTTGGCCGCGCTGTCGATTTCGGCCTGGGAAGCCGCCCGCTGTGCGTCGTTCTCGCGTCTCAGACGATCGGCTTCGCCCTGCGCGGCTGCCGTCGTCGCTTCGTTCTGACGTTTCAGGCGTTCGGCTTCGTCACGCGCAGAAGCCATCTGTACATCGTTGTCGCGCTTGGCACGATCCGCTTCCTCTCGAGCCGTCGCCATCTTCGCGGCATTTTCACGCCTCACGCGGTCTGCTTCCGACTGCGCGGCTACCTGCGCCGCCTCCGCATCCCGTGTAACACGTGCAGCGTCGGCTTGTGCCGCAACACGGCCACTTTCAGCGCGCGCCTCGCGATCTTCACCGGCCTGGCGCTCATTGGCCAACTGTTCCCCTTCAATCTTTTTTACCGTGATGATGCGGGCATCTTCGGCCATTTGGACGGCCTCGCGGGCCACCGTACCGATGGGCTTCCTACCCGCCTTGCCCTTCAGGTAGCCCTCGGCATTCTCCAGGCCCACGACGGCCTTTTGGAACGTTTCGGGGGCATACTTGTCAGCGCCGGTCCAGCGTGCAATCTGGACGGCGTTCCGCGCCTCATAGAGCTCCAACGGCACTTTGGCATCCAGCCGAAGCGGTTTGATCTCGGCAGGGTTCACGTTCAAGGTATATTGGCCCCGCTGTAAGAGCTCAAACTTGGCGTCGACCTGTTCGATCGTTCCTGTTGTATCTTTCCTGATAAAGTTTTCCATCACCACGACGTTGCTGGGCTGGGTCACCGCGAAATACGGTTCAGCCGTTACAATCAAGCCGAACGACTGCAACTCGGTGGTGGCATCCAGCTTGGTCTTGTCTCCATTCAACAGAACCTCGCCAACGTTGGTGGCACGACCCTCGGGAGTGATTGCCCACATCACATACGTCAGGTACTCGGGACCGAACTTCGTGGCAGGTTGTAGCTTTTCCATGCGCGCGTCGATCTTGATCACCCCTTGCTTGCTCTCCACGCTGGCTTCGCCGCGGGCCTCAGGCAAGAGCGCCGTCCCGCGAAAATCGATGTTCGTGGACCCGCTGCGGTGATTGTAATTAATCGCCTTCGTGGTCCGCGCTACCACCGTGACGCGATAAATAGGCATCGCGCCAGCGGTCATCCTGGCCGCATTCTCGGTTGACTGCTGAACCGGGCTTGGAGCTTGCGACGACTGCGCTGCCACAAGTCCGCATACCGTCAGGAACGTATAGATAGTCTTCATTTTTGTCCTTTTACTGTTCTGTTCCCGATCGAGAATTCTCTCGCCGGGAGTATTTGTCTAGGAGCGCGATCAGCGCCGCGCCCGATCGGGGCGCAGACCGGCCACTGGTCACGATGTCCCGGTTTTCCAGTTTCTTGCCGTAGAGTGTGGCGTTGTCATCCAGGTCCTGCCGCAGAGTGGCCCCTTCCAGGGCAAGCCCGGCAAAAAGGCCCTGAGACCGCGACCACGAAAGAATCTCCGCGTGCATCTGGGCGTCCGTTTGAGCTGTGGCCGTGCGTCCCACGGGGCCGGCGGCTACAGATGCCTCAGCGCCCAGAGTGAACTTACTCGAAAGCAGCTTGTCCGCTCCACGTTCCGACATCACCAGCATGATCAGGTCCGTCATAGAGCCGCCGATCTGAAAGCCGATGCTGCCGCCCTCGATGCGGACCGTGCCGGGTGCCGACCAGCCTTCGTTCCCCCGGTTCCGGCAGGACAAGTATCCCTTACCGTACTTACCGCCAACTATGAAAGCCGCTGTCTTAAGACTCGGCACAATGACGATGCAGTGCGCCTTATCCAGCAGATCCTGCGGGATCCCCTTGTCGGGTGTTGCCATTACTTCCGAGAAGACCGCCGCAGCTTCGCCCAGCCGCTTGGCGGGCTCCCTGTCGATTGCTAGCAACGATGTAGTGAGGGCCAAACCGGCCACGATGACTAATTTCATTCTCTTTGCCTCTTCCTTTCGCTTGTACTTGTTGCGGTTTCTGCTAGTGCACGGTAAGCACCATCCTCGGCCACCCGTACTCGGGCAACGTCGCAACGGTGCAGGCCAAGGGGTTAAGGGGAACTGCGGTAACCGCGCGAGGCTACGGGCGCCGGTAGAAGGCCTAGGGTGGCTAGAGCAAGTGCAGGGTTTGCTACGGAGAGTGCATGGTTTGCCTCGCCGAATTCGGCCAAATCCAGTCTAATGCGTCGCCCTTCGTGCCGGAACAGGTCGTTCTCAACCGGGTCCCTATCCCGGCAAGCGAAGGTTCAACATTTTGATTCAGGATCTGACCGTGGCGCGTTCATCGAAGCGCTATTGGTGATGGTCGCGGTTGAAGTCCCGATTGTTGTGGTCCCGGTCCGATCTGTGGTCGTGGCCGACTTGGCCACGATCGCCTTCCCAGTAGCCTGAATAGTAGCGCTCACCATCATGACGGGGTGCCACCCAGCGCGCACCGGAGTAAGCTGGACGGGTCCAGTATCCGTCGTGCCACTTGTAGTGGTTCCCCACTGGGTACCAGTAACCCGCTACAAAGGAATAGCCTTCGCCAGGGCTTCGGGGCTGAACCCTGATTACACGTACCGGTGGCGGAGCGCCGATTCTCACTCCGACGGAGAACTGAGCGAAGACAGCACCCGCTGCGAACAGTGTCAATACAATCAATTTAGTTTTCACAAATGACTCCTTTTCTCCTTATAACCAGGCACGTTGCTGGCCAAAGTGTAAATGCCCTAGTTAGTCGTCTTAGTGGCGGCAAGGCCGCGTCGAATGAACCACTTGTTTAGGGCATCGCGATAGAGGAGAATCCCGTTCTGTGAATAGTTCAATTCAATTCAAATAGCCTCTTGGATCCCGCGCATCTCGTTAGGTGCCAAGTTCATGCAATTCCGTTCGCCCGTACGGGCCGCTATAAGTTCCTAGCACCAGAAGGTCCATAATTGGACTCCTGCCACGCCGCGCCGGAAGCGGGCCAATAGCAGAAACCCACGGGGCTCCAGATGCAAAGGCTGCACCTGAAAATCCGAGATTTGCTGGCCCGCGCCAACACGCGCACAGAACTGCTACTTACTGGAGGCTGACCGCGTTTGGCTATCCCTCGTCGGGCGGCAGATCTGGAAGCCTGTTACCGCGAATCGCGCCGTTAGTGGCGCTCTTTACCACCAGATTGGGTGGGCGGTCGGGGCCGCGGCGGGCGCCCTATTCCAAGCGTTCGAGGTTAGGGACGAAGACCTCGAGTGCATCGCGTGCCTTCCGTGATTTAGCCAGTATGTTGGGCAGATCCATAGTTATAGTCCCTCCACTTCCTTCGGGCCAACTAATCTAAACGCTTGGCCTCCGTCCGCGCCGCGGGAGCCACCTGGCCGGTGGATTCCCTACTGAGGAGCGGTAGAACGCAACCGCCCGCTTAACCGGCGAAGCGTCGTGTCCCCGGCCGGTCGGCTCCAAAGAAACAGCGCGTTGCTTGGTGAAGCGCACCCTGGCGCCTAGCGCCAGTGCCCCTCCACCAAAACCCAGCCGCCCCTTTGGTGAACCCATCGATGGGCTACCCAGTGGGCACGCGGCCGTGGGGGCTGTTCCCACCTTCCCGGGCTCCAGTCATACCTGTTGCCATCCCAACGCTGGTACCCGGAAACCCACACATGCTGACGGCTGGGCGCCGGCGCCCGCCTCTCGACCACAACCCGGGGGGGCCCGATGCGAACCACGATATCAGCCGCCGCGGCGCTGAAGGCCAGCGCCCCTGCAAAAACTAATCCGATCAATCGCTTAACCATAACGCTTCTCCTCTTCTTAGTGTTAAACTGCCAACACGTTCAGCCGCCAGTCAATTACCAGGCTCTTCTCCGTCTGAAGAGGTGATAGACAACCAGCAAAGCCACTGAGCCGGTAACCGCTACCAAGAGACTGTAGAGGTTGAGTCCGCTTACGCCGGGCTCTCCAAAGATGTGGAACAGCCAGCCGCCGGCAAAAGCGCCGACAACCCCCAAGAGGACATCTAAAAGGATGCCCTCCCCTCTCCGATTTACAAGCTTGCTGCCGATGAACCCCGCAACCAGCCCGAGAACCATCCACGCCAAAAAAGACATGCTCTGGTCCGATTGGCCGGTCAACTCACGCAGTGATGAGGACCGGCCGTAAGCACCAACTGCCAATGAGGTATACAACACAGTCGCAAGTAAGATGCGATGTGCCCTTCTCGGTTGGATCATGTTTTTGCCACTCTCCGCCCTTTACCAATGCACGTGCGTGGCCGTATACGAAGACGCAGCACTTCATCAGACCGCCACTCCCGGAGAAGCAAAACCTGCACTCAAGATGCACCATTTCACTTCATTCCCCTTGCCTGCCCGCAGGGCGTGGCGTTCTTCACCACACCTGCTACTTGTGTTCCCGTCGCATTCTGGTATGGCCCTAAATCTGCCTTGTAACGCTTGAACAGAGGACAAGGAGAAACACCGATGATGAATCCGAGCACAAACGATCAGCTCAAAGGCGGGCTTCATGAAGCCAAGGGCAAAGTCAAAGAAACGGTAGGCCGGGTCGTCAACAATCCCGACTTGCAGGCTGAAGGCAAGGCCGAGAACCTCGCCGGCAAGATCCAAAAGAAAGCGGGCCAGATAGAAAAAGTGTTCGAGAAGTAGAAAGGAAGAAAAAGATGCTGATACTCATTATCATTCTGTTGTTGGTTTTAGGCGGCGGCGGCGGCTACTACGGCCATAGCCGGTGGGGCTACGGTGGGGGCGCGGGCGTGGGGCTGGGCACCATATTGCTCATTCTGCTCGCATTCTACATGCTTGGCATGTTCCACTAGGGCGGAGAGAAGAACCCTCGATCGTCAGAAGGCTTTCTTCGGCGCAGTCGTGTATAAAGGACGGACCATGTCATTCGGAATTTACATCATCGGCTTCTTGATCTTAATCGGCGGGCTAATCTATGGAGCCGTGATTCTGCATATCGCAGCGCATTGGATCGCGGTGGGCGCGATTGTACTCTTCGGCCTTGCGATTCTGAAGGGCGTCCAAGCTACGAGGGGAAAAGATCCATCGCATTAGCAGGATGCTGAAAAGGCCGAAAACCCCTTGCTGACGCGCGCGGCTCCCAATGGCGCCCACCACAGTTGCAACGCCTTACCGAGCCGCGACCGTGAGGGAGCGGACCAACAGGTCGCTTTTTAGCAGCCTGTTAAGGGCCAATACCCATGAAACACGACCTGCTTCCAACAGGCCTCACTACACGGTCGAAGGCTAGTGTTCGGCCATGATCAAGGCCGGGATGAGCACCGAGTCGTATAACTCGACCAGGGGCCTTCCCTTAAGAAACTCGCCGACAATGGTAAGTTTCTCTTTCTCAGATCAACGAAATGATCGCCGAGTTTTCCGAGTATCAACTTCCGGACAGCTCATCGGAAGAAGGATCTGCGCCGGCTCCAGACGCCGCGGAGTGTCTGAACGCCAGGGTACTCTGTCTTCCGGCCCACGATAGGGCCGATGAGATCACGGCTGCAATGTTGTCTCAGATCCTGGAGGAAAAAGGGTTCGCGGCTCTTGCCTTTCCCTGTGTCGGGCCATCTCCCAACGAAGTGCTCCGAGTGATTGAAGCCAGCCGCAGCGACGTAGTCTGCATCTCGGCGTTGCCCCCTTACGCGTTCGCGCCGGCGCGGGCCATGTGCAAGCAGATCCGGGACCAGTTCCCAAAGCTCAGAGTGGTGGTCTGCGTCTGGGGATTCACCGGCGACACGCAGAAAGCCATGGATCGTGTCGAGCGAACTTAACCCGATCGGCTGTCTACCAGCCTGACGGAGGTGGTGGAGCACGTTCAAGAACTCGTGCGCCCCAAGCCGGAGGTCGCCCTGGTCGCGTACCAGGCGCCGGCCGATCCAATGCCGACTAAGGCGATGCTCTCTTAATCGGCCGCAGCCACCGTGAAACAAAATGTCGATCCCGCCCCAGGTGCCGACTCCACCCACATTCGGCCGCCATGCCACTCGATGGCCTTCTTACAGAATGCGAGTCCCAGTCCGTTCCCGGGGTACTCCTTTCCGTGCAGGCGCTTGAATACCTCGAAGATGCGGCCCTGGAATACCGGGTCGATGCCAGGACCGTTGTCCCTCACGGAAAGTACCCAATCCGCATCCACCCGCTTGCATGAAATGTGAACCAGCGGAGAAGGAAGCCCGCAGTATTCGATGGCATTTCGAATCAGGTGGTGCAGCACCTTGGTCAGTATGTCGAAGTCACCGTACACCCCCGGCAGAGCATCATGGGTAACGATTGCACTTCGTTCCGTGATCTGTTTCTCCGCGCAGAGGAGCGCCTGGCGAAGGACCGCTTCCATGTCCGTCGGGGAGAGTTGCCGCTCGCCAGCACCCGTGGCCGCGTAGTCCACCATGGCGGCTAGCAGCGACTGCATTCTTGCCGCGCCCTCTTGGATGCGCCCGAGGAATACGCCAGCATCGGAATCCAGCCGGCCGGCATAGGTCTCGGCCATCAGTTGACTGAATGAGGCCACGTCCCGGAGAGGCTCGCGCAGGTTGTGCGCCGCCATCGAAACAAACTCTTCAAACTCCGCGTCGAGCACCTTGCGCAGGCGTGCGACCTCGCCTTCCTCGCTGTCGTGACTCGAATCGCTCATTTCAGTCTATGCGCCGCGGTCCGGGTTCCGGGCGGCGATTGGGAATGGTGAACTTGAACGTAGCACCGTGCCCGGGTTCCGATTCCGCCCAAATCCGTCCTCCCTTGCGCTCGATAATCTTCTTGCAAAGCGCCAGACCGATGCCGGTACCGGGAATCTCTTTCCCGTGCAGGCGTTTGAACATGCCGAAGACCCGGTCGGTGAATTGCGGATCGATACCGATGCCGTTGTCCCGCACCGCAAACAGCCATCCTTCCGCGTCTCTCTCCGCCGAGACGTGGATTCTCGGCGCTTCCGCGCCTCGGTACTTGATCGAATTGGAAATGAGGTTCTGGAAAACCTGCGTCAGCATGACCTCTTCTGCGATCACCGTTGGCAATGGACCGGAGGTGATGACGGCGCCACTCTCCGCGATGGCCGCATCGAGGTTCAACAGCATCGTGGCGAGAACAGAGCCGCAGTCGATCGAGGTGAAGCTGTCGTGGGCCCGCTCGGTAACCTCCCAATAGGCAAGCAGGGCTTTCAGCAGCGCTTCGATCCTCAGAGCGCCCGCAACCGAATAGGCGATGAACTGGTCCGCTTCTTCGCCCATCTTTCCTGCGTACTCGCGCCCCAGAAGCTCGGTAAAGTTCACTACCATTCGTAAAGGTTCCTGCAAGTCGTGCGTCAGGGCATACGCAAAATGCTGCAGTTCGGCATTGGTCGTCCGCAAAGCGTCCTCTGCCTGCTTGCGGTCCGTCGTGTCCTCAATCGCCAGAAGGATCGTCCGCGCCTGCGCGTTCGGATTGAAGATCTCGCTGGCATTGAGCAGCATCACTTTTCGTCCGACATGTTCGAACTCGTGCGTGACCTCAAAGTCGCGGAACGTGGAGCGCGCCGGCAGAATGTTTTCCAGCAGTTCGCGCAGTTTCGGGATGTTCCATTGCCCGTTGCCCAGATCGTAGATCAGGCGGTCCTCGGTCTCCTCCCGCACCGCCCGGAACGTTTCGTAGAACGCCTTGTTGGCTTTCACGACTTGTAGATTCTGGTTCAGGATCACCAGGGGCTCCCGCACCGTTTCTACGATCGCTTCGGCGAAGTCAAGGCCGCGCTTTGCGGCATCGATATCGATCAGCATCAGCACGGCGCCGTCGATTTTGCCATTCGGTCCCACGGATGGGAGGACGCGCAACGAGTACCAGCGGCCATGCGCGTCGCGGATATCGCGCGGTTGCCGGTTACCGCCCTCCATTGCGTCCAACAGCAAACGCCGCAGGTCGGGCAACTCCATTTGAGGCTGAAGATCGGTGATGGAGCGTCCGACATCGGAGGCGATCAGATTCAACATCGGTTCCATGGCGCGCGTAAAGCGGCGAATGCGCAGATCCCGCCCGACCATCACCAGGGGTATGCTGATGCTCTCCAGCAGATTGCTGAGATCGCGGTTGACCTTGCTGAATTCCACGTTGCTGATCTTCAGTTCTTCGTTCAGCGTGTTCAGTTCTTCGTTGGCGGATTCCAGTTCTTCCTGCGCAGTTTCCAGTTCCTCATTGCCGGCCTGCGCCTCTTCGTTCGCGGCCCTGAGCTGCTCCAGCGTGGCTGCGTTGTCTTCGACGATCGAGTGCAGATACTCTTTGGTTGCTACCATCTCGCGTCTCAGCCGGGTGCTTCCCACGCGGTCCGGTATGGCGGGCTTGCGCATCGTCTTCGGACTCCGCTTCGCGGCGGCGTCTTCGAACAGAACCAGGAAATGCCGCCCTGGCGAGGAGGATGAGCCGCTGAACGGGACCACCTTGATGGTGACGTCTCTTAACTGGCCACTGTCTTCGATCCGGAAGCCGTTTTCATGGGCTGCGGCCCGGGTCTGTCTGGCGGTTCTTATCGCCTTACCAAGACCCCCAATCAAGCCTTCGCGCGCCAGTTTCAATAGGTTATTGGTAGGCTCGCCCGGTGAGATCTCGAGGTACGGAGCGGTGCGGCCCCGCACTTGAACGATATTCAAATGGTCGTCGACGATGGCGCCTGGGGGGGCATATTCGGCCAGCATGAGCCGGTCGGCTTCCCGCTGTACGTCCAGCCCGGTCCGGGTGTCGGTAATTCTCTCCCGGAGATCCACCCGGCCTTCGGTGCGGCGGCCTTCGCTCAAGGGTAGCGCCGGCGCACTCACGGCCGGCCGCAAAGAATAGATCTTGTGGTTCTTTCCCACTTGATGAAACGACTCGGAAAGCGTGCCAACGCTTTCCGAAGGACCGAGTACCACAAAGCCCGTTGGCTTGAGGGCATATTGCAGGATCGACCAGACCTTGCGCTGCAATACGTCTCCCAGGTAGATCAGAAGGTTACAGCAACTGATGAGATCCAGCTTGGAGAATGGCGTATCCTGTGCCACGTTGTGCCTGGCAAAAACGCATACTTCACGGATGCTCGCCGCAACCTGGTACCCGCGGTCCGTTCGGGTGAAGAAGCGCGCCAACCGCTGCGGCGAGACATGGGCCACGGATCCTTCCGCATATGTGCCGGCGCGAGCTTTTTCGATCGCCACCTGGCTGATATCCGTGGCGAAAATCTCTACGGGAAAGCTGGCTCCCGTCTCGGCCAGGAATTCCATCAGGCTGATGGCGATGGAATAGGCCTCCTCACCCGAAGCACACCCAGGCACCCAGATCCGGATCGGATCATCGGGCGCCCGATTCTCCACCAGCGCTGGGAAAACAGTCTTTTTCAGTTCTTCGAAGACCCCGGGCTCACGGAAGAATGCTGTAACGGTGATAAAGCAGTTCTCGCACAATGCGTTGGCTTCCTCGCGGTTCTGCTCGAGGTCCCGGCTGTAGTCTTCCAGCTTTTCGAATCCGCGGAGGGCCATCCGGCGTTTAATGCGTCGCGCGAGCGTGCCGTGCTTGTAGTGCGTGAAGTCCACTCCGGTGGCGCT
>JAIQFL010000443.1 GCA_020073365.1 Terriglobia bacterium | reverse complement strand
AGGGCGGCGATCCAGTCGCGATTCTCCTCGAAACATTGCTCCTTGAGACGAACGGTCATCGCGACTCCTCAGTCCAATCATCCCACGATGGGCTTCGGACTATCGACGTGCACCCTTCCCGTGATCCGCCGCCGCAGCAGGTCCAGCGCCATCTGCGTGGTGAACACGCGGATGCGCTGGCGGTCGCCGATGAACTGGCGATGCGCCACATAGGTTCCGGCAGCGTCGGCGATTCCCACGTACACCGCGCCGAGCGGCGCAGCTTTTGTGCCGGCATCCGGCCCCGCCACGCCCGTCACCGAGAGCGCATACGTGGAATTGGTCCGTCGCCGCG
The DNA here is from genome assembly GCA_020073365.1 of Terriglobia bacterium. GTDB lineage: Bacteria > Acidobacteriota > Terriglobia > Bryobacterales > Bryobacteraceae > JAIQFL01. The sequence goes on along the minus strand of JAIQFL010000443.1, from coordinate 8,003 downwards.
CGCCCAGCGCCATGGCCTCCGCCGTCTCCTTGCTCACCGCGCCAAATTCTTCGAGCATCTCGGGGCTCACGCCCAGCAGCTCCATTTTCATCTTGTTGCTGTAGGTAATGAATCCGCCGACGAAATAATCCGAGCTGCCGGGCGCCGAAGTGAAGCGCTCTCCCAGCATCCCGCCAGTGCAGCTTTCCGCCACCGAGACGGTCGCGTGGTTCTTGCGCAGCAGGTCCCCTACCACCACTTCCAACGGCGAGCCGTTTCGCGAGTAGAGGCGGTCTCCCAAAAGCAATTCGATCGGTCCGGCGACTTCGGCCAGCAGCGCATCCGCCTCGGCCTCTGTGGCGCAGCGCGCCCGCAGGTGGATCTGCAGGTCGCCATTGGCCGCCAGGATGGTGGTGACCGGGTTCTCGTACTTCTTGTAGACCGGCGCGATGAGCTGGTCCAGGTCGGATTCGGGCATGCCGGTCACGCGGAAGAAGATGGTGCGGATCGCCTGCTTGGGAACGATGCGCGTGAGCCGCGGCAGGCATTGGCGCTCGAACATCGCCTTGAGCTCGTGGGGAGGTCCAGGCAACAGCACAACCACCCCGCCCGATTCCTCCACCCACTGGCCCGGCGCCGTGCCCCGGTCGTTGGGGAGAAGGTCGGCGCCTTGGATGACGAATGCCTGGCGTTTGTTCACCTCCGCCATCTTGCGTTTCATCAGCAGGAAACGCTGCTCCAGGGCGTCCGCGATTTCGGGGTGAAAGACCAGCTTGCGGTCGAGAGCCTGCGCCACGGCTTCCCGCGTGACGTCGTCCTCGGTGGGACCCAGCCCGCCCGAGAGAAGCACGATCCCCGTCCGCGAGAGGGCGCGCCGGACCGCGTCGGCCAGGCGGTCGCGGTCGTCGCCGATCACGCACTTGGTCACCACTTCGACACCCAGGTTGTTCAGCTCGCCGGTGAGGTACAGCGAATTCGTATCGACGCGCTCGCGCGTCAACATTTCCGAGCCGACTGCGATGATCTCGGCGTCCATCAGAAGAGCGGGCGGCCCTTGATGCCGACGTCCACGCGGTGGATGGCGTTGGTGGTGGCGACTACCATGGCGCGCGCGGGGGTAAAGGCCAGACCCACGATGCCCGGTCCCGAGACGAACAGGTCGGCGCGCCGGTCGGGGTAGATGCGGACCACGCCCTTGCGGCCGGAAATCGACGCTGCCACATACAGGTTCCCGTCTTCATCGAACGCCATGCCCTGGGGACGTCCCAGACCGCGGTAGAAAACTTCCACTTCGCCCTCTTGGGAAATGCGGTAGACCGAATCGAAGCTCGACGTGGTGGGCCCGTTCACGTAGAGGTAGCCGTCCGGGCCGGCTGCCAGATGGTAAGCCGCGATGGACGGTTCCAGTGTCGCGAAAACGAAAATCTGCCGGTCGGGGGCGATCTTGAAGACGGTGCCGCTGCGATCGCCCACGTACAGATTCTGCCGCTGATCGAAGGCGATTCCGGTGGCCACTCCCATCCCTTCTACGAAAACGGACATGCTGCCGTTGGGGGTCACCTGGTAAATGAACCCGTCGTAGCGGCTGGAAATGTACAGCATCCCCTGCGGGTCGAAGGCCAAGCCGGTGGCGTTCATGAGCTCGTTGATGAACGGCTTCATGCTGAAGTTGAGGTCGATTTTGTAAACCGCAACCGGTACTTTCTGGCCGCGCGATCCGCTGAATGTGGTGTAAATGTTTCCAAATGCGTCGACCGCCGGGTTGGCCACCGGATGGAGATTCTCGGCGACCAGAACACCGATGTCGCAGGCCCAGGAATCGCTCGCCTGCTCTCCACTTTCGATGACCAGTTCTCCAGCCGTGGCTCCTTCCGGAACGCGGGCGATCACGAAGGAATCTGAGCCGATAATCACCGGGGCGCCGATTTCGCCGATGGTGACGCGGGGCCGATCCGTCTTAGCAAAGCCCTTCCCTCGAATCTGCAACTCGCCTCCGGCAATAGCCGCGGGCGGGGTGACTTCAGCGATCTGGGGCCGGGGGTCAGGGGTTTTCCGAAGAGCCATTCAATAAAGATTGAACCATCCTGCCAGGAATAACACAAGTGCGGCGTACACCCCTGCCATCACATCATCGGCGTTGATTCCCCACCCGCCCGGCAAGGCTTCGAGTTGCCGCGCGGGTGGAGGCTTCCAGATATCGAAGAGCCGGAAGAGTACGAACGCCGCCAGATAACTCTGCCAATTGAACCGGCGCGCGCCTGCCAGCGTGATCCATTGTCCAATCACTTCGTCCACCACTACGATCGAGGGATCCTTCCGCTGGACGGCATCCGCGGTGATGCCGGCCACCCATACGGCGGGGTAGAAGGCGAGGGCCGCCAGCAGCGCAAACTGCCACCCGGCGAAGCCGGCGTACTGATGCAAGACGATCGCGATCGCCAACCCAGCCGCCGAGCCGGCGGTACCGGGAGCGAAAGGAGCATACCCACACCCGAACCACGTGGAGATCAGGTTTGCGATCCTAACCCGCATAAGTCACGAAGCTGTTGGAAAACACGTTCGCAGGCGGAACCGCCTGCGCCACCACTACGCCACGCGGTACTTGTCGCGGCACGCCGCGGAACAGAAGTACACCAACTGGCCGTTCACCTTCTGGCTAAGACTGCCGGCCGTCGAAACGTAAGTGCCGCACACGGGATCCTTCTTCAACTCACCGCCAACCGAGACCTGCGGAGGGGCCTGCCGGGCGCGGTTCTGCGGGGCCGAAGCCGAGCGGAAACCGGCAACGATACTCTTGAGGACGGATCTCAGGAACAGGAGAACCAGGAGAGGAAAAATGATCTCGACGAATAGAAACTTCATGGAGTCGGGGCGGGAGCCATCCGCTCCTGCCCCGGAATTTCAGCGTTTACTATTTCTTCTTGGTGGTCGTAGACTTCTTGGCGTTGGGGTTCTGGAATTGGGTTTGCACGCTGGAGCCTAAGGTGGTCAACATCTCCTTGGAGCTTTGCGCGAACGGACCGTTGGGCTGCAGTTCCAGATACTTCTGGAAAGCCTCGACGGTGCCCGGAACCGGCGTCACTTTGCCGTCGGAGCCGATTTGCGCCTTGCCGACCAGCGTCACACCATATTGATAATAGGCGTCGGCGTACGTGGGGGTCAGCTCGATGGCCTTCTTGAATGCTTCGCCCGCCGCCTCGGCCTGGTTGGAGTTCACCAGGAGGGCGCCGAGATTGTAGTAATACTTGCCGCCATTGCCGGGATCGAGATCCGCGGCCTTCTTCAATTCCGCCTGCATTTCGGGGAATTTCTTAGCCTTGGCCAGCGCCAGCGCATAGTTGTTGTGGCTGGCCGGGTCCTCGGGCTTCAGCTCAATGGCCTTGGCGTAAGCGTCCAGCGCCTTCTGGATGTTGGTATCGAACTCCGGCCCCGTTTTGGTCTCCGCCAGTCGGGTGTAGGATTCTCCGAGTTGCGCCCAAACGGCCTGCTGGGTGGGATCGAGCTCCGACGATTTGGTGAAGGCCGCCACGGCCTGGTCCCACTGCTTGGCCTCCTTGGCCGCCATGCCGGCATTGAAGGAATCGTTCAGTTCGTTGCGCTTCTTCAGCTTCTCGGACTTATCCTTGATCTCCTTCTCCATCTGAGCTTTCTGCTCAGGAGTCAGGCTGCGCTCCAGTTCTTTGGACATCTGGCCCGTTTCGATAGCTTTCTGGAATTCCGCATTCTTCGCCGTATTGTCCTTCTGGGAAGCCTTCAAATCGAAATCGACGGGCTTCATGTCGCCGGTAGTCCTCACACCGTTGACCACGTCGACCTGCTTGCCGTCGATAAAAATCGCTACATTGAACGTGCCGCCAAAGGGGACGCCCATGTAAATGTAGTGGCCCTTCTTGTCGGTTTTGGTAGGGTATTCACCCTTGATGTCCGTACGTGTGATCTTAACCACAACGCCTTGGACCGGCTTTCCGTCCACACCTTTCACGTTCCCTTCGATCGTCGCGATCTGGGCGAGTGAAGTAAAGGCCAGGAACACCATCCCGGCGGCGAACATGGCCAGGTTACGCACCTTCATAGGAACCTCCAACTAGCTAGCGCTAGAGACTAGTATGTATTAAGTTCCAGTATACCGTAATTGTTTTTTGGTGGGACAGATCATCGCCTTTGGTGGTCTGTCAAGCCCACAGGGTCACCTGTGGACGCCCGGCAGACGACAAAAACCGATCGTCTGCCCCACTCTTTACTCGTCGAAGAGGCCGATCTGCTCCTTCGGTTCGGCCTTGACTTTCCGCTTTTTCAGGGGGCTGTCCACCACCCCCAGCACCTCGACCGATCGCAACGAGACCCGGGGGATGAAGATCCGCTGATTGTTGCTGTACGGGTCCGGGGGAATCACGGTAAAACCGTAGTGCTCCACTTGCAGTAGGTTGTTGGACATGACGCCCTCCATCACCTCGCCGTCCCGAAACTGGAAGCTCACCCACAACCCCTCCATCTTGGGACGCGTGTTGAAGACGCGCCGGCTGGTCTCCCGGCTGTCGAAATCGCGCACGAAGGCGATGGACTTGATCTCCTCGTAGGGGACGCTCGAAACGTTGCCTTGCGCCGAAATGAGCTCCACTCCGGTAGCTTGCAGATAGGAGAACGGATTGACGTAACCGGCCAGGGGTTCCCTATCGTACCGGCGAACGATCGCCTTTTTGGTGGTGGAGCCGGCCAAAGCTTACCTCATTTTGACGACAATGTTTCAAACATTTCGGCGCTTATTGTATCATTGGCACGATGTCTGGAGCGCTTACGCAAGATTCGGACCGGTTAGCGGGCCAGATGAGTCGATTTCTCGATTTCTGCCGCCTGGAAAAGGGCCTCTCGGCTAATTCATTGGAAGCCTATTCCACTGATTTGTCAAGGTTTAACAAATTCCTGGGCAGCGCCAGCCGGATCCCCCAAACGGACGATCTCCGCCTTTATCTGGATCATTTGACCCAATCGGGACTGAGCGGCCGGTCTATCGCGCGCCATTTGACCACCCTTCGCAGCTTTTACGGGTTTCTCCTGAGGGAAGGCCAGATCGAAAACGACCCGACCGAGCACCTGCGCAGCCCTCGGCAATGGCAAAACATACCTAAGTTTCTGAATCTACAGGAAATCGAGATGATTATCCGGGCTCCGGACACCTCCCGGCCCACGGGTCTCCGGGATCGCGCCATGATGGAGCTGTTGTATGCCACCGGGCTGCGCGTCTCGGAATTGTGCCGCGTGGGCGTGGGCGACCTGGATCCGGGATACGCAGTTTTGCGAACGATGGGCAAGGGGAACAAACAGCGCTTGGTGCCGGTGGGCAAGCAAGCCATGAAAGCGGTGGACGACTATATCGAAAAGGGCCGCGGCGCCTTGCTCAAAGGGCGCGCCAGCCGGTTTCTGTTTGTGACCGCCAGGGGTGGATCCCTCACCCGCCAGGGATTCTGGAAACTTCTCGCCGGGTACGGGCGGAAGGCGGGCATTTTCCATGGGCTGACGCCCCACGTGCTCCGGCATAGTTTTGCCACCCACCTTTTGGAGCGGGGCGCCGACCTCCGCAGCGTCCAGATCATGTTAGGACACGCCGACATCTCGACCACGCAGATCTATACCCATGTCATGCGGTCGAGACTTCGGGACACGGTGGAGAAACACCACCCACGGGCCTGAGGGAAGGAATCGAGAGCGCCTGCGATGAGCGATTACATCTACATGCTGGAGAGCCACTTGAGTCCCGACCAGAACCGGGTGGTGGAGGACGTACAAGCCGTCAGCGGACAGGCTAACGTGAACGTATTCCTGACCGGCGGCGCGATGCGCGACATGCTGGCCGGGTTCCGGATTCGCGATCTGGACTTCGTCGTGGAAGGCAATGCGCTGAAGCTGGCCAAGGCCATTTGCGACCGCACGGGGGCCCGGATCGTCTCGTCCGATGAGCATCGAAAGAGCGCGGAACTGGTTTTCCCCACGGGGGTTACCGCGCAAGTGGTCATGTCGCGCCAGGAAAAATACGGGCGCGTGGGCGCCCGGCCTCAAGTTACACCCGCTACCATTCAGGACGACCTCAGGGGCCGCGATTTCACCTGTAATGCCATCGCGCTGTCCCTGAACAAAGCTTCCCGGGGCCTCCTGCTGGACCCTATGAACGGGCTGGCGGACATCGAGCGGCACGAATTGCGCTCTGTCAACTCCTACGGTTTCTACGACGATCCCTCGCGGCTTCTCCGCCTGGCCCGATTTCAGGTCCGGCTGGGATACACGGTGGAGGAGCGCACCCGGATGCAGGTGGCCAATGCGCGCGAGGCCGAGGTCGAGAAATCGATTCCGGCGCGGGTGCTGGGCGAGGAACTGCAGCGTATCAGCGCCGAGGATAATCCCGCCGAGATTCTCAAAAGGCTCGAAGAGTTCGGCCTGATGGCTTTGTTCTCTCCGGCGCTGGCTGGAGACAAATTCCATCCGGCCGGCGTGGCCAAGTTCGAGAAGATCACCCGGTTGCTGCCGGACGACGACGCCACGCGCGCCGCCCGCTTCGGACCTTTCCTTTACGCGCTCACCGAGAAGCTTACGCCAAAGGAAAAGCAGGCGTTGATCAAGGCCACGGAGATGGGCAAAGCGGAAATCGACCAGTGGCAAAAGTTGGAGGCCCGGTCCAAGAAACTGGAGACCGCGCTGCGTTCACCGCGCATCCGCAAGGCTTCGCAAGTGTACCACCTGGTATCTGTGGCACAGCCGGATGAGGTTCTGTTTCTGCTGTACCATTCGGCACTGAAACCGGTGCAGGAACGGTTGAGAAACTACTTTCAGAAGCACCTGCCCCTGATTCAGGAGATCACTCCCGAGGAATGGGCTACGGTGGAAGGTAAGCCGGGAACGCCTCGCTACACCAAGGCGCGCCACGACTTCATCACCTACCGCCTGGACCGGCGGGTTCCCCGTAAGCCGGAGCCGGAACCGGAGCCACCGCCGGCGCCGCCGCCGGTGGAGTCCGCACTCGGGCGGAAGGGGCGGTAGCGTGCTATCCGCGCCATGGCTGTTTTGGAGCCGCCCCACAATAAGGCAGACTCGCGGCATTAGTCAAACGGCCAGTCCCATCGGTACTACTGAAGTTTGCCGAGGTCGCCAAAATCGCGATTCATCGCCACTTGCGGTGTCCGAGCGGCGGTAACCAACACAGGCCTATGCTCGGCCGGAATACCTACCGTCCGGAATTCGTGTTGCGTCACGTGAATGGCAACTTGGGAGCCGCTGGACCGCACAATCCGTCCGCTTACGACTAGTTGCATGGGAGCTACATTGTGTAGCAAAACCGGCCAGGAGACCGACAATTCCACGTTGAGCCCTACCGGCAATGCCTGAACGGCATCGAACAGAATTCCGCTGCTCGACAGGTCGATAGTGCGCCCGGCGCCGGAATCCAGAACCTTCTTGCGCCGGATGAGCTTCCACCGGAGTTCCAACTGGAGTTGGTACCTCCGGTCGTAACGTCGCTCGCCGCCAATGACATCATTCCCGTTCAATTCCTCTGCCCGAGCCATAGTGGAGTCCGTTGTATTCCCCGAGGAGGGGACAAGTTCATTATGCGGAGGCGGGGCCGAAAGTAAAAGTCATGTGGGTACCTCAGGGGTACTTCAGGTTCTAGGTGCTTGATACTAGGATAGATCCTTGGAGGTAGTCCTTTGTCTTAGGGCTGGGCCTTAATACAGCTTAGAGGAGGCTCTGCCTCATAACGGCATAGAATTTGACCGTGTCGGGATGCCAACCCGAAAAAGCGAGTCGATAGTTCCTTTTTTCGGGATGGCAGAAGGCTCAACCCTCGTGTTTTCAACAACACGCTCGCAACTGCCCTTTCCCTTTTTGGGGGGGTTGGCACAATCGATCGAGAAGACCGGTTTTTTGAATGGGGGCCGCCGGATGCGTGGAACCGGGAATTGGGGGGCAGCGCTCCCGGCCGTCCATTTTCATGGCAGGTGCCGGACGGCTCACTCGATCGGCGACAATGAGAACTG
>JAIQFL010000442.1 GCA_020073365.1 Terriglobia bacterium | reverse complement strand
ACGGATGCCAGCAGGCGCTCGATCTGATCGGCCGGGTGCTGCTGCGGCCGGGCGATACGGTGGCGGTTGAGGACCCCGTGTATACCGGGCTGAAGAACCTGCTGGCTGGAATGGGCGCGCAGCTTGTGGGCATTCCGGTGGGCGCCGACGGGCTGGACGTGGCCTCACTGGAGCGCGTCCTGGAGCGCGAGCGCCCGCGATTCCTGGTAGTGACCTCGAATTTCCAGAATCCCACCGGCGCGACCATGCCCTTGGCCGCGCGGCGCGCGCTGCTGAAGACGGCGGGCGCTGCGGGCGTTCCGGTGGTGGAAAACGATGCCTATGGCGAGTTGCGATATTCCGGTGAGGCGTTGCCGGCCATCAAGCAATTGGATGAGCAGGGCGGCACGGTGCTGCTGCGCAGCTTTTCGAAAGTGAGTTTTCCCGGCCTTCGCGTCGGATGGGCGGTGGGTCCGAAGCCCCTGATGGACCGTTTGCGCCAGGCCAAGGAAGCCGCCGACCTGCACACCGACCAGCTTTCCCAGGCGGTACTGCTGGAGTTCGCGGAATCCGGGCGCCTGGAAGCGCACCATGCGCGTGTGCTGGAAGCCGGCGCCGAACGGCTGGCGGCCACACTGGACGCGTGCCGCCAGTACCTGCCTCCGGGCACGCGGTGGACGCGGCCCCAAGGGGGGATGAACGTGTGGGTGCGTTTGCCGGAACCGCTGGACGCTGGTGAATTGCTGTCGCGCGCGCAGAAGGAAGGAGTGGCCTACATGCCAGGCCGTTATTTCGCCGTGTCGCGGTTGGAGCCGGGCGCGCTGCGGCTGAGTTTTGCAGGGCTGCCTCCGGACCAGATCCGGGCCGGCCTTGCGGTGTTGGGGCGGATTGTTTCGGGCGAGATCGAAAGCGCGTCGCGCAGTTTCGAGCCGGCGCCCGCCATGGTGTGAGGGAGGTGACAGACGAGACTGTCCCAAGGCGCCCTTTGCGCCGCGTGGACAGTCCCGTCTGTCACCTCATTCGATAGGAGCGAATGACATGTTTCAGTTTTCGAGCGAACGGTTTCGGGTCAACGTGGGACACGCGGAGATGTTGAAGGGCGGCGTCATTATGGACGTCACCAATGCGGAGCAGGCCAGGATCGCGGAAGACGCGGGCGCGCAGGCCGTAATGGCGCTGGAGCGCGTACCATCGGATATTCGCAGGGATGGCGGAGTGGCCCGCATGGCCAACATCGCCATCATCGAGCAGATCATGAGGACCGTCCACATTCCGGTCATGGCCAAGGCGCGCATCGGACATTTCATGGAAGCGCGCATTCTCGAAGCGTTAGGCGTGGACTTCATCGACGAGAGCGAGGTTCTCACCCCCGCCGATGAAGAGCACCATATCGACAAGAACGATTTCAAAGTCCCCTTCGTGTGCGGTGCGCGCAACCTGGGCGAAGCGCTCCGCCGCATTGCCGAAGGCGCATCCATGATCCGGACGAAGGGCGAGGCCGGGTCGGGCAACATCGTGGAGGCGGTCCGCCACATCCGCACCATCGTGAAAGAGATGAAGCAGCTCACGGTGCTTGGCAAGGAGGAACTGGTGCATCAGGCCAAGACCCTCCAGGCTCCGCTGGAATTGGTGGAATGGGTGGCTCAGCACGGCAGGCTTCCCGTGCCGAACTTCTCCGCGGGCGGCATTGCCACGCCGGCCGATGCGGCGCTCGTCATGCAACTCGGCGCTGAGGCGGTATTCGTCGGCTCGGGGATCTTCAAGTCGTCCGATCCCACAGCTCGCGCGAATGCCATCGTCCAGGCCGCCAAGAACTTCGACAACCCCGAGAAGTTGCTGGAGGCCAGCCGGGCCCTGGGCGAAGCCATGCCGGGACTCGACGTGTCCAAGATGGCCGAGTCCGAATTGATGCAGACACGAGGCTGGTGATGAAGCGGGTGGGGATCCTCTCCTTGCAGGGGGATTTTGCGGCTCACGGCGTGGCCATCGAGCGCGCCGGAGCCGAGCCGGTCTTCGTAAAGGAGCCCGAGCAGTTCGGCGATATCGACGGGCTGATCATTCCCGGCGGAGAAAGCACCACCATGCTCAAGCTGCTGGGTTATGAAGGGCTGATGGACAAGCTGGCCGAATTCGGCGCCCGCAAGCCGGTGTTTGGAACCTGCGCCGGGGCGATCCTGATGGCCCATGAAGTCTCTGGTCCCGCGCAGGAGAGCCTGGGCTTCATGGATATCGGCGTGGAACGAAACGCCTATGGCCGGCAGATCGACAGCCGGGTGGCGCAGCTCGATCCCGAGCCCGAGTTCCAGCAACGTACCGCGCCGGGTACACTGGAGGCCGTATTCATCCGGGCGCCGATCATTCGCCGCCTCGGCAGCCAGGCCAAGGTGCTGGCGCGATATCGGGGCGACGCCGTGCTGGTGGAGCAGGGGCGCCATATGGCCGCGACATTTCATCCCGAGCTCACCTCCGATCTGCGGGTGCATGAACTCTTCCTGGAGAAGCTGTGACGCCTCCCCTGAAGCGCGTCCTGTTTGTCTGCCTGGGTAATTCGTGCCGCAGCCAGATGGCCGAAGCCTTTGCGCGGGCATACGGCAGCGATGTCATGGTCGCCGCGAGCGCCGGACTCACTCCGGCATCGGGAGTGGCCGACGACACTATGCGCGCGATGGCCGAAAAGGGTCTCGATCTGCGCGACCATTTTCCCAAGAGCATCCGGCACCTGGGCCGCGCGCAGTTTGACGTGGTCATCAACATGAGCGGATTCGACCTGCCGGACAGCGTGGGCACGTCCATCCGGACATGGGACATCCCCGACCCGATCTTCCTGAAGTACGACGAGCACCGCGAGGTCCGGGACGCCATCGAGCGACTGGTGATGACGCTGGTGCTGGAGCTCAGGCAGGAGCAGAACCTGCCGCGCTTCCGTCCCTTCGGGTCGGGCCGGCTCGACCCCTGAAGTCTTCTCACCGCTGGATCGCTACGCAACGAGAGACCCGCCGCTCTGCGCCAGGTGTGACGAGGGCTTGACGGGCAGGGGGTGGCCGTGATATCGTTAATCGTCGAATGGCTATGAATTACAAAACGAAGCCCGATACCATTTGCTGCCCACCGGCTGAACCGCTGCCGCAGACGAACCTCCAAGGTCTTGAAGGTCCGGATGCCGACGAGGAACTGGCGAAGCTTGCTAAGGCCATCGGCCATCCGGCTCGTGTTCACATTCTCCGCTTGTTATCGCGCAAAGAGGCGCGGGTGTGCAGTCAGATCGTTGGTGAACTACCGCTCGCGCAGTCGACAGTCTCCGAGCACCTAAGGATTCTAAGGGACGCCGGCTTGGTTCGTAGCAGTCAGGACGGGCCTCGGATTGGGTATTGCATCAACTACGAAACGCTGCGAAAGCTGAAAGCGCTCGTAGCCATCATTTGAGTTTTTTTGGTTTTGGTAATCGCCTTTCGACGAAGGGCGGAAGGAACAGATATGAACAAAGTAGAAGTCTTCGATCCCCCGATGTGCTGCTCAACGGGTGTGTGCGGCCCGAATGTCGATCCGGCGCTAGTGAGATTCACGGCGGATCTCCACTGGCTGGCAAACCAGAGAATCGCTGTCGAACGTTACAACCTGGCCCAACAGCCGCAGGCTTTCGCCGCCAGCGAAGTCGTCAAAGCGGCCCTCAGGCAGAACGGCAATAAGTGTCTGCCTCTGATCCTGCTGAATGGTGCGGTCATCAGCAAGGGCCGCTACCCGACTCGGGACGAATTGTCGCGATTGACTGGCGTCGAGCCGGACCCGCCGGGCCAGGCGCAGGCCGGCGCGAAACTACCGGTGATCAACACGCGGTGTTGTTAGGAAGGCTCGACATGACGAAGGAGAGTATGGCCGGTTTCCTGGAGCAGGCGACACGCATTCTCTTCTTCACAGGAAAGGGCGGCGTTGGCAAGACATCGCTCGCGTGTGCGGCGGGGGTGGCGATGGCCCACCAGCAGGGCAGGAAGGTGTTACTGGTCAGTACGGACCCGGCATCGAATCTCGACGAAGTTCTGGGCGTGCGGCTGTCCGGTACGCCGACCGCGATTCCCGGCGCCGACGGACTGTTCGCGCTGAACATCGATCCGGAAGCAGCCGCGAAGGCGTACCGGGACCGGGTGATTGGGCCGTACCGCGGAGTGCTCCCCGAAGCCGCCATCAATAGCATTGAAGAGCAGCTATCCGGTGCCTGCACCGTTGAGATTGCGGCCTTCGACGAATTCACGAAACTGCTTGGCGATGCCCATGCAACCGAGGGATTCGATCACATCATCTTCGACACGGCTCCGACGGGGCACACGCTTCGCTTATTGAAACTCCCGGCCGCATGGACGGGATTCATTGCCGAAAACACGACCGGCACCTCGTGCCTCGGGCCACTGGCCGGCCTCGAGACGCAGAAATCCCTCTACGATTCCAGCCTGCAGGCGCTCACCAACGCGTCGACGACAACGCTGGTTCTCGTAAGCCGGCCAGAGCGCTCTGCGCTCGCCGAAGCGAATCGATCCAGAGCGGAACTGGCGGAAATGGGTGTTGCCAACCAGCGGCTGTTTCTCAACGGCGTCTTTATCGCCCATGATCGCAACGATGCCGCCGGGTGCTCGCTCGAGGCCCGTGGCCAGGCAGCGCTCGCCGGGATGCCTGCCGATCTCGCGGGTCTTCCGCGAACCGAGGTACCACTGCTACCGTTCGCTCCAATGGGCGTGGAGAATCTCCGGTGCGTCTTTGGAGGCAGCGCATCCAGGACTGGCAAACCAGTGCGCCGTGACGGGCCGGATGCAATCTCTTCCGGGCTTCCTCTTTCCGCACTGATCGACCAACTGGAAAAGATGGGGCGCGGCGTCGTGATGACGATGGGTAAGGGCGGCGTCGGTAAGACCACAATCGCGTCGGCCATCGCCATAGAATTGGCCCACCGTGGGCATCGGGTACACCTCAGCACCACGGACCCGGCGGCCCATGTTGCGGCAACGGTCGGCGGTTCCGTTCCGAACCTGTCGGTGAGCCGGATCGATCCTGCCACTGAGACTCGCCACTACACAGAGGCCGTCCTGGCAAAATCGGCACCTCAACTGGACGCGCAGGGAATGGCGTTGCTTGAGGAGGACTTGCGATCGCCCTGTACTGAAGAGATCGCGGTGTTCAGCGCGTTCGCGCGCGTCGTCGCAGAAGGGCAACACGGCTTCGTTGTGCTCGACACCGCTCCGACTGGGCACACAATTCTGTTGCTGGACGCGGCCGAAGCCTACCACCGCGATGTGACGCGCACGATGAGCGATTTGCCGGAATCGGTGCGGCAACTTCTCCCGCGTCTCCGAGACCCCAATTTCACCCGCGTTCTGCTAGTGACACTGCCGGAGGCGACTCCCGTTCACGAAGCGGCGCGATTGCAGGAGGATCTGGCGCGGGCTGGCATCACGCCGTTCGCCTGGGTGGTGAATCAGGCCTTTTCCGGGGACGGCTTTCGCGATCGAGTTCTGGTGGAGCGCGGCGAACGCGAGCTACCGTTCATTTCCGAGGTCCGGGAGCGGTTCTCCCATCGCATGGCGGTCGTCCCGTGGAGTCCCTCCGAGCCGGTTGGCCCCGAAAGGTTGCGCGAACTGGCGACCAACACCGGGAGAGTTCCCATTTTGGAATCAGCGAGAGGTTGAAATGTCCATGGCACAACCGACTACTGAAACTACAACGCGGAAGAGACTGAACTATTTCGAGCGATATCTCAGCCTTTGGGTCGGCCTCTGCATGTTGGTTGGCGTGCTGGTTGGCAAGGCATTACCAGACCTCATCGACCAGCTCCGTAGGATCGAATTCGGAGCAGGCAGTCAGATCAATATTCCGATCGCCGTGCTGATCTGGTTGATGATCATCCCAATGATGATGAAGGTGGACTTCGTCTCCATTCGGGACGTCGGCAAGAAGCCGCGCGGCCTGCTAGTGACCCTGTTTGTGAACTGGTTGGTCAAACCGTTCTCGATGGCGTTCATTGCGTGGTTGTTCTTCCGGTACGTGTTCGCGGCCTGGATTCCGCTCGCCGACGCCGATCAGTACATCGCAGGTTGTATCATCCTTGCCGCAGCGCCGTGCACCGCGATGGTGTTCGTCTGGAGTTACCTCACCGACGGCGACCCGGCCTACACGCTCGTGCAGGTTTCGCTGAACGACCTGGTGATGCTTTTCCTTTTCGCGCCAATCGTCCGCTTCCTGGTCAACGGGGCTTCCTCGCTACACGTACCGTTTCAGGTGCTCTTGTATGCGGTTGGAATCTTCATCGTGATCCCGTTGGCGGCGGGTTCTGCGCTTCGCGCCTGGTTCATCCGTGCACACGGACAGGAGTGGTTCGAAAAGACATTGCTGCCCCGCTTCGCTCCGGTCAGCATGCTCGCCCTCCTGGCGACACTCATACTGATCTTCTCCTTCCAGGCGGACAACATCACGGGCAAACCATTTCATGTGATTCTGATTGCCGTTCCTATCATCCTGCAGGTCTATCTCAATTCATCGCTCACATATGGACTCATGAAGTTCTTCAAGGTCCGTCACGCGGTAGCCGCTCCGGGAGCGCTGATCGGCGCCAGCAACTTCTTTGAACTAGCTGTGGCGACGGCGATAGCCCTGTTCGGTCCCGGTTCGGGAGCAGCTCTGGCGACGGTTGTGGGCGTCCTCGTTGAGGTCCCCGTGATGCTGTCGGTGTGTTCTGTCTGCAACCGAACACGGCATTGGTTTCCGGAAACGGAGGGCGTCGGCTGATGATGCCTACGGGATGTTGGCACAACTTGAATTGCGATCGGTCAGGCGCCGGCATGAATGCTCGCAGTCCGGAGTGGGGGACTTCGCCTGCCGCGCGGCGTCCGGCCCATCTGCGATTGGAAGACTAGGAGGAAAGGCCATATGGGCGACTTCTATGCAGAGGCAACTGACTCATTCGAGCAGCACCTTCGCTGGATAGAGGAACAAGGCCGCAGAGACTCTCCGGATTGGCAACTGGTCAAGGGTCTCCTTCGGTTGGCACAGGGGCTCCGGCACGATTATGAAGCCGAGGAAGATCGGCGAAAGTCGTTTGGGAGGTCCAGCCCACCTCGGAAGTAACGGGATGGGCTGCTCACCATGAAGCTCAAAGGAACCGATCTGAATGTCGCCCGCTATGCGGAAACGCTCAATGCGCTGGGAGCGGAACCGCGCCTCCGCATCATGCGACTGCTGCTCTCGGCACATCCGGACGGAATGGTGGTGGGTGACATCCAGAAGGACCTTGGCATCACGGCATCTGCTCTGTCCCACCACCTCGGAAAGCTCAAGAACCACGATCTAGTGGCAGTACGCCGGGACGGCACGTTCCTTTGGTATTCAGCCAACGCGGCGGCCTTGAGAGAGCTACTCGCGTTTCTCTATTCCGAGTGCTGCACTCGAAACCGAATTCTCAATCCGGACGCTGTTGTCCACATTGAGAACTGAAGCGAGAAGATTACATCGATCAAAGGTGTCGTCAAAGATCGGCACGCGATTGCACCCCAGGTCGGCGGCAAGTTCATGAGCGCGTTTGTCAGGGCAAGAAGGTCCTGAAGATGACCTCATCTTGGGTGCTTGGCCGGCGCAAGAAGAAGTGAGACAGAACAGAGGGAGGGAGCGTAGTAGATGACAACGAAGAAGATTCTAGTTCTATGCACTGGCAATTCCGCCCGGAGCCAGATGGGGGAGGGGTTGTTTCGCGCTCAAGGCGGCGGAGGTTTCGAGGTGTTCAGCGCCGGCACCAAGCCAAGCTCTGTCCGTCCCGAAGCGATTGCCGCTATGAAAGAGATCGGTATCGACATCTCGGGTCACCGCTCGAAGTCCGTCGACGAGTTCTCAGGCCAGTCGATCGACTACGTGGTGACCGTCTGCGATAACGCGCGCGACAACTGCCCGGTGTTTCCGGCCGGCACCGAGCGGATTCACTGGGGCTTCGAAGACCCCGCTGCTGTCCAGGGCAGCGAACAGGAGCGTCTGGCGGCGTTCCGCCGCATTCGAGATCAGATCCATGAACGTGTGAGAGCGTTCTTTCGGGATCGGGCGGCCACAGCCCGGTAGACCCAGTGGCGCAAGGGTCCGCTGTGAAGAAAAGGCGGGTGCTCGTGGTCTGTTCGGGAAACTCTGCCCGGAGCCAGATGGCTGAGGCGCCGATTCGGCACGAGGCGGGTGACGTGTTTGAGGTTTCTTCGGCTGGGACGCACCCTGCTCAGGTGCGCGTGGAGGCGGTAGCCGTGATGTGGGAACTTGGCATGGACATCTCCGCGCAGCGGTCGAAGCCGCTGACGGCATTCGAAGGGCAGAAGTTCGATTTCGTTATCACGGTGTGCGACAGGGCTCGGGAGGAGTGTCCGATTCT